>ONEU01000115.1 GCA_900316925.1 uncultured Eubacteriales bacterium
CACCCATCTCTGCAGAAGCTGTACCACTCTCGCACCCTTCGGCAGCAGCACCGGAAGTCCCTGGCCAACGTAATCCACCGTCGTGAAGTATTCCAGTTCTCTTCCCAGCTTATTGTGGTCACGCATTTTTGCCTCTTCCAGCATCTTCAGATGCTCCTCCAGCTGAGCTGCCTTCGGGAAGGACACACCGTACACTCTGCAAAGCTGATGGTTCTTGGAATCACCCCGCCAATAGGCACCGGTACACGCCGTCAGCTTGATGGCCTTGATATTGGCGACCGTCATCAGATGGGGGCCTGCACACAGATCGGTAAACTCTCCCTGCTTATAGAAGCTGATCGGCTCACCCTTGTCGGAATGTTCCTTGCACAGTTCAACCTTATAGGGCTCGTTCATGTCCTCCAACAGCTTTACGGCTTCATCGGGCTGCAGCAGGAATCTCTCCACCGCAAATCCTTCTTTGACAATCTTTTTCATCTCGGCGGTGATCTTCTCCAGATCCTCCGGCGAGAACGCTTTTTCCACGTCGAAATCATAGTAGAAACCGCTGTCGATCGCCGGGCCGATGGCAAACTTGGCAGACGGGAACAGTCTCTTGACAGCCTGCGCCAACACATGAGAAGTGGTGTGCCAGAAAGCCTTCTTTCCGTCCGTCTCGTCAAAGGTGACGATCTCAAGCTTACAGTCCTTGTCGAGTTCGGTTCTCAGGTCACAGACAACGCCGTCCACACGGCACACGCAGGCAGACTTATACAGCCCTGAGCCCAGTGACTTTGCCACATCAGCAGCGGTTGTGCCGTTTTCGTACTCCTTGATGATTCCATCCTTCAATTCAACCTTGATCATTTTATTTCCCTCCTGTAATAATTATCGGGTTTGCCGGTCCGAGCAAAAAAAACCGCTCCCAAGCTGTGATACAGCTCAGGGGCGGCGCAATAGCTCCACGGTTCCACCCTGTTTTAACGGTATATTCTACCGTCCTTAACGAGTTTGACTCTTCGCCTTTAACGCAGGCCTACGTTACGGCTTACGGGCTTTCCTTTCGCCGCACTGCTCCAAGGTGGTGTCGGATTTCCCGTGTATACGGCAGCTTCCAGCCGACGACCGCCGTTCTCTGTCTGCACTTCCGGAAATCCGCGTCCTTTTCCATGCAGTTATCCTTTGCTCTCATCATACCACGAATTTTTCCGTTTGTCAAACCTTTCACGCAGAACCTTCGACTTTTTTTCAACAAAGACACAAACCAATATTTTTACCGAAAATGCGGAAGGGTGTTTCCTCGGATAAGGTAACTTTGGCTATTGCGCTGACGGACGGGAAATAATATAATAGTAGAAAGAAAGGAGTGCTGCCTATCAAAACGATCATTCATGCCGTCGCCGACTACTTTCGGCAGACGGACAAAACCTTCTGGCTGCTCACGATCATCGCTACTTTTTATGGCTGCTGTCTGATTGCCAGTCAACAGCGTGATGGCGATGTTAATTTTCTGAAAACGCAGATCATTGCCGTCATTCTCGGTTATACTGCCGCCGTGGTCATCTCGCTGATCGACTACAACTTCATTGCCAAGCTCTCCTGGTACATCGGCGGCTTTGCGCTGCTGCTCACCTTTGCGGTATTCTTCATCGGCATCCAGGTTGCCGGCACAGATGATGTCGGATGGATCCGGCTGCCCGGCGGCATCACCTTCCAGCCCTCCGAGCTGACGAAGATCTGTTTTATTGTCACTTTCTCAAAGCATTTAGCGGTGCTGATCGAGAAGAACCGTCTGAAAACCTTCCTCGGGGTACTTACCCTCATTCTCCACGCCGTCATTCCCATCGGACTGATCCATCTCCAGGGTGACGACGGTGCCGCTCTGGTCTTTGCGTTCATGTTTCTGGTCATGTCCTTTGCGGCAGGCGTGCAGATGCGGTATTTCATTGTGTTATTTGTTGCCATTCTCTGTGCGGTCCCGCTGCTCTGGACAAAGATCGTCAATGACGACCAGCGCAACCGTCTGATGGTGCTCTTCGGTGCCGACGACGCCACCATGCAGACATACGGCTGGCAGCAGTATCAGGGCAAGGTCTCCATCGCCTCCGGCGGCATTACCGGCAAGGGCTTATTCAACGGTCCCCGTGTGGCCAACGACGTTGTTCCCTATCAGGAAAACGACTTTATCTTTACGGTTGCCGGCGAAGAATTAGGGTTCATCGGCTGTGCGGCGATCCTTCTGCTATTTGTTCTCCTCCTGCTCAAGGTCCTGAAAATCTCCTCACAGGCAAGCAATCCTCTTGGCAAAAGCATCTGTATCGGTTTCTTCACCCTCATCGGTATCCAGGTCTTTATCAATTTAGGCATGGTTCTGGGCATTCTTCCCGTTGTCGGCATCACCCTCCCCTTTTTCAGTTCAGGCGGTTCCTCTGTTGCCTGTCTCTATTTAGGGGTCGGCCTTGTCCAGAGCGTCTATATGCACCCCACCGACCCCGAAGACAAACCCGTCAAAGTCGAAATCTCCAAAACCATCCGCGGCAGCATCTTTGCACCCTAAGCGCAGAGCCTGCGCACCCGTGTCACGCTGTCGTTCGCTTACGCTCACTCTGTTTGTGGTAGGGCGAGGGTGCAGTGTCGCTAACATCCGGCACGGCACAGCAAGGCTGTGTATTTTCTACGTCCGCCGCCGTGCCCCTTGACGGGGCGCTTGCTGGCTGTTTTTTCAAAAACTTTAGACTCAGCTTTCTATTCAAGTACCCGTGCCTGCTTTCTTCTGATGAAATCCCCGCAAGGTGCGGGGATTGTAATTGTACGTTTTTTCAAAAATTTCAGGTTCCGCTTTCTATTCAAGTACCCAGGCCTGCTTTATCGCAGTTGTAAACGAGGATAGATTTCGGACAATTCAAGGTCAATCAGTCGTTGTTATTCAGAACTGGCAGTTGACGATACCGCACAAGTAAATACTTTTTCATATTATCAATGTTTTACGAAAGGGGGCGGATGAATGCTCCGAAAGAAAATGAAGGTTGCTGTGATCGGCGGAGGTCCTGCCGGTCTGACTGCCGCCATCGGATGTGCACAGAAATTCGGCAAAGGATGTGTCCTGATTCTTGAACAACAGCCTAAAACCGGCAGAAAGCTCCTCGCTACCGGAAACGGCCGCTGTAATATCTCCAATGCCCTTGTCTCTCCCGACCGCTATCACGGCGACACCGGGCTGATTCAATCCGTACTCCGTCATTTCTCGCCGGATGATATGCACCGGTTCATGCGTTCCCTCGGTGTCTTACTGCGTCAGGAAGCCGACGGCCGTCTCTATCCCCACAGTAATCAGGCGTCTACGATCCTTGATGCGCTCCGCTCTGCCTGCCATCGGCTGGGTGTGGAAGAGCTTTGCGATTGTCCGATCTCCTCTGTCCGGAAGGAAAAAGGGCGATTTCTCATCAGCTCCCCGGACTTAACGGTGGATGCGGAGTATGTCATCTTCGCCACCGGCTCTCAGGCATCCTCTCAGCTCGGCGCCAATGACAGCGGTTACGCTTTGCTCAGGTCACTCGGTCTCTCCCATTCACCGCTGTTTGCCGCTCTCTCGCCCGTCTGTACCAAAGAGACATTCAAATCTCTCAAAGGCGTGCGTGCCAAGGGTTCCGTCACCCTCCTGGCTGACGGGAAACCGCTCAGATTCACAGAAGGTGAGATTCAGTTCACGGACTATGGGATTTCGGGTATCTGCGTGTTTGAATTATCAAGAGCCGTCAACGAATTTTTCCTCTCGGGGACGGTGGATGGACAGCCTTGTCGGGAACTGAAGCTCTCGGCGGATGTGATGAGTGCGTATACATTTCCGGAGCTGTGTGATTATCTCACCGGATGCAGACCGCTGTTTTCTGAAAAATACGCCTCGGAACTGTTATCCGGGGCGCTCCATAAACGTCTGTCGGCTGTCGTGGCAGGTCAATGCGGCTTGTCTGACAAAATCTGCTCCGCTCTCAGCCGGCAGGATCTGAAAAAACTGGCGCACTCCGCCAAGCATCTCCTGTTTACACCCGTCCGCTCCGACGCTCTGAAAAATGCTCAGGTGAGTGCCGGAGGTTTCGGTTCGGAGATGATCGACCCCGACACCCTGATGGCCAGAAGCATCAAACATCTCTATGTCTGCGGCGAACTCCTCGACGTTGACGGTGACTGCGGCGGTTTTAACCTCCACTTTGCCGTCGGAAGTGCGCTGTTGGCCGCCGACAGTATTACCGGATAGCAGGTGACACTATGTTACGCATTAACGATATTACCCTCCCGCTGGATTATGACGAACTGGAATTAAAAAAAGCCGCTGCCAGGAAACTGCGTGTCGGTATCGGCGAACTTGCCTCTGTCTCCCTCTATAAACGGAGCATTGACGCCCGCCGGAAGGAGCAGATTCATTTTCTGGCTTCCGTGGATGTGACGGTTCACGGAAGTGAGAATGCCGTTTGTAAAAAATGCCGCAGCGCTGCTGTTGTAAAGGAATATCAGTACCGGCTTCCGGCTTCAAGGAAGCTGTCAAAACGTCCCATCATCGTCGGCAGCGGTCCCTGCGGTCTGTTTGCGGCGCTGATCTTAGCGGATGCGGGGCAATGTCCGCTGCTGATCGAAAGAGGGCGTGACGTGGACAGCCGGACAAAGGATGTCCTGCGTTTCCATACCGACGGGATTCTGGATGCGACCTCCAACGTCCAGTTCGGAGAGGGCGGCGCCGGGACATTCTCCGACGGCAAGCTCAACACCGGCACCAATGACGCCCGTATCCGCAAAGTACTGCTGGAATTTGCCGCTCATGGTGCGCCGGAAGAGATTCTCTATCTGGCAAAACCCCATATCGGCACGGATAAGCTGAAAACCACCGTCAGGAATATCCGGGAAAAGATCATTTCCCTGGGCGGTGAGGTGCTGTTCCAGACGAAGCTCACGGGACTGCGCTCTAAAAACGGCCGTCTGACCGCTGCTGTCATCGAGCACAACGGTACTTCCCAGACGGTGGAGACAGATCACCTGATTCTTGCCATCGGACACAGCGCACGGGATACCTTCACCATGCTGCATGAGAGCGGCGTGATGATGGAGCAGAAGCCTTTTGCCATGGGAGTGCGGATTGAGCATCTGCAAAGCATGATTAACTGCAGCCAGTATGGTGCGATGTGTGAAAGTCCGTATCTTCCCGCTGCCGACTATAAATTAGCCGTGCACACAAGCTCCGGAAGAGGTGTCTACACCTTCTGTATGTGTCCGGGGGGAACGGTGGTTGCGGCTGCCAGCGAACAGGGCAGGCTTGTCACCAACGGTATGAGTGAATTTGCCCGTGACAAAACAAACGCCAATTCCGCTCTTTTAGTGGGCATCTCACCTGATGATTTCGGAAGCAGCGACGTACTGGCGGGTGTGGCGCTGCAGCGCAGACTGGAAGAGAGTGCTTTTCTCTGCGGCGGCGGAAATTACCACGCACCGGTACAGCGTGTCTGCGATTTTCTGACAAAAACGCCTTCCAGGGGGATCGGTTCCGTAGAGCCGAGCTATCGTCCCGGATATACCCTGACCTCCCTGGATCAATGTCTCCCCTCCTTTATGACGGATGCCATGCGGGAGGGACTGGGGATGATGGACGGCCGTCTCAAAGGCTTTGCGGACGGTGACGCCATTCTGACGGCAGTTGAGAGCCGCAGTTCCTCGCCGGTGCGGATCCCCCGGGACGACAGTATGCAGTCCGTTTCACTAAAGGGGCTTTATCCGTGCGGTGAGGGCGCCGGATACGCCGGAGGCATCATGTCGGCGGCGGTGGACGGCATCAAAGCGGCCGAACAAATTCTGCATCAATCACTGACAGACTGATTTCTGAAGACATCCCACAAACATACAAAGAGCTTCGTTCAAGCCATCTCAGGACTTGAACGAAGCTCCTTTTTTCAGCAAATCTCCACGCCAGCCGGCAAGCTGCCGGTCCCAATTTACCAACGACTGATTGACCTTCAATCGTCCGACATCCAATCTCGTTTACAATTGCGATAATGCAGGCACGGGTACTTGAATAGAAAGCTGAGTCTAAAACTTTTGAAAAAACAGCCAGCAAGCGCCCCTCATAAGGGGCACCGCCACTATTCCATGGTGCGTTTGAAGTGTTTTTCGCAGGCTTTCTCGAGGGCTTTGACGATGATGCGGAGGGTTTTCAGACGTGCGTACTTCTTGTCGTTGGATTCGATGATGTACCAGGGTGCGTTCTTCGTGCTGGTCTTTTGTAATAACTCGTCAACCTCTACCTCGTATTCGTCCCACTTCTCACGGTTGCGCCAGTCTTCATCGGTGATCTTCCATTGCTTCTCCGGCGTGTTCTCACGCAGGGTGAAACGCTCTAACTGGATGTCCTGGTCAATGTGTATCCAGAATTTCAGCAATACCGCTCCCCAGTCTGTCAGCATCCGCTCAAATTCGTTGATCTCGTGATATGCTCGCCGCCACTCTTTCTCTGAACAGAATCCCTCCAGACGCTCTACCATCACCCGTCCGTACCATGTCCGGTCAAATATGCAGATATGCCCCGTCTTCGGCAGCCGTGTCCAGAATCGCCACAGATAGTGCCGGTTCAGCTCGTGCGGCAATGGGGACGCTATCGGATGTACATCAAATCCCCGCGGGTCCAGCGCATACGTCACCCTTCGGATGTTGCCCCCTTTTCCCGCGGCATCCCATCCTTCGTAACATAATATCACCGGGATCTTCTTCCGGTAAAGCACATTGTGAAGCTCGCTGAGCCTCTCCTGCAGCTTCTTCAGCTCCTTCTTGTACTCCTCCTCCTCTACCGACGGGGTCAGATCTACTTCCGCCAGTCGGGGCATCTCCCGCAGCGGGAAATCTTCCTCCAGTGTCGTTCCTTCATACCTGCCCTCCTGAACCGCACGGTCTATCCGCTGTACCAACAGCTTCAGGGCATCCCTCACTGCCGTTTTCCGACGGCTCCCGTCCAGAATGTGCCATCCGATCGTGTCTCCGGTTTTATCCATGAAATCATCATAGGCTTCCATGAATCGCTTGTATTCCTTGTGCTGCCACAGATCCTCCCGGTTCACACGCCACTCGGTCTTCGGCTCCTCTACCAGCTCATACAACCGGTTATACTGCTCCTGCTTGTCAATATGCAGGAAGATTTTCAGGATCACATACCCTCCGTCCCGCAGCTGACGCTCAAATTCGTTCACCTGCCGCAGTCGCCGGCGATACTCATCCTTGGTGATCTCGTGCCGCAGATATTTGCGCACCACGTTCTCCATCCACCCGGAATCCAGAAATGTGACCTTGCCGTTTACCGGAATGGCTTTCATATACGAATACAAAAACGGGTACCGCTCCTCCGCTTCCGGCAGTACCACCGGCGAAACAACCGAATAAAAACGGGGGTCAAGCTCGCTGATGAACTCCTTGATCAGACTGCCCTTGCCCGCTGCTGCCCAGCCTTCAATCAGCACCACTACCGGGAGCTTCTCTTTCATCAGTAACTGCTGCTGCGACAGCAGCTGTGCCTGCAGCTCCTTGATCTCCGTATTCAGCGTGCCCTTATCCTCTCGTTTTTTGGTCTCAAAATCTTTCAGCATTTCATCAGCCTCCTGTTCCTGACGTTTTTCTTCCTCACCGTCACCCGGCTTTTTGATTACAATCATTATACACAATTATCATTTATTTCGCAACAAGTTTTGGTATTTTTGTGCATATTTGTTTTCCTCCTCTCTTGGTTCTTTCTGTGAATTTCTATCTATTATCATCATTTTTCCCGTTCAGAACCGCAAAAATTCCGCATTTTGTGAGATGTTTCGGCATATTCTCCTTATTATTCCCCTTCGTATGATTTTCTTTTTGAGCAAATACACAATAATTCATAAATATTTCAGTTTTTTCTATTGATTTATCCTAAAAACATGGTATAATAATAGTAATATTTCTTTCAATTGTATCAATTGGCGCCCTGGGAGGGATTGTATGGATTTTAAAACCTATGTACAGAGCGTTGTAGCCTCTTATGTGCAAAAACAGAATAGAAACGTCATCTTTATCAAGCACTATAACACCCTGGATATTACCAAAAAAGAAATTCTTGCCGATGTGGATAAAACAGAAAACAAGGTGTTCTTGTACCACGAGTATGCTATGCACGAGATGCACAGCACCTTTGCTCCCTTCCTGCAATGGATCCGCCAGTGCTATGACAGCTACTACAAATCTTCCATGACCGTTGAGGAGTTCCTGACAGCTTGTCATGTCTATTCCATGCATATCGAGCCGCTCGCCGGCTTTATCCGGGATGACTGCTGCACCAGACGTGAGGATATCCTGCAGTTTGAGATCCAGTTCGAGACCTACCGGATGCTGCAGAATATTATCAGTATGCTCGAATATATCTCCAAGGAGCACCATCTCATCCTGATCCTCTCAAAATTCCATCTGGCTCCGTACAGCACCATCCGCTTGTTCCGCTTTATCATCGACCAGGCTGTGAATATCCATGCCATCCTGATGTACAACGACGAGTTTATCATCGCTGACTATAAAAAGGATGTCTGGGCTGATCTGATGCAGGCCGTGGCCGATCAGGATCTCCAGCTCGAATGGGGCAGTCTGGACAGCGAAAGAACCATGGATGTGCAGGATGAATTCTGGTTTGACAAGGACCTGAAGGAAGAGTATTTCCAGAAGCTCCAGAATATGTACTACACCTTCTCCCTGCACGATGCTTACTACTACATGAATAATATCCTGAGCCGTATGGATGAGAAGACCATCCGTCTGAAACGGATCGAACAGATCCGGCTTACGCTGTTGGCGGCTCTCATTGATATGAACTTCGGACAGGTGGATCACGCTCTGGTACTGTGCGATAAATTGACGGATATGCAGTGCCACCATAGCGAGGACCCCATGATCCGCTACCAGTACTACTATACTTATGCCCGCGCCAGAATGATCGTTTTCCAGTCAAAGCCTGTGCAGAAATACTGCGAGGAATGTGTGAAGATTGCGGAAGAGATGAACGACAGCTTCCTTGCCTGCAAGGCGGAGATCCTGCTCTGGTCAACCTATTGCGGCATCTGTAAGAATATTTTTGAGTATGACTTCAACTATGTGGTCGATCCTGCCATTGTCGAGAAGGCAAAGCAGTTCGGCTTTACCAATTTCCTTGCCTATCTCTATGTCTTTGGCTTTGAAAACGACAACGATACCATTCAGGCTATCGCGGACGGCAAGAAGGAGCCCTATTACTTCAATCTGGGTATCCAGATCGGTACCGAATTAGGCAACGACAACTTCCTGCTGAACGCCTACATGAAGAATATCATCCTCTATTCCCGCACGGGTCACCACCGCTTTGTCAGGGAAATGTACGAAAAGCGCCTGGCCGTCCTGTGCAAACCGAATCCGCTGCGTGAATCGCACATGCTCGCCGGACTGGGCTATAACAGCATCATTCTGGAGGATTTTGAAGAGGCTCACAGCTATCTCCTCAAGAGCGTCCTCAACCTGGTTGAACTGGAGGAGCCGGATGATGTGATGAACTCCCTGTATAACCTTGCGATGGATCACTTCGTTGCGGAGGATTATGCGGAAACCATTGCCATCATTGAGCTGATTATCAAAATGCTCAAGGAGATCAGCTATCATTCCATCAGCGCCTGCAGTACCATCAAGCTGTACAGCATGATTGCCATTAGCTGCTACTATCAGAAGGAATATTACAACAGCTATTATTTCCTCAGCAAAATGGAGGTCAACGTGGAGCACATGATTATGGTGCTCCAGGAGGCGAATGACGGTGTGTGGGATGAAGACCTGCTGCTGTATCATCTCGTCAAGGGTATGCTGTACAGCTATGAAAATAACTTCGGTCCCTGCCAGGAACAGTTTGACTATGTGAAGGAAAAGTCAAAAACCGCCTCCAGTGCGCTGTTCTTTGCCTACCCCATCTACGCCCTGGAACAGGCCACCCTCTATCTCAAGGAGGGAGAGAAAGAAAAAGCCGATGAAGCCATCCATGACGGCATCCGCTTCTGTGAGAAGGAGGGGCTGTTCCGTAAGAAAAAACAGCTGGAATACTTTGCCGCACACGGCACCCGTCATCCGGAGCCTATTATCCACATGCACGATGAGCTCCCCCTGACACAGATCCTCCAGCTCGCCCGCCACGCCGGTACGGAAGTCAAGCTGGGCAGGCGCGAAAAGGACATCAAGTTCCTCACCGTCCTGCAGGAGGCAATCAGCCGTGAGAATATGAACGTGGACGATCTCTACCTCAATACCTCGGCAGTCATCAAAAACAGCTACAGCCTGGACGAGATCATCATCCTCCGCCGCAAGGACGGCAAACGTGAGATGATGCATGAGAGCGAAAGAGAACCGCTGTCGGACGAGGTAATCGACGAGATCTTCGATTTCTTCAAGACCTACAAGCAGGCCTTCCTCTCGAAGCGTGCCGACAAGAATTTCACCCAGTTCACCCCCCTGATGAAGCCCTTCAACGAAAAGCTGATTATGACGCTCATCGGTATTCCCATCATTGAGGAAGAAGCCGATACGGAGACGGTCTTCCTCAGCTATGTGCGTATCAAGCGGCGTTCTCTGGGCGGCCGTATACAGCTCAACGGCGACGATCTGATGATCCTCAAGTTTGCGTTCAGCCAGTTCTGTGAAATGATGAGAAGAATCGACAACCGCATGATGATTGAGCGCATGAACCAGAAGCTCGAACAGTCCGCGATCACCGATCACCTTACCGGCATTATGAACCGTAACGGCTTCAGCCGACAGGCGGAGATCATCTGTTCCCAGGGCAACAACCGCAGCAATGTCCTGCTCTATCTCGACCTGGATAACTTCAAATATTACAACGATACCTTCGGTCACGAAGTCGGCGACCTGGTACTGGTCACCTTTGCCGAAATCTTCAAGCGTATGACCCAGGGCACAGGTCTTGCGGTCCGCTACGGCGGCGATGAATTTATCATCCTGCTCTATGACAAGACCGAGGACGAGGGTGTCGATTTCGCAGAACGTATCTATCGTGAGATCGAGGACGGTTTTGTGGACCGCATCAGCCAGAAGCTCAACATGGAGATTCATATCCCGGACAACAAGAAAATCTCCTGCTCTATCGGTATTGCAGGCTTCCGGGGCGGCTCCAAAGAAGAACTGGAGCTTGCACTGAATCATGCGGACCAGACACTCTATTATGTCAAGCGGAACGGCAAATCTCACTATAAGCTCTATAATCCCGAGGACATTTCCAAATAGCCAAAAAATCAACTCCATAGACCTCCTGTTACGGAAGTCTATGGAGTTTTTGTTCCTATGGAAATGTTACGAAGGGAGCTGCTTGCAGGTATTGCCGGCTTCCTTCAGCAGCACCATGATCTGGGTCTCCGTCAGGTGGTTCTTCACCACAAGCTCCCTGACCAGCAGATTCATTGCCGTATGCTGCTTTTCAAGCTGCTGTGTCACGGTTTTCAGTTCTCTTTCGAGGATTCCGCTGACCTCCTTCCGGACGAGCTCGTTGCGCACCAGACTCTCCCCTGCCAGACTGATCGGTCCGAAGGTTTCCGACATTCCGAAGGAACAGATCATCTGATAGGCTATCGAGGTGGCCGCTTCCAGATCGTTGGCGGCACCGGTGGTGAGACCGTCTTCATCACCGTAGTAAAGGATCTCCGCCGCACGTCCTGCCAGTGCGATCCTGATCCTGCTGAGCAGATCCTTCCGGGTGTAGTGATGCTTGTCCTCGCTGTCTCCCGTATGGACATAGCCGCCGTAACCGGCTCTCGGTGTGATGGTGACATACGTCGGCTTCTCTCCTGAAAGCCAGCTCATCACTGTATGTCCTGCCTCATGTCTCGCCGTCCTCACCAGCTCCTGGGGATCGAGATTGTGCCGCTCGCCGCTGTTGAATGTCTCAAAGGCGTCGTCGAACAGCTCATCGGTGATACTCAGCATTCCTTCCCTGACCGCCATCCGCAGGGACAGTTCCATCACGTTCTCCAGCTGCGCCAGACTCATGCCGGCGGATCGCACCGCAATATTCTGCAGCATCTGACTGCTCAGACGGAAGGCATGATTCTTCTGTGTCCGCAGCTCCATATACCGGCGGCGTTCATCCCGGTTCGGCAGATCGACATAGATACGGCTGTCAAACCGTCTGACCAGAGCCGGGTCCAGCCGCAGTCTGCTGTTCCCGTCAATGCTGTAATTGGTAGCGGCCAGGAGAAATACCGGCTTGGACGGATCGGTATTGAAACCGTCCATTTCGGTGAGCAGCGCCGTGAGGTTCTCGGCAACGATCCGTGAATGGTCGCTGTCGGAGCGCTCCATGCCAATGGTATCTATCTCGTCGATGAATACGATGGTCGGCGCATATTTCCGCGCCTTGCGGAACAGCTCGTGAATCATCCGGACACCCTCGCCGACATATTTCCGCATAAAGCTGTTGCCCTCCATGGCGATGAAGGTGACATCCGCTTCTCCTGCCATTGCCCTGGCAAGCATGGTCTTCCCCGTGCCGGGAGGTCCGTACAGCAGCACCCCCTTCGGCGGGCACAGACCGGTTCCGATATATTTCTTCGGTGATTTCAGGTAATTCACAAAAAACGACAGTTCCTTCTTCGCTTCCTCCGCCCCGATCACATCCCCGAACCTGGTATCGGGCTTGGACGCATTGCTCAGGATGTTCTCCGCATCATCCGCATTGATGGCGTTCTCCAGCTCGAAATCAAACAGCCGTATCACCGCCCTGTCCTTCTCGGGCATGAGCTGTGAGGTCTCAAAGGTCAGCACCTTATTGGTCTTGGCAAGGATATTTACACTGTTCTGCCGCTGGATATCCCTGCAGATATCGAACACAGCCGCCGAGACCTCCGGCAGGGGCAGATTGCCGTCAATGATATCCCGCACCCCCAGTCTCTGGAAGGAATCTCTCTCCTCCTCGCTGTAATACATGTGGTTGCACTGGATCATATAAAACGGAACCCCCGGATAGTTCTCAAGCGCGAACCACAGGAAATCCCTGGCCGGCGACTCCACATCCTCGATATTCAGACAGAAATCCTCCGGACGGCGGTTCCAGTTGATCCCGAAGCTGGGATCGGCAATAATCAGAGTGACCGTATTCTGTTCAAAGATCCTTTTAGCTTCCTCAATGGTGGTGGCATGATAGAAATCATACAGCGAAGTCATGTGGTTCAGCCGGCGGAAGGTCGCCTCATCGGAGAAGATCAGCAGCACCGGCTTGTGATCGGGCACATACAGCTCCCGGATATTCTCCCGGTCAAGGGGGATATCCACCTGGATATCAATCCGCCGCAGCTCGTTCAGATCTTTATTGATCCTTGGTGAGGTGACGATCCGCAGCAGCTCGAAAACCTCGTCGCTGATGAAGCTCCTTGCCCGGTTGGTAATGGTCCGGGCATCGGCATTGCCGCCCTCCGCAAACAGCAGTGTGGGATAGAGATTGTCGTCCACGTTGATCTGCAGGCCCACAAATTCCCGGTAGCCCTTGATCCTGGTGCTGATCTCTTTCTCGATAATGGATTTCAGCACGGCAGCCGTGAGATAGTTGAACATCACCACGTTGCCTGCCGAGAACCGTGAGCAGATCTCCGGCGGGAAATACGGCTGCTTCGTAATGGGGTTGATATCGTTCTTCAAGGCGTCCAGAATGACCTTCCGCGAGATATGCGAAAAATCCTCCCCCTCAAATCCCTCGTACAGCTGTCTGCCGGTATTCGTCGTCATAATGATGATCGCCCGGCTGAAAGAAACCACCTTCTTGGTAAAGGTATCCCGCAGTCTGCCTGAATCCAGCATCTGCAGAAACAGCCGGATCGTCACCGGATGGCTCTTCTCCACCTCATCAAACAGGAGCACACACTCCGGGTTCTCGTCCACAAATCCCGTCACCAATCCGGGATTCCCGGAGGAATACACCTGGTTGGAGCCTGCAAAGGCCAACGCCGATTCATGGTCGGCAAATTCACTCATATCAAAGCGCCGGAAGGGCAGCCCCAGGATCTTTGCACCCGTTTCCGCTAAGAAAGTCTTTCCGACACCGGGAGGTCCCGCAAACAGGAAGGTTACCGCAGGCTGTTTTTTCTTGGAGAGCAGGATCCTCTTGGAATACGCCTCGAAAAATCCCCGGACAAAGCAGTTGATGGCGTTATCCTGCCCCACGACCCGCTTTTTCAGCTCGGTATAAAGCAGCTTGGAAGCATAAGTCAGCGATACCATGCCATAACGGGAGGTGCCGATCTCCTTGATGAGTTCATGCACGGCCATCCATGACAGGTCTTCGTCATCCGTCTGTTCCGTGGTGCTCTTTTCCTCCGGGGCATTGTTCAACTCCGGCGTTTCCTGGTTCTGACGTTTTTTCAGAGCTTCCTGGACACGTTCCTTTTTCTTTTTCAGTTCCAGCCGATAATTTTCTGCGCTGTTCAAAGCGCTCTTGATCGCATCCGACGGTGACGTCAGCACATAATCCAGTATGGTCTTTTCGTGCAGAAACCTACTGCCGTTTTTTTCCTCAATCTGAAAGATCCGGGCAAAAACAACCGTCGAATAGCTCTTTGCCTCCTCCGACTCGCCCTTATCCCGAATATAGCTCCAAAGCTTAAAGTACGCCTTCTGCATCACATCCTTTTCGGTGTGAAGGTTCTCTGTCAGCGCCTGAAAAACGCTGGGATAATTTTCCAGCAGCGATTCATTTTCCATACAGACCTTGATAGTTGCGGCAATGATTTTCTCGATCGTCGGGATTCCGGTTCCCATACTCATCACTTCCGGTGCCTTTGTGACGATATATGACAGAATCGAGTCATACTCCAGTTTATTGTCTCCACGGTATCCGTTCATTCAGCTTCACTCCCTTACTCTTTTCAATGCACATCCTATTCACTTATTCTATCACCAATAATACCCCCCTCCCCTTCTCCCTGTCAACCTCCGGCGGCGCAGAGCCTGCGCTCCCGATACGCGCTTGCAGGGTGATGAGAGGGGGATTTCAAGAAAAGAAAGGAGGCACGGTTACCCTGAATCGAGTAACCGTGCCCGGTTATTTGAAGATAACAGCCCTGTTGAGCCGGTGATTATTTGGTAACCGTCACCGACAGGAATTTCTTGGCAATATTGCCGTTTGCATCCTTGACGTGCACACAGATTTCATAGTTTGTAGCCTTCATCGGTTTGATGCTGACACGGGTGTTGGTGGAGAACTTCTGCTTGAGCGTCCATTTGGTATCGGCTGCTCTCTTGTAGTAAACTGCATACTGATAACTGCCGGCGCCCTTCTGCGCTGAACACATCACATCAATGGTGCTGCCGAGACGGATATGGGAAGCTGCCACTACTGAGGTGTTTTCGGGCTTTGTGACATATACCTTGAAGTTTTTCTTCATCACGACGCCGCGGCTGTCCTTCACCTTCACGCAGACATCATAGGCAACAGCCTTGCTGGGCTTGATGGTGATGCTGGTGTTGGCGGAATACTTCTGCTTGAGGTTCCAGCTGGTCTGGGAAGCCTGCTTGTAGTAGACAGCGTAGGTACGCTCGCCGAGTCCGCCGGTGGAGGAAGCATTGATCTTGATACTGCTGCCAAGTGCCAGACTGGTGGTGGCAGTAGAGGTGTTTTTCAGAGCTGCAAAGACATTGAGTGTGAATGTCTTCTCAACCACCTTGCCGCTGCTGTCCTTTGCCTTGACGCTGACATCATATTTTCCGACGCCGGAAGGCTTGTACTGGACGGATGCATTGGCGCCGAAGCTCTGCAGTACGGTCCATGACTGATCTGTGGACTTCTTGTAGCTCACCTCATAGGTGTAGCCGCCTGTACCGCCCTTGGCAGAAGCGTTTACGGTAACCGTACCGCCATACTTGACATTCACATCGGAGATAGCGGAGGTGTTGGAAAGCTCCTCGGCAGGGACAGGACTGGTGCACTTTACCTTGACGTGCTTTGTGGAGGGATTGTACTCAATCTCCAGAATGTTATTTTCGTTAAGACCGTAAGCCGTGATGCTCTTGCCCCTTGAACTCATCTTCTCAAGAGTGAGGTCGTACTCCTGACCCTTCTCGTAGGTGAATTTGAAGCTCTCGGACATGGAGTAGTACTTGCCCTCGTTCTTATCATAGAGGCTGAAGCTGAAGGTCTTATCGTGATTCTGCTGATAGGTCAGCTTATAAACGCTGCCGTCCGGCTGCAGGTAGGTATCAATATCGCTCCAGCCGTGCACATCAGTGACATAATAGAGCATTGCATAATGCTTATCGGTTGTGGGAGTGGGGGTGGGAGTCGGAGTGGGGGTAGGATTATCCATCGCGAAGTTGGAAACCTTATACTTTCCGTTTTCGGAACCGCTGATGGAGAATGCATTGTACTTGCAGGAGGAAAGAGAGATATCCACCGTCTGCTTGGAATTGCCGCCGTTATTGAAAATAATACTGTCGTACTCACCGCTCTTGCTGAAAGAGACCTTGTAGATATCCTTGTTGTTGCTGTCCGTACCGGATTTACTGAGCTTGACGCCGGGCCATGCCGCATTTTTGTTTGAACCGGTCCATGCGTAGGCGTAAACATCGCTCCAGCTGTTGTTATTCACGAAATAGTAGGTATCATAGAGGGTCGGAACCACAATGGAGCCGGTGTATTCCGAAAGGGCATTGATGCGGTTATTGAACTCATCAACTACGGACTGATCGGCAGTCGTCTGGTTCTTGTACTCAAAATAGAACTTTTTCAGCGCCTGATAGCTGTCGTAGGACGCATAGGCATAATACTTGGAAAGAATGGAGGATACGCCGGCAAGGGTATCTGTCAGAGATACCGTCACGTTCTTGAAAGGTACCGGAATTGTAGCTTCCGTCCCCATGGGAGAATTGAAGGTACGTCCGCCTTCCATGATGTAGCTGTATTTCGGGAAGATCTTCTCGTCGGCAATATCCATTCCGTTGAAGATGATCTCGTTTTCATACACCTGGGTCAGATAGCCCTGGAAATGACTGCTCGTTCTGTTGCCGTAATCCAGAGCCGTTTTATCACTATTCGGCATGGTGGAGCCGGCAAGTGCCGGGGTATGGATCATATTGGCGGCTTTTCCGTTCTCGTCGGAATAGTTATAATTCATAACAAAATCTTCGTGGGTATGGCCGGAGAGGAAAACAATCTTCGGATAATCCAGCAGGAGCTGCTTGAACTTTGCGTTATTGCCCTTGGTTCCGTCCATCAGTCCGCCGTAGTAGGGATTGCTCATCCTGTCACCGGCGCCGAAGCCCTTGATGGGCGCGTGCTCTACCAGGAAGATATTTCTCTTGGAATAATTGTTTTCAATCAGGGTTTTGACCCATGTGATCTGGTCGTTGGAAAAAACTTCGGCTTTGTTGGGATCCTTATCCAGCTCCAATGACATGAAGATGAAGAGGTCTCCCGTCTTTTGCTCGACCATGCTGAAATAGGACTTGGAATTTTTGGAACCGTCGGTACCGGTAGCCTTGATAAATTTACTCAGTCCCGACGAAACACCCGCTTTCAGATCGTGGTTGCCGTCCGATTCCCAGATGGGATTCACATAATTGCTCTGGCTAAGCGTCTTCTCATAGGTGTTCCACTCCGCATCGAGAGAGGAGTTGGTGGCGCAGTCACCGGAGACGACGATATAGTCCACTCCCATTTTGGCACTCAGATTCAGCGCCTTCAGCAAGTTAGGCTGTGCATTCACCCAATAAAGGGGTCTCTCACGCTCGTCAATATGCAGGTCGGAATAGGTGCTGAACGTATAGAGCAGACTTCCGCTGGCGGCACTCAGCCTTTTATCGGCCGGAACCTCATAAACAGCGGCTGCCTCCGACGTATTCAATGAGCCGGTCGTCGCGATCACCTTCGTTGCACCTGCGGGGATGGCTGTATGGTAGCCCATCGTCACCGACTTGCTCTCCCCTGACTTCATGCTCAGCTCATCAATCGGGTAATAACCGTCAAGAGCCTTGCTGTTATCTGCCCAATAGAGCTTGTAGGTGCCGGCCACCGAAGCCTTCAGGGTGATGGTACCCTCCGCATAGCCTGCCTTGTCCTTGCCGGTGCCGCTGAACTGATAACTCAGGGACACCGCAGAGTCTTTCAGCAGAGCTGCCTGCGCCGCCGGTTCTGTTACCGTCTGGGCGGATACGGAGACGACGGATGACAACATCACCGGGAGTGATACGGATGCTGCCAACAAAGCGGATAAAATTCTGGTCGTTATTCTGGATCGCATGGTGATCATCCCTTTCAATTTATTTCATTGTTTTTATCATAGCATATTATTTTTATTATGTAAACAATTTTTGAACCAATTGTTACCAAGATTTTACTAAAATTTACCAATTTGCTTTGTGCACCATGATGAGTTTCCCATCAGGCTGTCGGCGGATGCCCGGATTTTTTTCGGAAGGGAATTAACATCCTCCCTCCACTATGCTATAATAGCTGATGAACGGAGATGCGGGGAGACTCTTCCCCGTGTCATGCTGCAAATACCTGATGGAGTGATGAATCTATGTCAAACGATCGGTTCTACGGCTGGGAAACAGCCACCGTCACCGATGAACAGGGACGGACGGTAAGAGATTATTACGATATGCTGTGTACGCTCTGGTGCGCTGAGACCTGTGCGCCGAGACTCCGTGAACAATGGTGCCCCGAAAACAAGACCCTCGGTCAATGCTCGATCACTGCCTTTCTGGTGCAGGATCACTTCGGCGGCAAGGTTTTGGGGATTCCTCGTGCCAACGGGAACTATCATTGCTTCAATGCGGTGGGTGACTGCGTGTTTGATCTGACCAGCGAGCAATTCGGTGATGAGGTGCTGGATTACACCGACTGTCAGGAGCAATCCAGGGAGGTACATTTTGCGAAGAAAGAAAAGCGTCTGCGCTATGAATATCTGAAAGCAGGGCTGGAAGCGCTTTTGCAGTCCTGAAACACCAGGCTCTTCCACTGGAAGACGCTCTGCCGGAGCCGTCCGTGTGACGATCGCTCCGGCTCTTTTCATTTTACTGAACCTCATCCGTCACGGTGCAGAGCAGAACACTCTTTTGACCCACCGGAACGATTATTATACTTCAAGTCCGCTGCCGTGAGGAATTTATCATTCCACATAAGATAATAAACAATTATCGTTGAATTTATTGATTTATACCATAAAATGTGTTATGATAGAATGATGACAGGAGGGATGTTTCTTGCAGGAATTGCTTGAACGGAGAAAAGGTCTCAAAAGAAAAATACTCATCGTGGATGATGAGGCAATCGAAAGAGAAATCCTGGGGTATATGCTGAGTGATTTATATGAGATCAGCTTTGCCGACAACGGCAGGATCGCTCTGGATATCATCAAACAAGAAAAGCTGACGCTGTCGCTGGTGATCCTTGACCTGCACATGCCGGAGCTTGACGGATACAGTCTGCTGGAAATCCTTCGCGCCGATAACGAACTTCGCCGCATCCCCGCCATTGTGCTGACATCTGAAAAGGGGGCGGAGGTGAAAAGCCTGCAGCTTGGCGCGGCTGACTTCATTACCAAGCCTTATGACGCTCCCGATGTGATCCGGGCAAGGGTTCAGCGTTCCATCGAGCTTGCGGAGGACAGTATCATTATCCATGAAACCGAAAGAGATGAGCTGACGGGTCTTTTCAATAAAGAATATTTCTTTGAATACGGCAAACGGCTCGATTACCAGAACCAGCTTCCCATGGACGCCATCGTACTGGATATCAACCGCTTCCATATCATCAACGAGCTTTACGGCAGGAACTACGGAGATTCCGTGCTGAAAAAGATCGGCGGATATATCCACGAATCCATTCAGGACACCGGCGGTCTGGCGTGCCGTTTTGAAAGTAACGGCTTCTGCATTTATCTGCCCCACAGTCCGGATCTGAATGAAAGGCTGGAAAAACACATCGACAAATACAAGAATATTCTGGAAAAGCAAAATATCAGCATTCGGATCGGCGTCTACTCCGATGACGGCAGCGGTCTGGGAATGGAGCAGCGGTTTGACAGGGCAAGACTTGCCTGCCAGAAGCTCAGAAATAATTATTCGACCTCTTACCGTGTCTACAACGATGAGCTCCACAGCAAGGAGCTTCATTCCGAACGCCTTATCAACGACATGGATAAGGCTCTTGCGGAAAAACAGTTTGTTGTCTTCTATCAGCCGAAATATAATATCACCGGCGACATCCCCCGTCTGACCAGTGCGGAGGCGCTGATCCGATGGTTCCACCCCGAATTCGGCATGGTCAGTCCCGGCGAATTTATTTCCCTGTTCGAGGATAACGGCCTGATCCGCAAGCTCGATAAATATGTCTGGAACGAAGCCGCCGCACAGATCCGGCTCTGGAAAGAAAAATACGGCTTCTGTCTCCCCGTTTCGGTCAACGTTTCGAGAGTGGATATTTTTGACCAGATGCTTGGCGAAACGCTGGAGAGAATCGTGACCGCCAACGGTCTTTCCCACGAGAACCTCCTGCTGGAGATCACCGAATCAGCCTATTCGGATAACTCCCTCAAGCTGATTGATACCGTCAACAAGCTCCGCGCAAGGGGCTTCAAGATTGAAATGGACGACTTCGGCAGCGGCTATTCCTCGCTGAATATGCTCACCTCCCTTCCCATCGACGCCCTCAAGCTCGATATGAAATTCATCAGGAATATGTGCAGCAATCGGAAGAATCTGAGTATGGTGGGGATTATGATAGAGATCGCAAGGCTGCTGGAGGTACCGGTGATTGCGGAGGGCGTTGAGACCCAGGAGCAGATGGAAAAACTGAAGGATTACGGCTGTGACGTCATTCAGGGCTATTACTTCTCAAAGCCTCTGCCTCCTGCTGATTTTGAAAAACTGATAGAAAAGGAGTTAAACGAAACATCATATTGACAATTGACACACTCAGAGAATTTGGAGCAAACGTAGACGAAGGACTGACACGCTGTATGAACAACGAAGGCTTTTATGTCATGCTTGTCAAGAAGGTAACGGCTGACAACAAGCTTTCCCTGCTGGAGCAGCAGGTCGCTCAGAAGGATTATGACGCCGCCTTTGAAACAGCACATACCCTCAAGGGAATGTATGCCAATCTGTCACTCACACCGCTGTCACAGCCCATCGGTCAGATGACGGAGCTCCTTCGCAGCAGGACCGATACGGATTACTCCGCCTTATTGAATGAGGCAAAGACGCAGTTCACAAAGCTTTGCAGTCTCTGACCCATTCTGCGGGAGCTGTCGGTAACGCCTGTTCCCGGACCTACACGGAAATCGGTTTTGACTGCCAGTTACCAGGGGAACCTTTCCAAAAAGCGCTGAAGGATATACCATGCACCCATCGTTAACTCAATTTTCATCGCTGTTGACGAAGAATATGCATGGACTTTCAGGCAAGGATTTTTCAAAATCAGTTTCCGTGCCGGACACATGATCCGCCTCCGGACTTCCGGTGCGCCGTGCACTTCATCAGAAAGAATCATGTCCTTCTCCAAGTACAGGCTTGTATTGCTGCGGGAAGGCTCTTTCTTTTTACAGAGCTGCTCCCTTGATGCACCGTCGATACCTTCCGGGAGCCGGTCGATACAAGAAGGAGGATGAAAATGAGTAAAAATGCGCCTATGACCTTAGAAAAGAAGACTCTCACTTCCCTGGACGTCTGGGGAATCGCCTTTGGCTGTATGGTCGGATGGGGCACCTTCGTGATGCCCGGTACGACTTTTCTTCCCGTTGCAGGGCCTGCCGGTACGATCATTGCCATGACGCTCGGCACGCTGATTATGCTCATCATCGGAAACAACTTCGCCTTCCTGATGAAGCGGAGTCCCGGACCGGGCGGCATCTACAAATATACCAAGGACGCCTTCGGACGTGACCATGCATTTATCTGCTCCTGGTTCCTGTGCCTGTCTTATCTGACAATCGTGTTCCTGAACGGTACGGCGCTGTTCATCGTGCTGAAAACCCTGTTCGGTGATCTTGTCCAGACGGGAACCTACTATACCATTGCCGGCAACAAGATTTTCCTGGGAGAACTCATCGTTTCGTTCGTGGTTCTTGCCGGTATCGGCGGACTGCTGATCGTGGCAAGAACCGCTATGCACCGCTTCAATACCGTCCTTGCCCTGATGCTGATTGCGGGAATCCTCGTGCTGTCTGTTGTCTGCATCCCCCATGCGGTGGAGAACCATGTGCTGACCGACTTCGGCTCCAAAAATGTCAATCCTGCCTACGGCATTTTCAGTATCGTTTTCCTGGCACCGTGGGCATTCGTCGGCTTCGACGTCGTCTCCTTTGAGACCGCCGCCTTCCGCTTTCCTGTCAAACGCTCCAAAGCGATCCTCGTGATTGGTATCGTTGTGGCAGGCATTGCCTACACCGCTATGGCAATCGTCGGTGCTTCGTTTGTTCCCGACGGCTATGCAAACTGGGGGGAATATATCTCCAACCTCAGTCAGCAGACGGATGTTTCGGCTGTCCCCACCTTCCATGCGGCTCAATCCGCCATGGGGCAGACCGGTCTTGTCATTATCGGCATCACCGCACTCGCCGCTGTCCTCACCGGCATTATCGGCGGCTACCGTGCTACCGTCCGTGTGCTGTCTACCATGGCCAATGACCATATCCTCTCAAAGTATTTTTCAAAAACCTCCTACTGTATTCTCTTTGTCATGGTCTTTGCCATCACATTGGCTCTGTTGGGCAGAAATACCTTGAGCTGGTTCGTGGATCTCACCTCCTTCGGCGCAATCGTCGCCTTTGGCTATACCTCGGCGGCCGCTTTCCGGAAAGCCAAATCGCTGAAAAACCGCAATGTAATGCTCACCGGTATCATCGGTATCATCATTGCCGGTATCTTTACGGTGGTACAGCTTGTCCCGCGGCTCACCGCCATGGAAGCGATGGGGACGGAAGCCTTCCTGCTCCTTTCCCTGTGGTGCCTGCTGGGATTTGTCTTCTACTGGCGCACCATCAAACGGGATACCGTCACCGAATTCAGCGGCATCTCCACCTCCGGCGTGGTGCTCTTTGCACTGCTGCTGTATTCCGTCTTTATGTGGCTTGCCAAGCTGGTTTTTGCCAAGGAGGAAATGGCCGATGTCCGCACCGCCGTCACCGTGGGCGGAACAATCCTGCTGGTCATCGTCTTTACCGGCCTCATCATTATGATGTATATCCAGAACCTGATCCGCAAAAAGCATGAGGCTTCCGAACACGAGAGAATCAGGGCCATGGAAGGCAGCAAGGCAAAGAGCCGTTTCCTGTTCAATATGTCCCACGATATCCGCACTCCGATGAATGCCATCATCGGCTACACCAATCTTGCCCTGAAAGAGCCTGCTCCCCCGGAGCTTCACGGCTATCTGGAAAAGATCGAACGGTCGAGCCGTCATTTGCTGAACCTCATCAACGACATTCTTGAGATGAGCCGTATTGAAAGCGGCAAGATTGAGTTAGAGCCTGTTCCTGCCGATCTGTGCGACCTGTTCAACGGGGTCTATGAGATCTTTGATGAGCAGATGAAGCAGAAGGAGCTGACCTTTACCGTGGAGGCTTCCAAGCTGACCGACCGCTATGTCTGGTGCGATATCAAGAATTTCAACCGTGTCATCGTCAACCTGCTGAGCAACGCCTATAAATTCACCCCAAGGGCGGCAGTATCTCCGCTTCCATCGTGCAGACGGAGGAAGCCAGGGACGGTTTCGGCTTCTATGACGTTCGTGTCAGCGACAGCGGTATCGGTATGTCCAAAGAATTCGCCGCAAAAATGTTCAGTCCCTTTGAACGTGAGCGCACCTCTACTGTCAGCGGTATCGAGGGCACCGGCCTGGGACTCTCCATTATGAAGAGCATCGTTGACCTCATGGACGGCACCATTGATGTCCAGACCGCTACCGGAGAAGGAACGACCTTTATCCTGCACATGAAGTTCAAGCTCGCCGAAGAGAGCGACATCAAAAAGCTCGAAGAAGAGTCTTCCCCGGAACAGGCTGCCGAGATTGATTTTTCACAGAAGCGGCTGCTGCTCGTGGAGGACAATGAGATCAATCTGGAGATTGCCAATATGATCCTGACACAGGCTGGCTTCATGGTGGAGACCGCCGAAAACGGCAAGATTGCCATTGACAGGTTCAAGGAAGAAGAGGTCGGTCACTTTGATGCGGTCCTGATGGATATTCAGATGCCCGTCATGGACGGCTTTACGGCAACGAAGATCATCCGGGGACTGGACGACAAGAGGCTTGCCGGTATCCCGATCATCGCCATGACTGCCAATGCCTTCAAGGAGGATGAAGAAGCAGCCATTGCCGCCGGCATGACGGCACACGTCGCAAAGCCCATTGATGTTGCGAAATTGATCCAGACCATGTCACAGGTGCTCACCAAAAACAAACAGTGACTACGGAAATAATCCTCCATCCCCTGCCCCTGCAGCGGGGGATTTTTTTGCACATCTGCCGGTTTTGTCTCCATCGTTTGAATACCCGCTCCCTTCCCTGCATCCCCTCCAGTCAGCATTTGCCGCAGGGTGATATTGTCGCAGCAAAAACCTCTCCGACAAGCCTTCTGTGACTTATCGGAGAGGTCTCTTTTTTGATGACAGCATCCGTAACCCTATGCTGCCGGCCAGTCAACGGATATCCCCTCCGGCTTTTCTCTTGCGTTTGTTTTCATACATCTGCTGGTCCGCACGGCACGCCGTATCCTCAACGGAATGATCTGTCTTCGGGTCGTACACGGCAATTCCCACCGAAACATTGACCTGCTCCCATTCGTCCGCAGCAGCTTCATTGATCTTCTGGCTTTCTGACTCGAATTTGCTGATCAGGCCTTCATAGTTCCAGAAATCATCATTCTGCAGGATCGACGTGAACTCATCACCGCCAATCCGGAACACGGGACTGTTCAGGAATGTCTGACAGATCAGATGAGTGGCCACCTTCAGATAGATGTCTCCCTTATCGTGGCCGTACTTGTCGTTGATGGTCTTCAGATCGTCACAGTCAAACATGACGATCGCAAATTCCGTCAGCTCATGGTTATCCAGACGCTCCTGCAGCATCCGAATATAATCGGTATATCCGCCCTTGTTCCGTACCGATGTCAGCGCATCCACATACACACGCCGGCTCAGGTCATCGGCTATGCGGCGGTTCTCTCTGGCCTTCTTCTCTGCCTTGATCAGACGGTTCTGGACAATGATCAGCATCAGCATCGCTGCTATGACCACCAATACCGTCACCACCAGGTACAGATTATCCCAAATGAAATCAAGAAGGGTGTACTTTTCAGCGGATTCTTCTGAAAAATAATGGGTCAGCGCAGTTTCCATCTGGGTCTCCGGGATCACATTGATCGTTTTGGCGAAAATAGAATACAGTTCCGTATTGCCCTCCTTGACCGCAAAGCAGAACTCTACATCCTTTCCGGTCTCCACCGTCGCCAGATGGTGTTTTTCGATCAGCTTCCTGAGGTTATTGTAACGGTAGCTGCTGAGCAGAAAACAGTCTGCCCTGCCCTCTGCCACGGCATCCAGACAATCCTGCGCATCCGTACACATCACCCGCTCCCAGCCTGAATAATACTCCTTGATGAAGGATTCCTTATTGGCATCACCCGATTCAATGGCTGTTTTCACCTGTTCATCCGCTGTAAACGGTCTCTGGTCATCAGAGCGTACCAGCATAAAAAGAGTGCTCCGTGTGATGGACGGACTGAGGAATAACGCGGTTTCTTCCCCGTCATAGTTGCTGATACCCGCTGGGAACATACAGTCTACCTTGCCTTCCCTCACCGCCTGCAGCGCTTCGTCTACCGTTGAGAAGGCCACCGGCTCAAAGTTCAGCTTGGCATTGGCAAGACAA
>ONEU01000117.1 GCA_900316925.1 uncultured Eubacteriales bacterium
ACACAGCGGCGGGGCGCCGCAGCGAACGACAGCGTGACAAGGGACCGGCAGCTTGCCGGTGCCGGGAAATTCTGCAAGAAAGTGGTTGACAAGGGGCGATTGGGATGATATAGTATTAGTAATTGAAAGTTATCCGGATAGAGGTGCGGTTTTGCGTGTAGCATGGGGGAGACTGCCAGGTTGGTGAGCCCTTGTGAATAGCCTGACCGCCGAAAAGCAGAGGACGGCACACTTTGCTTTGGTCATTCACCACAGCGGTGTCTGACTGTCATCATAAAACTATGATGGGGAGCTATCGTTTACATTTCTGATTTTCAGATTGAAACAGCTTGCTTTTTATGACCGGTTTTTTCAAACCGGTTTTTTGTTTTTTTCGGCTTGCTTTCAATATACTATACTATCATCATCAAAAGGAGAATAAGGACAATGGAGAAAAAGTTTAATGTTGGTATCATCGGCGCAACAGGTATGGTGGGACAGCGTTTCGCAACCCTGCTGGAAAATCACCCCTGGTTCAATGTCACGGTTCTGGCTGCCAGCGCCAGAAGTGCAGGCAAAACCTATAAAGAGGCTGCCGGCAACCGTTGGGCCATGACCGTTCCTATGCCGAAGGCTATGGAGGATATGGTGATCGTGGATGCTGCAGATATCGAAGCCGTTACTTCCAAGGTTGATTTCGTTTTCTGCGCCGTTGACATGAAGAAGGAGGATATCCGCGCATTGGAGGAGGCTTATGCCAAGGCTGAGTGCCCCGTGGTCTCCAACAACAGCGCTCACCGCTTTACTCCCGACGTTCCTATGGTGATCCCCGAGATCAACGATCAGCACCTGGAAATCATCGCTGACCAGAGAAAGCGTCTCGGTACCAAGAGAGGCTTCGTGGCTGTGAAGTCCAACTGCTCTCTGCAGAGCTATGTACCGGCTATCCACCCGCTGATGAAATACGGCGTGAAGAGAGTGCTCGCCTGCACCTATCAGGCAATCTCCGGCGCCGGCAAGACCTTTGAAAGATGGCCTGAGATGGTCGATAACCTCATCCCCTATATCGGCGGTGAGGAGGAAAAGTCCGAGCAGGAGCCGCTGAAGATCTGGGGTACCATCGAAAACGGCCAGATCGTGAAGGCAACCTCTCCGTCCATCACCGCACAGTGCCTGCGTGTACCGGTTTCTGACGGACATACCGCAGCCGTGTTCGTAGACCTGGAGCAGAAGCCCTCTATGGAAGAGATCATCAAGACCTGGGAGACATACAGCGGTAAGCCCCAGGAGCTGAATCTGCCCAGTGCCCCCAAGCAGTTCCTGCACTACTTCACCGAGCCGGACAGACCGCAGATCAAATCCGAGCGTAACCTGGAGAACGGTATGGCAGTCTCCGTGGGCAGACTCAGAGAGGATACCCAGTACACCATCAAATTCGTATGTATGTCCCACAACACCCTCCGCGGAGCTGCAGGCGGCGCCGTGCTGCTGGCAGAACTGCTCTGTGCCGAGGGCTATATGGACAGATGACCGCTGTCAAAAACAACGATGTGTAATAAAATGTAATACAGGACTTTAAGGAGGTAATATCCATGGCAGACCATATTTTTACGGGTTCAGGCGTCGCTATTGTCACCCCGATGAACAATGACGGCAGCGTGAACTATGACGAATACGGAAAGCTGATCGACTTCCAGATCAACAACGGCACCGACGCCATTATTGCCTGCGGTACCACCGGTGAATCCGCTACCCTCAACAAGGAAGAGCACTGCAAGGTGATCGAATACACCGTGCAGAAGGTTGCCAAGAGGGTTCCCGTGATCGCCGGCACCGGCAGCAACGATACCCTTTTTGCCGCTGAGCTTTCCATCGAGGCACAGCAGCTCGGAGCAGACGCGGTTCTGTCCGTAACTCCCTACTACAACAAGACTTCCCAGAGCGGTCTGGTGCGCCACTACACCTACATCGCCGACCGTATCAACATTCCGATGATCGTGTATAACGTTCCTTCCAGAACCGGCTGCAACATCAAGCCCGAAACGTATGCCGAGCTTGCCAAGCACCCCAATATCAGGGCAGCCAAGGAAGCAAACGGTGATATCACGGCTCTGACCAGAACGATGGCGCTCTGCGGAGACAATCTTGACATCTACAGCGGTGAAGACGGACAGGTATTCCCCATCATGGCAATGGGCGGCCTGGGCGTGATCTCGGTACTGGCAAACGTCTGCCCCCGGGAGACACATGAAATGGCAGCCAGAGCCCTGGCCGGTGATTTCAAGGGCAGCTTCGCCATGCAGAAGTACTACATGGAGCTGATTGATATGCTCTTCTCGGATGTGAACCCCATCCCGGTAAAGGCAGCCATGAACCTGCTCGGCTTCAACTGCGGTCCCTGCAGACTGCCCCTGGCGCCGATGTCCGAAAACGGCTTCAACGCGCTGCGTGAATGCCTGGTAAAATACGGTATTATGAAATAAGGTGTTTCCCCTGCGTGAAGCTGAACTTTCGCAGGGGATACTCATATCATCAACGAAATGATAAGGAATGAGAAATATGACCAAGATTATTATTACAGGCTGTTCGGGCAAGATGGGTGCAAGCCTGCTGCAGGCAGCTGCCGGCCGTGATGACTGTCAGATCGTGGCAGGCGTTGATCCGGTGGCACCCCAGCACGCCGATTACACCTATGCCGACAGCTTTGAAAACCTGCAGACAGATGCCGACGTGATCGTGGATTTCTCTCATCCGTCGGTACTGCCCTCCATGCTGGGCTATGCGAAGGAGAAGAAGCTCCCGGTAGTGATCTGCACCACCGGTTTCAGTGAGGAGCAGATCGGTGAGATCGAAGAGGCTTCCAAGGAGATTCCGGTATTCCGTTCCGGGAATATGTCCCTGGGCATCAACCTCATCATCGAGCTGGCCAAAAAAGCCGCTGCCGTACTGGTGGACGGCTTTGACATCGAGATTCTGGAGCAGCACCACAACCAGAAGCTGGATGCTCCCAGCGGCACAGCCCTGATGATTGCGGATGCCGTCTCCGAAGTCAGGACAGACGCCGAGTATGTCTATGACCGCCACGCCTACCGC
Source organism: uncultured Eubacteriales bacterium (assembly GCA_900316925.1). GTDB lineage: Bacteria > Bacillota > Clostridia > Oscillospirales > Acutalibacteraceae > UBA1213. The sequence goes on from ONEU01000117.1 coordinate 3,073, forward strand.
AAGAAGCGTGACAAGCGGGAGATCGGTATCCACTCCATCCGCGGCGGCAACATTGTCGGCGAACATGAGATCATCTTTGCCGGACAGGACGAGGTGGTCACCATCACCCACAGCGCACGTTCCAAGACGGTTTTTGCCGTGGGCGCTCTGAATGCAGCCGTATTTCTGAAGGATAAGCAGCCCGGTATGTACAACATGACCGACCTGCTTGCTGAAAAATAAACCCTTGCCGAATTTATCCGAAAGGCGGTATGAACGATGAAACCTACCATTAACGTAAGTGAAGACATCACTCTGGTCATCCTGCAGAACATCCCTGCGGATATCAGCTTTGTGGCAGAGGTCTTTGCCAAGATTGCCGAAATGGATGTTGACGTGGACATGATCTCCCTGTCACCGGCGCAGAGTGCCCAGACCAGTCTGTCCTTCACCATCAGCGATGAGGATCTCTCCAAGCTGCTCAACTACACCAAGAAGCTCAATGACGGCAGTATCAAGGTGATTGTCAGCAGCGGCAACTGCAAGATCTCCATTGACGATAAGGGCATGGAGAATTGTCCCGGAGTAGCAGCGAATGTATTTGCTCTTGCAGCAAAAGCAAAAACGGACATCCGTCTGATTACCACCAGTGAGGCACAGATTTCCCTGCTGGTCACACAGTCCGATCTTGACGCCGCCCTGGCAGCGTTCCAGAACGAGCTGGCATAAAACGTCTCCCTCCGAAAAAAGTTGTGTCAGAACCGACCGGTGCTGTATATGATGGTAGTGTAGGACGAAACGACAGCCGGTACCTAATAGCACAGGCGGTGATACAATGAAAAGATGCCTGAAAAACGGGAACATTCTGGCTTTCAGCATCGGGCTGATCGTTTCACGCATACTGCCGCCGGGTTGGCTGGTAGTGGTGATGGCGCTGGTGCTGGCCTGTACGGCGCTGGCAAGCTCCCGCTGCTGCAAATTCTGATGGAGGGATACTGATGAAGATCGTTGTAGTTGACAATCCGAAATTCCTTGGCTTTTTCCTGAGAAAGCTCTTCAAGATCAG
>ONEU01000119.1 GCA_900316925.1 uncultured Eubacteriales bacterium
AATTCGCTGAGGGATAAACCCTGCAGCAATCGATAAACACTAACTTTTCATCATTGTTGACCAACGATTTGCAGGGACATTCAGGCATGTTTTTTTAAAATTGATTTCCGTGTGCCTGAAAAACGGGGAATTTACGGAAAAAATGATGATTTCCGGAGATACTTTGCTGTCGGTCAGTTCCCGGGGGAAGAGGGGGATCCTCCTGCCTGAGACCGGTGTGTTATGTGCGAAGGGGCGGATGAGCGTCCGGACCGGAAGGAGAGAAGGACGGTCGGTCATCGGGTGATATTTCTCTGCGGGATGTGTGAAATTCTTTGCCGCGTTTCAAAAATCGGACCGGAAATTTTACAATTTCATCATATAAATAATACGATAAGTAGATGACAATTTTAAAAAAACATGGTATAATTTGCTAAATATTGGATAATATGCGAAAACTGCTGTCAGAGAATTATGGAAAAACTAATACCATAGTCCGCTGGTGTCGTTTCGCTCATCATAACAACAGAGGTGTCGATTATGAAGCATTATCCGCTTTCCGGAACTGAATACGGTATGTATATCGAGCAGGCTGAAAAGGGGAATACAGCCAACAATCTGTCATTTTGCCTGGAGCTGGACGAGCATGTGGATTTCCAGCGCCTGTCAGATGCCGTGAAGCAGGCGGTGGAGCTGCATCCCGCTCTGAAAACCGCTTTTGCCACCGATTCTTCCGGAGAGGTCTACAAGTATCTTCGTGACTGCGAGGTGCAGGTGCGGGAACTGACGATGGAGAAGTCCGATTTCTATACACTGGTAAAGCCCTTTGATCTGCAAAAGGATATTCTGTTCCGGTTCTATCTCATCCGGAGCAAGGAGTCCTGCTGGTTCTTCTATGACATCCACCATATCGTTTTCGACGGGACATCCAATGAGATCTTCCTGACGGATATCAATAAACTCTACTACGGCGGAAAGCCCGGTGAAGAGATTTTCGGTGCGAATGAATTTGCACAGGAGGAAAAACAGCGGGTTCGTTCGGAAGCCTATGATTCCGCCAGGAATTACTATCTGAAGGCCTTTCAGGGCGTGGATACCGATACCTCGATCTTCACGGACCGCAATAGCCGGGAATCCATCGGAAAGGAATTTGTCTATCCGCTGCGGCGGGTGGATTCTGCCGGTCTCCGCCGTGCTGCGGACCGATTCGGCGTGAAGCTGAGCACGATCCTGAACGCCGGATTTGCCTATGTGCTGTCGCAGTATGCCGGCAGCGAGCAGGTACTCTATGCGACCGTCTATCATGGCAGGGACAGCCGTCTGAGCCATTCCGTCGGGATGTTCATCAGGACCTACCCAGTCTGTGCCGATCTGTCGAAGGACCGTGAAATCACAGAGTACCTTGGTTCTATGGATGAGCAGATTCGTCTGAACCGTGAGAACAGTCTGTTTTCGTATGCGGACTTCTGTGCGGAGACAAAGCTGCGTCCGCAGGTGCTGTTTGCGTACCAGGGGGATCTGGTCAATACCCTGCCCTTCTGCGGCCGTGAAGTACAGGTGAAACGCCTGCCGATGAAAGATGCCAAGGAAGGATTTGAACTGACGGTCAGACGTGTGGACGGAGAGTTCCTGGCCTGTGCGGAGTATGACCAGAGCCTGTATGATGACGAGATCATTGCCAATATGCTGGAGAGCTTCGATAAGGTGCTCGATGATATGCTTCATGTAGAAAAGCTCTCGGAGATCTGTATGCTCACGGATGAACAGCAGAAAAAACTGGACGAGCTGAATCGTGCCGAGGAAATCCGTGATGTAACGGATATCGTTACCATGTTCCGCCGGCAGGCAGCTAAAACTCCCGATCAGACGGCTGTCGTGTACCTCGATCAGACCCTGACTTACAGCGAGCTGGATCAGCTCACCGAAAACATTGCCGCCTTCCTGAAACAAAAAGGAATCGGGCGGGGCAAAGTGGTATCGGTGATGATCCCCCGCAGTGAATATATGCCGATCGCATCTCTGGGTATCCTGAAAACGGGGGCGGCATATCAGCCCCTTGATCCGAGCTATCCGGTGGAGCGTCTGATGTTTATGATCGGAGATGCCGATGCCAGCTATCTGATTGCAGACCGTTCATTGATGCAGCGGCTTTTGGGCTATCAGGGGCCGGTGCTGTATATCGACGAGATTCCCGCACTGCCGGATGCTGATCCGGTCGAGGGGGGACCGCATCCGGATGACCTGTTTATTACCCTGTATACCTCCGGCTCGACCGGTGTGCCGAAGGGCGTCATGCTGGAACACAGGAATCTTGCCTGTTTCTGCCGGTGGTACCAGCAGTATTTCAAGCTGAACAGCGAGTCCCGTGCGGCTACCCTGTCAAGCTACGGCTTTGACGCCAATATGATGGATCTGTATCCTGCCCTGACCTGCGGTGCGCAGATTCATATTATCGAAGAGGGGATCCGTCAGGATCTGTTGGCCATCAAGGATTATTTCAGTCAGAACCGCATCACGCACAGCTTTATGACGACGCAGGTGGGACGCCAGTACGCCGATATCTTCCCGGATGCCGCCTACCCGCATTATCTGATTACCGGCGGAGAGAAGCTCGTGCCGGTAAAGCCTCCCAAGAACTATCATTTTTATAATGCCTATGGTCCGACAGAGTGTACCATTATGACAAATATCTTCCCGGTAGAGCAGCTTTATGAGCGTGTACCGGTAGGCAGGCCGCTGGGACACCTGAAACAGTATGTAGTGGATGCTTTCGGCAGGAGAGTGCCTCCCGGCGTGCACGGAGAACTGATCATTGCCGGCCCGCAGGTGGGACGCGGTTATCTGAACCGTCCCGACCAGAACGAAAAGTCGTTTATTCCCAACCCGTTCAGTGACGAGGAGGGATATCAGCACGCCTACCGCACCGGAGATATGGTGCGCCTGCTGAGCAACGGCTGTGTGGATTTTATCGGACGGAATGACGGCCAGGTGAAGGTCAGAGGCTTCCGGATCGAGCTGAGTGAGGTGGAGGGCATCATACGCCGTTTCCCGGGGATCAAGGATGCCACCGTGCAGGCCTTTGACGATTCCTCCGGCGGCCAGTTCATTGCCGCCTATGTTGTCTCCGATGAAATCGTGCATCTGGAAGCTCTCGATGCATTTATCTTAGCCAATAAACCGCCGTATGTGGTGCCGGCGGTGACCATACAGCTTGATAAGATTCCGCTCACGCAGAACCAGAAGATCAACAAGCGTGCCCTTCCTGTCCCTGAAATACGGGAGGAGGATGTCAAGCCGCCGCAGAATGAGCAGCAGAAGAAGATTTTTGACTGCATTGCCCGTGTACTTGGCACAACCTCCTTTGGAATCCATACCGATATCTTTTTTGCCGGACTGACCTCCATCGGAGCGCTTCGACTGAACGTGATGCTGTCCAATCTGTTCGATATGCCGGTGTCCCTGAGTGATCTGCGGCGCCATAATACCGTTGTCAGTCTGGAAAAATTCCTTTCCACAGGGAGCATGGCCGGAAAATATCCGCTGCAGGACGACTATCCTGTTACCTGTGCACAGGCAAGTATCTTTGCCGCCTGCATGGCTGCTCCGGGCTCTACGGTCTATCATCAGCCGTATCTGTTCCGTCTGTCGGACCGTCTGGAGCTGCCCCGTCTGAAACTGGCGGTGGAGGCGGCGATCAATGCCCACCCATATCTGAAAACCGAGCTGTTCACCGATACGAACGGAGAGCTCCGTGCTGCCCGTCGGGATACTGCGGCAGCGGTGGTAGAGCTGATCCGTACCGATGAGCTGCCGCGCCGCCTGGTAGAGCCGTTTTCTCTGCTGAACAGCAGGCTCTATCGTGCCCGCATCTATGAGACGAGACAGGGCAGCTTCCTCTATCTTGAATTTCATCAGATCATCAGCGACCGGGTGAGTGAAGCGGTGATGCTGGAGGATATCAATTCCGCCTATTGCGGCGAGAACCTTACTGCCGAGATCTACACCGGTTATGAAGCGGCTCTTGACGAGGAGAAATCCCGCAGCAGCGAACAGTACGACAAAGCCAGGGCCTATTTTGACAGTCTTCTGAGTGGTACGGATCCCCGGATGCTGCCGGAAAGTGATGGCGGCGGCGAGGAAAAATCCACCCAGCGTCTGGTGATCCCTTCCCGGCTGGAGATGGTACCGCTGCGGCAGTTCTGTGAGCAGCAGGGCGTGACGGAAGAGACCTTCTTCCATTGTGTCTTTGCCTTTGTACTGGCGAAATACTGTTATAAAACAGCAGCCGTATATATCACACACACCAGCGGAAGGGATGATAAACGCCTGACCCGCGCCGTGTGTATGAGAGGGAGGAACCTCCCGGTATCCTGTGGACTGGACGGCAGCCGCAGCATTGCGGAACTGCTGACGGAGACCGGTGAACAGCTGGTGAACAGCCGTTTACATAGTGCCTGTTCCTTTGCCGAGCTTTCTCGTGCCTACAAGATTCCGGGAGACGTGGTGTTTGAATTTGAAGGCGAGCGCTTTGAACAGAATGAGATCGGCGGAGAAAAAGCCGAGAGACAGTCTCTCGGCGGAAATGAAGCCGGAAAACCCTTTGAGATCCATGTGTATCAGAAGGACGGCAGGACGGAATTTTCCTGCACCTATCGGAGTGACTGGTACAGCGAGGATATGATCCGGGGATTTGTGGCCTGCATGGAGACGGCTGCCAAGGAATTTCAGAGTAAGAAGCTGCTCAGTGAAGTCGGTGTGATGACAGCAGCCTCACGCCGCTCGATCCAGAGCTTCAACCATACAGAAACAGAAGTGCCCGCAGTAGCCAGTCATTCCCTGTTTGAGGATCAGGTGCGCCGCAATCCGCTGAAAACGGCTGTGATCGCCGGCGGGGAAGCCTTTACCTACCAGCAGCTCAATGAGAGTGCCAACCGGATTGCCCACAGCCTGCTGGAACAGGAGATCGCCCCCGAGGAACCGGTGGCTGTGATGATGCCGAGAGTCGGACTTGTCTATGCCGTGAACCTTGGCGTCTTAAAGGCCGGCGGAGCATTTGTCCCGCTGTCACCGGAAACCGCGGACACGTCCCTCCTGTCGTTTGTCAGGCAGTCGGGGGCGCGTTATGTCATCACCACCGCGGCGCTATCAGAAGCCCGGAGCAGGGTGTTGACAGACGCCGGTGTCAGGGTGCTGACCACGGAAGAACTGCTTTCCCATGAGAATAAAAAGAATCCCGAAGCTGCTGTTCCCCCGGAGCGTCTCTGCTGCTGTCTGATGTCGGAGGATGCCGACGGCCGGGCAAAAGGAGTGCTGCTGGAGCATCATTCCCTTACGAATCTTGTCAACTGGAATCCCCAGAACCTTCAGGCCTGCGGGTTCTGTGATAACATGACGGTTTCCCTGGCAATGGCTGACCTTTCCTCCGGCGTTTCCGTACTGGAGGGGGCATTGCCTCTCTGCCACAGCGGTACGGTGGCGCTTGCTACAGAGGAGGAACGCAGAGATCCGCAGCTGTTGGCGGAGATGATGAAGCGGAATGGGGTAGATGTGATGAAATGTACCCCCTTTGAGATAAAGCAGCTGCTGTCTGTTCCGGAGAGCGCCGAGGTGCTCCGTCAGCTCAAGGCAATAGATATCAGCGGAGGGGTGTTCCGGACATCCCTGTATGACCGGATCCGTGCCGCCGGGATCACGGCAAAGCTGCATCACGGTTACGGAACTGCGGAAACAACGATGACCGCTGTGATGGAGCATGTGACCGGTGGTACCGTGAAGATCGGCAGACCGCTCTGTAACAGCAAGGCTGCCGTGCTCGATCCCTACGGCAACGAACTGCCGCTGAATGTCCCCGGTGAGCTGACCATACTCGGAGAGGGTGTGGGCAGGGGCTATGCGGGGGGTGAAGCCATGACGAAGGAGCGTTTCGTTACCTGTCAGGGACTGCCTGCCTTCCGCACAGGTGATCTTGCCTGTTGGGGGGAGGACGGAAAGCTGAGGTTCCTGGGCAGACTTGACCGCCGTGTCCGGCTGCATGGACAGTGGGTCGCTCTGGATGCCGTTGAAGCCGTGATGAATGACCATCCTGCCGTAACCCGCAGCCTGGTGCTGCTGAAAAAGAATGATGCAGGGGAGGAATATCTCTGCGCTTATTATACCGCCGCTGGGGAGGCAGAGACGGAGGTCCTGAAAGCTTTTCTGTGCGGACAGCTGGACGGCAGCATGGTTCCTGCCGTGTTTGTGCGCCTGGAGGCATTTCCGGTGAATGCCAGCGGAAGGATCAACGAACATGAGCTGACGGAAACGGATTACCGGAAGGAAGAGTCCGCCTATCATCCCCCCGTGACGGAGCTGCAGCGGAAGCTGTGTGATTATTTTGCAGACGCCCTGGGATGTGACCGGGTGGGCATTGATGATGATTTCTTTGCCCTGGGCGGTACATCGCTGAAGGTGATGAAGATCGTGATGAGAGCAGCAGCAGAGGAACTGCCCGTTACATTCCGTGATGTGTTGGATCATCCCACGGCAGCCGCTCTTGAGAAGCACCTGCTGCAGGGAGAGCAATCACCGGAAGAGGAGCAGGAGGAAGAAGAGGTGGAGTTTGACACCCTGCTCCGTCACAACAGCCTGGAATATATCCGTGAGATACGGCAGGAAAAGTACGGGAATGTCCTGCTGACAGGAGCCACCGGTTTTCTGGGGATCCACGTCCTGAAAAAGCTGCTGGACAACACGGACAAGACCGTTTACTGTCTCATCCGCCAGGGAAGCCCCGGCGCGGAGGTGAAGCTGCGGAATATGCTGATGTACTATTTTGAAAGCATGATGGAGCCGATGTTCAGCAGCCGTGTCAGGGTGCTCGAGGGAGACATCGGCGACAAGGAAAAGGTGCTTTCGCTTGGTTCTTATGATTTTGATACCGTCATCAACTGTGCTTCGTGCGTGAAGCAGGAGGCGCAGGATGATCTTCTGGAGCGCATCAACTTCCACGGCGTACAGAACCTGATCGACCTTTGTGTACAGACGAACCGCCGATTGGTGCAGATCTCCACGGTCAGTGTGGCCGGTGTGAGTGTGGACGGTCAGATTTCCGCCGATAAGCGGCTGCATGAAAACGAGCTGTTTTTTGGCCAGAATCTCGACAATAAATATCTCCAGACGAAATTCAGAGCTGAACAGGCAGTGCTCCGTGCCGTGATCCAGGAGGAGCTCAACGGCAGGATCATCCGTGTCGGCAACCTGATGAGCCGCTGTGAGGACGGTGCTTTCCAGATCAACTCGGTGACGAGCAATTTTATGAGCTGTCTGCGTTCATACGCGTCTATCGGAAAGATATCGGTATCCATGATGGATGAGCTGATCGAATTTTCGCCGGTGGACTGTACGGCAGAAGCCATTGTGACGATGGCGGGAGCGAATCGCAGCTTTACGGTTTTCCATGCGACCAACGGACATCGTGTGGAGATGGGTGATGTGATCGAAGCCATGAACCGGGTAGGCGTCTACATGGAGATCGTGGATGACATGGAGTATGCGGAAGCCTTCCATACCGTTTTGTCTGACGATCACATGAATAATTACCTGCTGCGGCATATTTCCTGTCTTGCCTCGGATGAAACGGCGAAGGAGTTCTATATCGGACACGACAATGCCTTTACGGTCAAGGCTCTGTACCGATTGGGCTACAAGTGGCCGATCATCAACGAAACCTATCTAAAAAATGTCTTTGTGGCTCTGGAGAACCTCGGCTACTTTGACGGCATATAAACAGAACAAGCCCCTCATCCTGACTGATTGCGGGATGAGGGGCTTCTGCGTGACGGATTCAGCTGTACGAGACGGTGATGCCGCCGTTGAGCTTGTTGTGGCGCTTGAGATAATAGGTGAAATATTCGTTGCGGTTGATCGTGACCATTTCATCCGTATAGAGGGAGGAATCGCCGCTCTTCTGGAAACGGAATTTATGTCTGCCCTGTGTCAGCTCCAGAGAGAAGGTCTCATAGTCATTGTCCCGGAGGGTGGCTAAGAAGCTGCCGTCAACCAGTACATCGACATCATAGTTTGAGAAGAGGCGGTTATGTTCCACCGTGACATCCAGAATGACGGAATAGACCTCTTCGTGATTGTCGTAATAGCGGTTGGAACGGTAGCCGGAGCTCAGACCTAATTCGTCACAGCCCGTGAGGAAGGTGAGCAGCAGTACCAGTACGGCCGAAAGACATAGCAGCATGGATTTTCTTTTCATCTTGACACCTCATTATCACGATGAGAAACCAGACGTTCTGTTTCTCTTTTTCTCTATCATAATACAAATTTCCCGAAAATGCAATCTATTTTCTGACAAGAACCGGAAATCAGCCGACGGACGGTTTCCCGGGTGGAACTGCGGATTGCTTCACAAAATGAGGAGCAGCCATGAACACTATCACCGGTTTTCATGTGCCGAAAAGTCGGAGATTGACCACTATTTGTGGAAAAGGAATTGAACGAATCTGTTGATTTTAGCAGACAAAAGTATTACAATAATTGGTAGAGAACGGCACTATCCCAAATCTGAAAAAAGCGAGGTTGGAGTATGAAAGCCTACAAGGGACTGTCTCAGAAGGAAGCCGAAGAGCTTCTGGCCAAAAACGGCAAAAACAAACTGCGGGAGGAAAAGCCAAAAAGCATTATCCAGATGTTTTTAGAGCAGCTTCTCAACTTTACCAATGCCATTCTGGCAGCGGCCATCACCATTTCCATCATTCTCAATGATTATTGGGAAGCCGTGATTATGATGGTGATTGTGGTCGCCAACGCAATTATCGGCGTGGTACAGGAGGGCAAGGCGCAGAAAGCGCTGGATGCCCTGAAAAAAATGTCGGTGCTGAAAGCGACCGTCATCCGTGACGGTGAGACGAAGGAAATCTCATCGGAAGATCTGGTAGTGGGTGATCTTGTTGTGCTGGAAGCCGGCAAGCAGGTGCCTGCCGACCTGAAGCTGCTGGAGACCGCCAGACTGATGCTGGACGAAAAAGCGCTTACCGGAGAGTCTGTACCCGTGGAGAAGGACAGCAGCTTTGTGCCGGATGAGAAAACGGGTATCGGCGACAGACTGGATCTTGCCTATATGTCCACAGTCGTGACCTATGGACGAGGCGTGGGCGAGGTATGCCGTGTCGGAATGGATACCGAGATCGGTAAGATTGCCGACATGGTGGCGAAGGAGAAGGATAAGCCTTCACCGCTGCAGAAGGGTATGGACGGTCTGAGCAAGGTGCTGGGCATCGGCGTTATTGTGATCTGCGTAGTAGTCTTCCTGATCGGTCTGCTGCAGGGACGCCCCGTCCTGGAACTGCTGATGACGGCGGTTTCGCTGGCAGTTGCCGCCATTCCCGAGGGTATCCCCACCATTGTGACCATTGTGCTGGCACTTGGAATGCAGCGGATGGCCAAAATCAACGCCATTGTCAAGAATATGCCTGCTGTAGAGACACTGGGCGCCGTGAGCTATGTCTGTTCGGATAAGACCGGCACGCTCACACAGAATAAGATGACGGTGGTCAAGGCCTTTGAAAACGGCAAGTACATTGAACTGGACTCCCTGGATGCGTCCGAACATGATACGCTCCTGAAGGGCTTCATGCTGTGTAATGACGCCAGCATTGCTTCCGACGGAACAGAGGTGGGCGATCCCACCGAAACCGCCTTGGTAGCCTTTGCCAAGCGCTATGGCATTGAAAAGGGCGAGACCGAGAAGGTCATGGCAAGAGTCAACGAAAAGGCCTTTGATTCTGACCGTAAGCTGATGACAACGGTTCACAAAACCGCCGACGGCAAACTCATTTCCTATACCAAGGGCTCTACGGATGAGCTGCTGACACGCTGTTCCCATATCCGTGTGGGCGGTGTGGTGCGTGAGATCACTCCCGGTGATATTGCCCTTATCAACAAGACCATGACGGAAATGTCAAACGATGCGCTGCGTGTGCTGTCGTTAGCCATCCGTGAAGGCAACGAGGAAGCCATCGAGCAGAACCTCACCTATATCGGAATGATCGGTATGATCGACCCGGAGCGTCCGGAGGTCGTGGAGTCCATCAAGACCTTCAAGAAGGCCGGCATCAAGACCGTGATGATTACCGGCGACCACAAGGATACCGCTCTGGCCATCGCCAGGAAGCTGGGAATTGCCGAGAAGCCGAGTGAGTGTATCATGGGACACGAGCTGGATGAGCTGACGGATGAAGAGCTGAAGGAAAGAGTACCGGAGCTGTCGATCTTTGCCCGTGTATCTCCTGAACATAAGGTGAAGATCGTCAAAGCAATCCAGGCTAATGACAATATTGCCAGTATGACCGGCGACGGCGTCAATGATGCACCGTCCCTGAAAGCCGCCAACGTCGGTGTTGCCATGGGTATCACCGGTACAGACGTTGCCAAGGGTGCTGCGGATATCGTTCTCCAGGATGATAAGTTCACCACCATTGAAAAGGCTGTCAAGGAAGGACGCAACATCTATGAGAATGTCAAGAAATCCATTCTCTTTGCGCTGTCCTCCAATGTCAGCGAGGTGCTTGTTATGTTTGCGGCCATCGTAGCCGGACTGGCTGCTCCTCTCAAGGCTGTACATATCCTGTGGGTCAACCTTCTGACGGATTCACTGCCTTGTTTCGCACTGGGCGTTGACCCCAACTCCTCCTCCGATGTGATGAACAAGAAGCCCCGCAAGAACGGTGAGTCTATCTTTGCCGGCGGCGGCTACTTCAAGGTAGGTCTTTACAGTATCGTTATCGCCCTGGTGACACTGATTGCCTTCCTGTACGCTCCTGTGAAGGAGATGATCACCACCGGCATGGGCTTCTCCTTCGACGGACTGATTAAGTGCTTCGAGAATCCCAATGTTCTGACTCTCTCACAGACATTGGCATTCAGCACGCTGGCCATTTCAGAGCTGTTCCATGCCGTCGGTATGAGGGATACGGAACATTCTATCTTCCGCTTCAACCATCTTGATAACAAGATCATGCTGTTGGCACTGGCATTCGGCATCGTTGGCCAGGTGGCTGTGACCGAGATTCCTTTCCTCACGGAAGTATTCGGTACCTGTCAGCTGTCCTGGGAGATGTGGCTGCTGGTAGTTCTGCTCTCCCTGGTACCCCTTGTATTCCACGAGATCATTGTGTTCTGCAAGTTCCTGGGAAGGCACACAGCAAAGTAACCAAAAAAACAAAATCGACAGGTGATGAGCCTGTCGATTTTTTATAAAAAAGGATTGACATACGGGCAGAAAAGCGGTATGATAAGAGTGCACTTTTTTTAGAAAGGAAGAACAAAAATGAAACATTGGGGATATGAAGCGGTATTTTATCAGATTTACCCGCTGGGCTTTTGCGGCGCACCGTTTGAGAATGACGGGGTACAGGAGCACCGCATTCTGAAGGTTCTTGACTGGGCAGATCATATCGCAGAACTCGGCTGCAATGCCGTTTATTTCTCACCCGTATTTGAATCCGATACCCACGGCTACAATACACGGGATTATTGCAAGATCGACTGCCGTCTGGGCACCAACGAGGACTTCAAGAAGGTCTGTGACAAGCTGCATGAAAACGGCATCAAGGTCGTGCTGGACGGCGTGTTCAATCATGTGGGACGCGGCTTTCCGCAATTCCGTGACGTATGCGAGAGGAAATGGGAATCACCCTACAAGGATTGGTTCCACATCAACTTCGACGGCAACAGCGGATACAATGACGGTCTTTGGTATGAGGGCTGGGAAGGTCACTATGATCTTGTCAAGCTCAATCTCCGCAATCCCGCGGTTGTGGACCACCTGCTCAACGCCGTTAAATACTGGATCGAATACTTCGGTATTGACGGTATCCGGCTGGATGTTGCCTATTGCCTGGATTTTGATTTCCTGAAGCGTCTGCGCAGCTTTACTGACGGTCTGAAAGAGGACTTCTTCCTCATCGGCGAGCTGCTGCACGGCGATTACTCCCGTTGGGTCAACCCGGAGATGCTCCATTCCGCAACTAACTATGAGTGCTATAAGGGCCTGTTCTCGAGCTTCAACTCTATGAATATGTTTGAGATCTGTCACTCCCTGAAGAACCGTTTCGGACCGGAGCCCTGGTGCCAGTACAGAGGCCTGCACCTGCTCTGCTTTGCCGATAACCACGACGTGACCCGTGTGGCAAGCATCCTGTCCAATCCGGCACATCTGCCGCTGATCTACACCATGCTGTTTGGAATGCCGGGCATTCCGTGTGTGTACTACGGCAGTGAATGGGGAGCCAAGGCCGACAAGAAGGACGGCGATCCGGCTCTTCGTCCGTGCTTTGAGGCACCCGAGAGCAACTGGCTTACCGAGCATATCAGCCGTCTTGCGAAAGCACACCGGGAGAGTAAGGCACTCTGCTACGGTGATATCAAGATTCCCGTGCTCACCAACAAGCAGTGTGTGATCCAGCGTGATTTCGACGGCGAGCGTGTACTCGTAGCCATCAACGCTGACGATCAGCCGTACACCGCTCATTTTGACGCCGGCTATGGCCTGGCCGATGATCTTGTCACCGGCAATACCCACGACTTCGGCGGCGGCAGCTACATGGAGCCGCTGTCCAGTCATATCTGGCGCTGCAAATAATCTATCCAAATACCAACAACCGGACAGTCACAAGGATTGTCCGGTTGTTTTTTTGAAGAAAAACCGACAGAGAGGCGAACTCTCTGTCGGATGTGGAAATACTATTTCTTGACTGTGACGGTCAGATCCTTGTTAACGATCTTGCCGGAAGCGTCCTTTGCTTTCACGCGGATATTGTAGGTAGTGGCAGCCTTGGGAACGATGGAAACAGCGGTTTTGGAGGAATAACCGGAAGCCTTTGTCCACTTGGTCTGCTTAGCCTGCTTGTAG
>ONEU01000146.1 GCA_900316925.1 uncultured Eubacteriales bacterium
TATACCGTTGCTATTTCACCCCTGAAACAGCCCACCGTTCCGTTTATCGTCTTTGCAACGATTGTTGCATTCCTGATCGGCCTGCTGATTATTATCAGACACAAGGATAATATCAAGCGCCTGATCAACGGTACAGAGAAAAAGATCACACCAAAATCCAAAACATGATCCCTGCGGTCCGGAAATGATCCGGGCCTTTTTTTGTGCCGGCATACGATGTTACAGGAAACCGCTTTGTGAATCACACCTTTGTATTGAGCGTAGGGTACAATCTCACCAAAATTGTATAATGTCTCATTCTTTGTACATGAAAAATGAATTTACGCATGAAATATTGCTTGTAGTCAGGCGAAAAATGTGGTATAGTAGTAGGGTAAGTACCAAAATACAGTATTTCAGCCAAAAAGGTGATTGTATGAATTTCTTGCTCGATTTAGGTGTGATCCTGCTGTTCGTTCTGTTTATCTATTCCGGTATCAAGCGCGGAATCGTTTTTACCGCTATCAACATCGGCGGAACCATCGGAGCGGCAGTTCTCTCGTCATTTGTTGCTTCTCTGGTGGCGCTGCCCATCTACAATGGCATGATCCGTCAGAATGTTGTCAATACTTTTACGGAGGCAACCAAAGGAATTGAAAAATCAGATCCCGTCAAGGCGGCACAGAGTGTGCTGGACTCGCTTTCAAACTTTACACTCAATACCTTCTCCCTGACCGGTATTGATACCGCCGCCCTGACGAAATCCATTCAGAAAACCAATCTGAATCTTCCGGAAATGCTGGAGGGAATGGTTCGTCCCACGGCTGTGAAAATGGTCTCCATCGTGCTGACGATCATCCTCTTCCTGATCTGCATGATGATCGTCAACTTTCTCGCCAGAAAGTTCACAAAGGCTATCAACAGAACCATGCTTGGTGTTCCGAACAGGGTGCTGGGCGGCATTGTCGGCGCGGCAGAGGCGCTGCTCATCATTATGGTGATCTCCATGATTATTCATTTCGTGATGATGTTCCTGGAGCCGGAGGCCTGTACAAGCCTTAATAACGATATTAACAAGACCTGGTTCTATCAATACATCTACCGGATCAGTATCCCCGACCTCATCATTTCCCAACTGACATTGAAATAACGTCAGTGATGCCGAATTTTGACAGAAAGGAGAAGATGGATCATCAATGAAACGCTATCTGAAAGATAATCTGACAGTTCCCAATATACTGTCATTATTCAGACTTGTGCTCGTCTATCCGCTGGTCAGGTTTCTATTAAAACAGAATTATTTAGCAGCCGGGATCGTGCTGCTCTTGTCTGCCGTGAGCGATGCCCTTGATGGTCTGATTGCCAGAAAATTCAACCAGGTCTCGCCCCTGGGGAAGATCCTCGATCCGATTGCCGATAAGCTCACACTTATCGCCGTAGTAATATGTATCAATATCCTCTATCCGGATATCCTGCTGTTTGTGGTGCTGCTGTTCCTGAAGGAGATCCTGATGCTCAGCGGAGGAGCTGTCCTGTTGAATTTCAAGCTGCGGCCGCCTGCCGCAAAATGGTACGGAAAGATTTCCACTGTTGTATTCTATGTTTCCATTATCCTGTTGGTGGTGATGAAGGCCGTATGGGGCTATACCAACCGCGTACTCACGATTACCCTGCTGGCGGTGACTACTGCGCTGATGTTGTTCTCGCTGGTGATGTATTCCAGCCTGTTCCTCAAGATGATCCGGCAGAAAGTGCAGGATGAAAAAAAGAAAAACGCCGTCTCCGATGAACAGGAGCCCTCGGCCAAATAACGGCGGCATTGTAGTGATCCATAATTATTTTGCAGATCGTGCAGACGATTTGTCAAGAAATGTGCAAAGTGCCGCCCAACAGACCGTAATGATGGACTTTTCCGCATAATTATGATATGATAAACAGAAGATGACCGGAAGGGTCGTCCCGGCCGGCAGCCCCGGCGCTGTTACAGAAAAAAGGAAGGAGCTAAAAGTATGATGCTTTGTAGTAAATGCAATAAAAGACCGGCAGTCGTGTTTGTGTCGAATACGACCAATTCATCCGAATCTGTCGGCTACTGCCTTACCTGTGCAAAAGAGGCAGGCATCAAGCCTGTTACCGATATTATCGAAAAAATGGGTATCTCTGAGGACGACATCAATATGATGCAGGACCAGATGACTGAGATGATGGAATCCGGCATGATCCCTGAAAATATGGACAGCCTGTTTGACGAGTCTGACGGCGAGTCCGACGGTGATGAGAACGAGGATGATCCCGATTTCAGCCGCGGCGGTGCGCCTGCGTTCCCGTCCTTCTTCAAGAATATGTTCCCCGGCAGCAACCGGGACAACGCCAAAAAGGGTGAGAAGGACGACAAAAAGGGAAAAGAGGACAAGGGTGCCAAAAAGAAAAAGCGCAAGCATCTGGACGCCTATTGCAATGATCTGACGCAGAGGGCGAGAGACGGCAAGCTCGACAGGATCATCGGCAGGGATAAGGAACTCGACAGAGTGATCCAGATCCTCAGCCGCAGAACCAAGAACAATCCCTGTCTGATCGGTGAACCCGGCGTCGGTAAGACCGCCATTGCCGAGGGTCTGGCACTGCGGATCGTAGCCGGAAATGTTCCGATGCGTCTCCAGAAGAAGGAGATCTTCCTGCTGGATCTGACCGCACTGGTCGCCGGCACCCAGTTCAGGGGACAGTTTGAGAGCCGTATCAAGGGTCTGATTGACGAAGTGAAGGCCGACGGTAATGTGATCCTGTTCATCGACGAGGTGCACAGCCTTGTCGGAACCGGTGAATCCGAAGGCTCCATGAATGCCGCCAACATTATGAAGCCGGCGCTTTCCCGCGGAGAGATCCAGGTCATCGGCGCCACCACCTTCAATGAATACAGAAAGTACATCGAGAAGGACGCTGCTCTGGAAAGACGTTTTCAGCCTGTCACCGTGGCAGAGCCTTCCATTGCCGAGACGATCGAAGTCATCTCCGGCATCAAATCCTACTATGAGGACTATCACAGAGTCAGGATGTCCGATGAGATCGTGAGAAAGACCGTCATTCTCTCGGAGAGATACATCACCGACCGTTTCCTGCCCGACAAGGCCATTGATCTGCTGGATGAATCCTGCACCCACGCCGCCCTGAGAAACAAGGAGCTGGAAACCTTCGACCGTGACAATGCCCGTCTGCAGGAACTGAACGAGCAGGAAGAAGAGCTGACCGGTCAGAATGAGATCGACTATGAGAAGCTCGCAACCGTGCGCTACGATATTGCCAAGCTCGAAAAAGAGCTGAGTGAGATAGATCAGAATAAGCTCAAGGCAGAGGTCACAGAAGAAGATATTGCTCATGTCATTGAGCTGTGGACGGGTATTCCTGCCTCCAAGGTACAGGAGAACGAGCTGAATAAGTTAGCCGACCTGGAAAACCACCTCCGGAGCAAGGTGATCGGTCAGGATGAAGCCGTCGTCGCACTGGCAGCTGCCGTCAAGCGCAGCCGTGTGCAGATCAGCCCCCGCCGCCGACCTGCTTCGTTCATCTTTGTCGGTCCTACCGGTGTGGGTAAGACGGAGCTTGTCAAGGTACTGTCCGAGGAGCTGTTCAACACGCCTGAAACACTCATCCGTCTGGATATGTCCGAGTATATGGAGAAGCACTCCGTCTCCAAGATTATCGGCTCACCTCCGGGATACGTTGGTTATGAAGAGGCCGGTCAGGTGACTGAGAAGGTCAGACGCCGCCCGTATTCCGTGCTGCTTTTTGATGAGATCGAAAAAGCACATCCGGACGTGCTGAATATCCTTCTTCAGATTCTGGATGAAGGCGTGCTGACAGACGCGCAGGGAAGAAAGGTCAATTTCAGCAATACGGTGATCGTGATGACCTCCAACGCCGGCAGCGAAAAGAAAGAAAACGCTCTCGGCTTTGCCAAGACCGAACAGGATGCTACCAATGAGAAGGTCCGGGCTGCCCTGTCCGAATTCCTGCGTCCGGAGTTCCTCAGCCGTCTGGATGAGATCATCATTTTCAGACATCTCACGGAGGAGGACTTCGTTGCCATCTCCGCCCTGATGATGAACGAGTATGTGGATACCCTCAAAGAGAAGGGCATTGCGTTCTCCTATGATGAAAACGCTCAGAAGCTGCTGGCTCACAAGGCATTCGGCGGCAAGAGCGGCGCCAGGGACCTGCGCAATCTCATCAGACGTGAGGTGGAGGATAAGATTGCCGAAGCCATCGTCAACAGCCGTCTCGGTGCCATTGCTGGCATCCATGTGACCGCTGCGGATGACGAGATCGTTCTACAGACATTGTAAAATACCCGGCAGATACGGTACCGGTGCCGTATCTGCTTTATTTTGCCGAAAAGTTTCCTGAAATTTCAAAAAGCATCTTTACAAGCGAACGAGAATAGCTTATAATAAACAGGTTAGGATAAAGTCTTCGTTACCGCATACGAAAGACTGGTACATGGAAAACTACAGTGCGGAGAAACGGTGATGGAATATGCTGCAATTTGAAGAACTCCGGTTGGAGCTGGAGGGGATGGAGCCGGATATCAAGGAACTGGCCAATGCTCTGGGACTGGACAAGATGAAGATGGAGATCGAGCAGTTGGAGCAGCGTGCTGCACAGCCCGGTTTCTGGGACGATGTTGATAATTCACAGAAGATCCTGCAAAAGACAGGTACGCTGAAAAATAAGGTGGCTGCCTATGATGAACTGGTGACCGCTTATGAGGATACGCTTGCTCTGATCGAGCTGGCAAACGAGGAAGAGGATCTTTCGTTGTTGGAGGAAGCACAGCAGGAGCTGGAGCGTGTCAAGAAGAACTACGAGAACCAGCGTTTGCAGACGCTGCTGACGGGTGAATACGATGCCAAGAACGCCATTCTGACGTTCCACGCAGGTGCCGGCGGCACGGAGGCACAGGACTGGGCAGAAATGCTGTTCAGAATGTACACCCGATGGGCGGAGCGTCACGATTTCAAGGTCAAGACGGTAGACTATCTTGACGGAGAAGAGGCCGGACTGAAAAGTGCCGTGCTGCTGATCGAGGGTGAGAATGCCTACGGCTATCTCAAGAGCGAATCCGGCGTTCACCGTCTGGTGAGAGTGTCTCCCTTTGATTCCTCCGGCAGACGTCACACATCCTTTGCTTCCCTGGAAGTGATGCCGGAGATCGACAACACCATCGAAGTGGAGATCAGACCCGAGGACGTTGAGATGAGCGTGTACCGAGCCAGCGGTGCGGGCGGACAGAAGGTCAACAAGACTTCCTCTGCCGTCAGACTGACCCATATTCCCACGGGTATCGTGGTGGCTTCCCAGGTGGAGCGCAGCCAGTACCAGAACCGTGATATTGCCATGATGATGCTGAAATCCAAGCTCATTGAGATCAAGGAAAGAGAGCATCTGGAGAAGATCGAGGATATCAAGGGTGTTCAGAAGGAGATTGCATGGGGCGCCCAGATCCGTTCATACGTTTTCATGCCCTACACGATGGTCAAGGATCACCGTACCAGCTATGAGACGGGTAATATCGGCGCCGTAATGGACGGCGACCTGGACGGCTTTATCAATGCCTATCTGAAGGCAGCCAGCCTGAACAAGCTCAATGAGGATTTTCAAGAAGAATAATTACCTGCTGCACCTAATACCGGATGTGTTAGGTGCAGTCTTTGTATGGGGAAACTTTGGTACATCGAGTATTGTATGATGGTTTCTGAAAGGAACGCCAATCGGACGAGAAATAAAGGAGTGAGACAATGTTACAGATTTACGCAGGCAGAAGCGGCAGCGGCAAGACGGAGCGGATCTATCAGGAACTGGTGAAACGAGCCGACCAGGGGAATGTTGTGCTGCTCGTGCCCGAACAAAGCTCATTTCAGAGCGAGAAGCGCATCCTGAACCTGCTTGGCGCAGAAAAAGCTGCCAACATCAGGGTGTTGAGCTTTAAGCGGCTGTATACTGCCGTCATAGAACAGTACGGCGGATTTGGGACAAAACGCATTGACGAGGGTGTCAAGGCAGTTATTATGAGCCTGGCAGCAGAATCGGTATCCGATCAGCTGGTGCTGTACAATTCAAGGAGTAAGCGCAGCGACTTTGCCCAGCTGATGCTTGGTGCGATCAACGAATACAAGATGTGCGCAATCACACCGGATCAACTGATGGAAGCCGCTCAGAAGACCGATCATCCGCGTCTGCGCAGGAAGCTGACAGAGAGTGCAGCGGTTTACAGTGCTTATCATGCCCTGTTGGGGTCAGCCTATTCCGATCCTGACGATGATATGACACGTTTGTATGAAATGCTGTGGGAGCATCCGTTTTTTGAAGGTATGACCGTTTTTGTAGACTCCTTCAACGGATTTTCCGGACAGGAACGGAAGATCATGGAACAGATCCTGACACAGGCTGATTATGTGGGCGTAGCGCTCTGCTGCGATCACAGTACGTCAGGACAGCTGGACAGCACCATCTTTAACGAGCCCGATACCACCCTTCGTCAATTGAAGCTCCTTGCCGATAAAGCGGGTGTCGAGGTGCTTCCCACCATCTGGATGGAGGAACAGCTCCGTTACAAGAGCAAGGCGATTGCTGCCGTGGAGGAGAGTGTTTTCCGCTTTGACGGGGACCCCTATCTCATCGAGGATGATACGATCCTGCTCTATGAAGCCGACGACGAATATGATGAAGTCCGTCAGGCTGCCAGGGATATTTCCAGGCTTGTCCGGAAGGAGGGCTATGAGTACCAACAGATCACGGTGGTGTGCCGCAATCCCGATATGTACCGTCACCTGATCGCCGCAGAGTTCCCGAAATTTCACATCCCGTATTTTATGTCCGACCCGAAACCCCTGGAAGACAAGCCCCTGGTGAGACTCATCTTCTCCGCCTTTGATATCATCCATAGCTCGTTTTCCACCGAGAGTATCCTGTCATTTCTGAAAACCGGTCTGACGCCGCTTTCCGATAATGACGTTTTTGAACTGGAAAACTATGTGTATCTGTGGGACATCCGGGGAAAGCGCTGGAAACAGCCCTTCACCATGAACCCGGACGGCAATACCGATAAGGTGGATGAGAAGAGGCTTGCCGACATTGAAGAACTGCGCCGGAAGGTCATTGAACCGCTGACAGCTTTTGAGCAGGCCGTCTCTGGTGCCAGGAACGGTGGTGAAATGACGGCGGCGGTTTACCGTCTGTTGATCAGTCTGAATGCTCCCGAAAGGACCCGCCAGCTGATCGGTCATTTTGACAAGGTTTTTGACCCGAAGCAGAAAGAGACCGAAGCGCGTGTCTGGGATGTCATCATGGATTTGCTGGACAAGATGTATACCATCCTGCAGCACCATTCTGTCAGCAGCCGCCGGTACGACGAACTGCTGCGGCTGATGATCGCCAAGCATCCTATCTCCGATATTCCTCAGACGCTTGACCAGGTGATTATCGGAACGGCCGGCAATCTCCGCAGCGAGGGGCAGAGGGCTGTCCTGATCTTAGGGGCAATTGACGGTGTGTTCCCGGCAGTCCCCCAGGCAACAGGATTGTTCAGCGACAGCGAGCGGATCGCCCTGATCGGACTCCAGCTTCCCCTGTATGACTCTCTGTTCGGCACGATGCTCAAAGAGAAGTTCCATGCCTATGCGGCACTCTCGCTGCCGTCCGAAAGACTGTTTGTCAGCCGCTATCTGTCCAACACCAAAGGAGAGACCTGCGAACCCTCGGTGATTTTCCGGGAACTGGAAGCAATTCTCAAGGGAGTCCGTGTGAGACGCCACAGCGACATCAAGCCGGAGGATTATTATTATACCGAGGAACAGTCGTTTGAAGAATGTGCCGCCCACTGGCATGACAAGGACGTGCTTTCCGCCAGTCTGAAAGCGCATTTTGCCTCGTCCGAAGCCTTTTCCGGGCAATATCAGGCGGTGGGAAGAGCCGTTACGGAAACGCCCTTCAAGCTGAAAGATAAAGCGCACGCTAAACTGGTGTTTGGGTCATCTCTCAAGCTGTCCGCGACACAGGCAGAGACCTTTTTCAAATGTCCGTTCCAGTATTTCTGCAAATACGGGCTCCACGCCCATCCCCGCAAGAAGACTGCCGTTGATGCCAGTCTCTACGGCAGTGCGGTACATTATCTCCTGGAAAATATGCTCCGGCAGGTAGGGTATGAAAAGCTTTCCGGGCTGTCGGAAGAGGAGCTTCTGGAACTGATCCGCCAGTACATCGGCGTCTACTTGAAGGAGCTTGGCAGCAGCGAGGAGAGGACCGGCCGCTTTATGGCGCAGTTTACGATCATTGAGAGAAATCTCTCCATCGTACTCAGGCGTCTGCTGGAGGAGTTTAAAAACTCCAGCTTTGTGCCTGCCGACTTTGAGCTGAAGATCGGCGAGAACGGAAACATCCCGGCATACGAACTGGAGCTTCCCACCGGCGAGAAGGTCTCCATGGAGGGGATCGTGGACCGTGTGGACACCTATGAACATAACGGCAAGAAGTATATCCGCATTGTGGATTACAAGACCGGCGAAAGGAAATTCCGGCTTTCGGATGTGCTGTATGGCCTGAATCTGCAGATGCTGCTGTATCTTTCGGCAATCCGGAAAAACGGCGAGAAGTATTATCACGCGGAAAGCAGTCCGCTCACCCCTGCGGGCATCCTTTATATGCCGTCCACCCCCACGGTAAAGGCCGGCGAACAGCATACCGAGGAAGAAAAAGCGGAGATCCTCAAGAAACAGCAAGCCGGCTTCCGGATGAACGGCCTGCTCATCGACGACCAGGAGATTCTGAACGCCATGGAGAAGGACATCAAGGGGCTTTTCATCCCCGTGAAGCTGACAAAGGACAAGAAGATCGACGCAAAACTGAAGAGTGTGGTTTCGCTGGAGGCCTACGGCAAGATCTTCTCCTATCTGGACAATAAGCTCCTGAAAATGGCGGAATCACTCTATAACGGAGACATCGTCCGTGAACCGGCAAAGGGTGCTGCGGATGCCTGCAAATACTGTGATTACCGAAAAGTCTGCGGTTTTGAAGAGGGGAAGCCGTCCCACACGGTCACCAACATGGGACTGGAGGAAGCTCTGAAAACGCTTGAAATAGAATTGACGCCTGAACAGGGAAAGGAGGAACAAAAGCATGAGTGAGATGCAATTCACCCCGTCACAGGAGGATGCCATCCGTGCTGACGGAGGTGCGATCATCGTATCGGCGGCGGCAGGCTCGGGAAAGACCAGGGTACTGGTGGAACGGGTCATCCGGATCCTGACCGACACGGAACATCCGGTAGATGCCGACAGACTGCTGATCGTCACATTCACCAGAGCGGCAGCCGAGGAAATGCGTTCCAGAATAGCCGTTGCCATCGAGAAGAAGCTCCTGACAGAGCCTGATAACACCCTGCTCCGCCGTCAGCAGCTCCTGCTCCCCAATGCGGATATCAGTACGATCCACAGCTTCTGCAGCCGGATCATTCGTGAAAACTTCTTTGCCTTTGACATCAATCAGGATTTCCGGATGCTGTCGGAAGCGGAAGAAACCGTCCTCAAGCACCGTACCATGTCCGATCTGCTGGAAGAATACTATCAGCAGGGAGCTCCTGCCTTTCTGCTGCTGAGCAGACTGATTACATCCGTTAAGGACGACAGAAAAATGGAGCAGTCTCTGCTGCAGATCTATAAAAGCGTCCGGTCACAGCCCTTTTTCCCCCAGTGGTTCGAGATGGCTGCCGCTTTCTACGATCCCGCCATTCCGCTCAGTCAGACGAAATTTGCCGCCATCGCTTTTCAGCAGCTTGAGGAGGTCATTCTCAAGTGCCGGCAGTCTCTTCTGGAGGCAAAGGAGGTCATCGACAATAATCCGGCTTTCTGTACAAAGGCAGAAAGCTGCGGCAAGAACAAGCTCGATGATCTGACAGCCTATCTGGAAACCCTGAGCAGTGCTGCCGACAGCCAGAACTGGAACGAAATCTATCAATGCATCAGTCATTACAATAAAAAGCCATACAGAAAACCCACTGCCAAGAAAGATCCGCCCAGTGAGGAAGAATGTACCATCGTCAAAAACAGCTTTGACACCATTGATACGCTGCTGACCAAAAAGCTGACGAAGTTTTTCGGCATCAGCGAGGAGACCTATCAGAAGGATACGGAGGCCGTACAGCCGGCTCTGCTCTGTATGGCTGAGCTGCTGGAGGAGTTTGACAGGCGCTATTTTGAAGCCAAAAAGGAGAGGGGGGTACTGGATTTCTCCGATCTGGAGCATCTGATGCTGCAGCTGCTGGTAAAGGAGGTTGACGGTCAGGAGTGCAAAACGGAACTTGCCCAGACGCTCTCCGAGCAGTATGATGTGATCATGGTGGATGAATACCAGGATACCAACGATATCCAGGAAGCCATTTTCAGGAATCTCTCGAGAAACGGCAGCAATCTTTTTGTGGTCGGCGACGTAAAACAAAGTATCTATCGTTTCCGTGAAGCAAAGCCGGAAATCTTCAAGGAACGCCGTCAGCATTCCACGCTCTATGACCGGTCAGCGCCCGTATTTCCTGCCAAGGTCATCCTCGACAGCAACTTCCGCAGCCGGAACGGTGTAATCGACAGCATCAACTTTGTCTTCCATGCCATTATGTCGGAAAAGGTGGGCGAGATTACCTATAATGACGAAGAAAAGCTGACCACCGGCGCTACCTGGTACCCCGACACAGAGGAAGCCGAGACGGAGCTTCATCTGATTGACAACGGCAAGCCCTCCTCCGACAGCGAACAGGAAGAGGACGATAACAGTGTTTATGAGAAGGAAGCCATCTATATTGCACGCCTCATCAAAAAAATGATGCAGGAAAAGAAGACCGTGACCGACAAGGACGGACAGCGGCCGGTACGATACGGCGATTTTGCCGTGCTCATGCGTTTTCTCTCCACCAACGGTCAGCTCTATGCCGATATCCTCAACCAGTACGGGATCCCCACCTGTATCGACAAGCCGTACAGCCTGTTTGAATGTTATGAGGTCAATTTAGCACTGTCCATGCTGAAAATCATTGACAATCCCCTGCAGGATATTCCCATGCTGGCCGTTCTGCTGTGTCCTGTCTTTGGTTTTACACCGGATGAGCTGGCGGAACTGAAGGGCAGCTATCCGCAGAAGCTGATCTATCATCGGATGGTCGCCTGTATTGCCGACGAAAAAGCGGAGGGTACTTCCCTGCATCAGAAATGCGCTGCCTTCTCCGAGCTGCTCTTTGAACTGAGAAGCATCTCTGTTACCATGTCCGTGAGCAAGCTCCTGAACTATTTCTTCACCCGGACGGCATTCCTTCCCATCATCAGCGCCATGGAAAACGGTGAGATCAGGATCAGGAACCTGCATAAGCTGGTCAGCTTCATCAATGATTATGAAGGCAGCGGCAGCCGCAGTCTGACGGACCTGGTGCGCTATATCAACTACCTTGAGGATAACGGCAGTGCCATCCGCATCGGAGATACTGCCCCTGCCGATGCTGTCAGGATTATGAGTATCCATCACTCCAAGGGACTGGAGTTTCCGGTGTGCATCATGGCTGCACTGGCATCGAAGGGCAATGAGACCAAGGATGAGGTGCTGTACCACAATATGCTCGGACTGGGCTTCAAGATGCTCGATCCGCAGAACGGCCTGATGTTCAATACCCTCCAGCGCAATCTCATCAGCTACTGCCAGGAGCAGGAGACAAAGAGTGAAGCAATGCGTGTGCTGTATGTGGCAATGACACGGGCAAAAGAGAAGCTGATTGCTGTCATCAGCGTCAATTCCAGAAGTGCTGACGGGTTCGCCAAAAAACTCACCGAGCTTGCATCAGGCATCCGGATCGAAAACGGCAGGATCTCACCCAACTGTGTCAATCAGTATTCAAAGCTCTCCGATTGGCTGCTGCTGTGCGCCCTGGTACATCCCGATATGAATGCGCTTCGTCAGGAGGCTTCACTATCGTTGCCGCTCCTGCCGACCAATTCCCGTTGGAAGTACGTCAAAGCCGATCTGTCCGAGAAGAATGACGAGATCGGCACCCAGGATGAGGAAGCACCATCGCCGGACAGCGAAATGCTCGGGCTGTTCCGTGAACGCTTTGAAGGCAGATACCGCTATCAGAACCGGACAGAGATCCCCTCAAAGGTGACGGCGTCCATGCTTGTGCACAATCGTGAGGAGATTTACCATATTGCGGAATCTCGTCCTGCCTTCCTCCAGGAGAAGAATATGACGGGCGCCGAAAAGGGAACTGCCA
Source organism: uncultured Eubacteriales bacterium (assembly GCA_900316925.1). Lineage (GTDB taxonomy): Bacteria > Bacillota > Clostridia > Oscillospirales > Acutalibacteraceae > UBA1213. The sequence goes on from ONEU01000146.1 coordinate 12,275, forward strand.
TGCACCAGCTGCTGCAGTACGCTGATCTCGGCAGACTGCAAAGCGCTCCCGTGGAAGAGGTGGAACGACTGGTAGCTCACGGCTATCTCACGGCACAGCAAGGCAGCGTCATCACACCGCAGGCTCTGTCCCGCTTTACACAGAGCCGCATCTATCAGCGCATGATGCAGGCGGAACAGATCCTTCGGGAATACCGCTTTACCGTGAATATCAAAGCCTCGGATGCCGACGAATCCTATCCGGAGGATGAAACGATCATCCTGCAGGGTGCAATCGACTGTCTGATCTTTGAGGAGGACGGGATCACGATTGTTGACTATAAGACAGACTGGGTCAAAGATGTATCGGAACTGGCAGACCGCTATGCCCGTCAGCTGATCCTCTACCGCAAAGCGGCCGAGCAGCTCTTCCGGAAGCCTGTCAGGACCTGTATGATCTACTCCGTCAGACTCGGCGAGGAAATCGAGATCAAGGAATAATCCGCTCTCCCCGTGCATAAGATGTGATAGAAACAAAAGAGTCATCACAGATTGTCACAGGGGGCTGCAAGGAATGGATGTTTTATCAACAGCCGCCATAGGGACTGCTCTTGCAGCAGACGCTATGGCGGTTTCTTTTTCAAGGGGCATGAAGCCCTACAGAAGGCGCACCAGAGAAGCATTCATCACGGCACTGTCCTTCGGGATCTTTCAGATGCTGATGCCGGTACTGGGATGGAGCATCGGCAGGGTAGGCAGTAATATCGTCAACGGCTTTGACCACATCATTGCCTTTGCGATTCTGCTGTTCCTGGGAATCAAGATGCTCCTGGATGCACGAAAGGAGAAGCCTGCTTCCATGGGAGGCGGGGGGTACCGGGAACTGCTGTTTCTTTCCGTTGCCACCAGTATGGATGCACTCGCTTCCGGCATGGTACTGCCTGTCTCCGTCGGTGCAGACAAGCCTGTCACAATGTTCCTGGCGGTGCTGCTCATCGGCGCCATTACATTTGTGCTGTCCTTTGCCGGCTTCTGTTCAGGGAGTACCGTCAAGCGTTTCAAGCCGCAGTTTGCCGAGATGGCAGGCGGTCTGGTGCTCATCGTCATTGCCCTGAAAACGCTTATCAACGGATAAAAAACACGGTACCATGAGTTCCCTCACGGTACCGTGTATGAATGCTGCCCGGGCGCCGCCGTTTCAGCAGCGCCCCTCAGCCTGATGGATGCCTGGGATCAGCAGCCGCAGCCGCAGCCGTTGTTGTCATTGCAGCCGCAGCCGCCGTTGTTTCCGCCGCAGCAGCAGAGGATGACGATCAGAATGATGATCCAGGCACAGCTGTTGTTACCGAAAAAACCATTGTTACACATAGTAATTCCTCCTTGAGATATGGGAGCAGCCTCGCAAGCTCCTTGCGGCTTGCTGTCGGTCATTCCCTGATTACATTACATAATACGCCGCTCTGACAGAATGGTTCATATCCCGAAGGAGAAATCTCGGATTTTTACAGTTCTTTTTTGATCTTGTTCAGCGCTGCCTTTTCCAGCCGGGATACCTGTGCCTGGCTGATGCCGATCTCATCCGCCACCTCGATCTGTGTTTTCCCGCGGAAGAAGCGCAGGGACAGGATCTTTTTCTCCCGGTCGTTCAGTGATCGGATAGCGTCCTTGAGGGCCAGCTCGTCCATCCAGTTCCTGTCATTATTGGAATCCCCCAGCTGGTCCATGACATAGATCGTATCCGTACCGTCCGAAAAGACCGGTTCATACAGCGAAACCGGCTCAACGATTGCTTCCAGGGCGATCACGACGTTTTCTTTCGGCAGATCAAGTTCTCTGGCAATTTCCTCCACGGAGGGTTCCCGGTTGTTTTCGGCGGTGAGACGTTCCTTGACCTGCATGGCACGATAGGCGGTATCCCTCATGGAACGGCTTACTCTCACGGCATTATAATCCCGCAGATACCTCCTGACCTCGCCGATAATCATCGGCACGCCGTAGGTGGAAAACTTCACATCCTTCTCACAGTTGAAGTGGTCGATCGCCTTGATCAGCCCGATACATCCCACCTGAAACAGATCATCGGGATTCTCCCCACGATTGGAGAACCGCTGGATCACACTCAGCACGAGCCGCAGGTTCCCGTTGATCATCTCCTCCCGTGCCTGCTTCTGCTGAACGGGACTCCCTTCCCGCATCAGCTTCAGAAGCTGCTGCTTTCTCTCCTCGGACAGCACCGGCAGCCTGGCGGTATTCACACCGCAGATTTCCACCTTATTATAGTTCACACTTGCATACCTCCCGGTTTTGATACCCATAGTATTGGCAGGAACCACCGGGAAATATACAGTCGGACTTCTGAACGAAGGCATGGAAAAAGACCGGTATGCCGAAACATACCGGTCTCTCTGGTTTGATCTATTAGCCTTCGGCAGGAGCACCAACAGGACATACGGAAGCACAAGCACCGCAATCGAGACATGCATCAGCATCGATTACATACTTGCCGTCGCCCTCGGAGATAGCACCGGCAGGACATTCAGCTGCACAAGCGCCGCAGGAAATACAATCATCAGAAATTTTGTAAGCCATGGTATAGCCTCCTTTATTAGTTTTATCCATTGTAGCATATCCGACAGAAATAAGCAAGATTTTTTTCAAGAAAAATATCCGAAAAACGGTGGAAGCTCCGAAATTTCTCACCGTCAGCCAAAAAATGTCAGTTATTGTTTCCGCCGCTTCGGGAAACCGGGCACGTCCATCATGGTTCCACAGAAGGGAAGTACCGTGATGACTGACCGGAAAACTTGATTTCCATGAAATCAGAGAACTCTCTCTTTACATTTATGCTATGCCGTGATAAAATAGACTTGCAAGGAAATCTTTCCGGGAGGGAGACAAATGAACCAGAAGATCAAGAATGAAACCACGGATGCACTGTTTGAAGCGATCCTGACCCTGAAAACGGTAGAGGAATGTTATGCTTTCTTTGATGATCTGTGTACCGTTCCCGAAATCAAGGCAATGGCACAGCGTTTCAAGGTAGCCGGAATGCTTGACAGCGGCGAGATCTATACCGAGATCGTTTCCCAGACCGGCGCCAGCACTGCTACTATCAGCCGTGTCAACCGCGCCCTCAACTACGGCAGCGACGGCTACTCCATGACTCTGGCACGCCTGAAACAGGCCGGAAAACTGCCTGAAGGAGAATGAACGTGAGTGCATATTCCTATTTTGCGGATTTTTATGACGGTCTGACGGAAAACGTTGAATACGAAAAGCGTGCGGACTATCTCCTGCAGCTGTTTGAACGGCACCATCATCAGCCGGGCGTAACGCTCGACCTGGCCTGCGGAACCGGCAGTCTGACAATCGCGCTGGCAAAGCGGGGGGTGGATATCTTCGGAGCGGATGCCTCCTCGGATATGCTGTCCATCGCCGCCCAGAAAGCCGATGAAGCCGGTTTCAGCCTGCTGCTCCTGCATCAGAAAATGCAGAACCTGAAGCTGTACGGACAGATCGACACCTGTCTCTGCACCCTTGACAGTATCAATCACCTTTCTTCGGAAAAAGACGTCATCCGGACATTTCGGAATATCAGCCGCTATCTGTCAGATGACGGTCTTTTTGTTTTTGATGCCAACACCGTCTTTAAGCACGAGAACGTCCTGGGGGAGGAGTGCTTTGTATTTGATACTGACCGGGTATTCTGTGCCTGGCAGAATCATTATACGCCGCAGCAGCACCGGGTTACCATTACGCTGGACCTTTTTGTGCCGGAGGGTAATACCTACCGGCGCTATACCGAGCAGTTTGACGAACTAGCCTATCCCCGTGAAGCGATGACAGAAATGCTGCGTCAGGGCGGTCTTGAGCCTGTGGCGGTGTATGACGATCTCAGCTTCACAGCGCCAAAGCCGGATTCCCAGCGGGAAATATATGTAGTAAGGAAGATCAGGAATGAGTAAGGATAAGATCATCAGATGTATCACCTCCGACGGCGCCATCATGGCCTGTGCCGCCGACACATCGGATATTGTATATACCGGAGCAAAGCTCCATCTCACGACACCGGCAGCCACAGCCGCTCTTGGCAGACTGCTCACCGCCGCCGCCATCATGGGCAATCAGCTCAAGCAGGACAATGCCAGCGTCACCCTGCGCATCAAGGGTGACGAGAGTGAAACAGGCGCGGTCATTGCCGTGTCCGACAGTCAGGGCAATGTGCGCGGCTATGTCCAGAATCCGGATTGCCCGACGGAGTATTACGCAAACGGCAAGATCAATGTTGCCAGAGCCGTCGGCAGAACCGGTATCCTCAACGTCATGCGGGACTATGGAACAGGGGATCCCTATATCGGACAGGTAGCGCTGGTTTCCGGTGAGATCGCCGAGGATATTACCAGCTATTATGCCACCAGTGAACAGATTCCTACCGTCTGCGCTCTCGGTGTCCTGCTGGATAAAGCCGATCACGAGGTACTGCTGGCAGGCGGTCTGTTGATCCAGCTGCTGCCCGGTGCCGATGACAGCACTATTGACAAGCTCGAGAAGAATGTCAGCGAATTGGAGCCTATGACCACCATGCTTGCCAAGGGCATGAGCATCAGGGAAATCTGTGAGACTGCTCTGAAAGGCTTTGAAGTGGAGGTGCTGGATGAAGCACCCGTCCGCTATGCCTGCTCCTGCAGCCGCGATAAGGTCATCGACGCCTTTATCACCTTGAGTGATGACGAGATCCGTTCATTGGCTGACGAAAAGGGCTATGCAGAGGCTGTTTGTCATTTCTGCAAGAAGAAACACCGTTTCTCCAAGCTCCAGCTGGAACAGATCATCCGCCAGAAGCATGGAGAAGAATCATAACCGTTCCGATGAAAAGGGCTGCCGCTTTCTTTGTGCGACAGCCCCTTCTTTCAGGATTCTTTTATCTGATAGTCTGACGGAATTTCAAACAGCGTACTGTCAGCATCCGCGGAGAATTGTTTCACCGTGATGAGAGATTTCTGTGAGCCGTTGACAGCCGAGAGATACTTCGGGCTGTCGCCGTCATAATACAGCTTGATGACCATATCACCGGAGCTGTACTCCTCAAAGCTGAGGGTCTGTCCCTCAAACTCCTCCTGCCCGTCCTGCCTGTAGGTCAGGTCGTTCAGGCCAAAGCATTTCATCACATACGAGATCAGCTTCTGCGACAGGGTATCCTTCAGGGAATCACTGTCTTCCTCCTGCTCTTTGACAGCGGTTTTATTGTCCGCATCCAGCGTATAGGTACCGCCGTCGTTCGTCACGCTGGTCACCGTCTGACCGGCAGAAAACAGCGATTTGTAGAGTTTCTTGCCGTCTTTGGCCAGCTTTATCCGGAACGTCAGGTTCAGCCCCCGCATGATTGCCACATCCCCCTCTGCTTCCAGCGTAAATTTCCCGCTGTCAAATACATCCACAACCTTCTCCTGTGCCCGCTCGGTCAGACTGCTGACATTCACATACTTGTTCAGTTCCGAACCGCTGCGATCCTTAGCGGGCTTTCCGGGCTCCGTGCTTTGGGATACTTTTGAAACGGCAGAGCTTGTACCGGGTGCCGGACTGACGGAGGACTCCTTTGTTCCGACTGAAAGACCGCACCCGGTCAGGGAACAAAGTGTCAGCGCTGCAAGACAGGCAGCAACCAATCGTTTCATGGTGATCTCTCCTTTGATACTTTTTCTTTTTGCAGCAAGGATTATATCACGTTTCCCTTGCGGATGCAACCCACATTTGCCGGAAAATGTCGTGACAAATGATAAAAATGAGGGAGAAAACGGCAGATTCACTCTTGACAGCCGAAAAAAAATCGGTATAATGATAATATAATTCAATATGCCCTTGCTGTGATGAGAAAAAGGACAATACAGGCGTTCCAGAGAGAAAACCGCTGGTGGAAGGTTTTTACGAGCTGCTGTCCGGGCTGCCTCGGAGCTTTGCGGAAAACCGCAACGTAAGTGCTGCGTTAAAGCAATAGAGTGGCATACGGCTGTATGCAATTTGGGTGGTAACACGGATCTTTTCGTCCCATGACGAAGAGGTCCTTTTTATTGTTCACGGCAGGGATGAGATAGGAAACATGAAGAAAATAGGTGATTGAAATGAAATGGACCGGTTTAAACGAATTAAGAGAGATGTACCTGTCATTTTTTGAATCCAAGGGCCATCTCCGACTCCCCAGCTTTCCGCTGATCCCGCAGAATGACAACAGCCTTCTGCTGATCAATTCCGGCATGGCGCCGATGAAGAAGTTCTTCACCGGTGAAGTGACCCCGCCCAGGAAGCGTGTCACGACCTGTCAGAAATGTATCCGTACTCCCGATATCGAGAGGGTAGGCATCACAGCCCGTCACGGTACTTTCTTTGAGATGCTGGGCAACTTCTCCTTCGGCGACTACTTCAAACACGAGGCAACCGCCTGGTCATGGGAGTTCTTCACAAAGGTACTGGAGATGCCGGAGGATAAGATCTGGATCTCCATTTACGAGAACGATGACGAAGCCTTCGAGATCTGGACAAAGGAAGTCGGTGTCTCTGCGGATCATATTGTAAGACTGGGCAAGGAAGACAACTTCTGGGAGCACGGTGAAGGTCCGTGCGGTCCCTGTACGGAGATCTATTTCGACAGGGGCGAGAAATACAGCTGCGGCAAGCCCACCTGCGGCGTCGGCTGCGACTGTGACCGTTATGTTGAGGTCTGGAACAACGTGTTCTCCCAGTTCGTAAACGACGGCAACGGCAATTACACCCCCATGGATCACCCGAACATTGATACCGGTATGGGACTGGAAAGACTTGCCTGCGTGATGCAGGGGGTGGATAACCTCTTCCTGGTGGATACGGTGCAGAACATCATGGGGAAAATTTCCGAGCTGGTGGGTGTGAAGTACGGCGAGAGTGACAAAACCGATATTTCTCTGCGCGTGATCACTGACCATATCAGAAGTACGACCTTTATGATCGGTGACGGCGTTACCCCCTCCAATACCGGCAGAGGCTATGTGCTGAGAAGACTGCTCCGCAGAGCTGCCCGTCACGGCAGACTGTTGGGTGTGAAGGATCCGTTCCTCTATCAGGTAGTGGATACGGTCATCCAGGAGAATCCCACCTATCCGGAGCTTGCCGAGAAGCATGACCTGATCGTCAAGATCATCAGGAGCGAGGAAGAGAGCTTCGGCAGAACCATCGACCAGGGCTTTGCGCTGCTCGACGAAATCATCAAGAACGCCGAGACCAACCGCATTTCCGGCGAAGATGCCTTCAGGCTCAATGATACCTTCGGCTTCCCGATCGACCTGATCAGGGAGACTGCGGAGGAAAAGGGCATGACCGTGGATATCGAGGGATATCAGGCGCTGCTGCAGGAGCAGAAGATCAGAGCCAAGACTGCCCGCAAGAATGCCGGTGCCGATGCCTGGATGAGTGAAGCCGTCGATTTCAGCGGCATTGAGAAGACGGTCTTCACCGGTTATCAGGAGCTCACCGCCAACGCCGTGATTAAAGCTATCGTCTCCGAGGGCGAGAAGGTTGAATTCGGCGGGACAGGTGATGAGGTTATCGTGGTACTCGATACCACCCCGTTCTATGCAGAAAGCGGCGGACAGGTGGGTGATACCGGTACCATCACCACAGATACCGCCAAGCTGGATGTACTCGACACCAAGAAAGACAATAACGGCATTTATATGCACTACTGCCGCATTGAAGAGGGCACCATTGAAGTAGGGGACAAGGCAGTTGCCGCCGTGGACGCTGCGGTCAGAACATCCGTAATGAGGAACCACACGGCTGCCCATCTGTTGCAGGCCGCCATGAGAAAGGTACTCGGCACTCATGTGGAGCAGGCAGGACAGCTTGTCAATGCGGACAGACTGCGTTTTGACTTCACGCATTTCTCCGCCGTCACACCGGAGGAGCTGGCACAGATCGAAGCTCTTGTCAACGAGGAGATTTTCAGCGCCGTTGCGGTGGAGACCCGTGAAATGCCCATTGAAGAAGCCAGAAAGCTGGGTGCGATGGCACTCTTCGGCGAGAAGTACGGTGATATCGTCCGTGTCGTGATGATCGGTGATTTCTCCAGAGAGTTCTGCGGCGGTACCCATATTGATAATACCTCCAGGATCGGTCTGTTCAAGATCATCAGCGAGGGTTCCGTGGCATCCGGCGTCAGAAGAATCGAGGCTGTGACCGGTGCCGGCGTGCTCAGTCTGCTGGACACTCAGTCCGCTGTCCTCAACGCCTCCATGAAGGCGCTCAAAGCCACCAGCATGAATGATTTCGCTTCCGTCTGCGAGCACACCATGAACGAGCTCAAGGAAAAGGACAAGGAGATCGACAGACTCGTAACCAAGCTGTCTGCCATGAATATGGACAGCCTGTTTGCAAAGTCCGAACTCATCAAGGGCGTGAGAATCATCAAAACTCACTTCAATGCCACCAACAGCGAGATGCTCAAGACCATGTGTGACCGTGTACTGGATGTGGCACCCAAGACGGTTGCCGTACTGTTCGGTACGGACGGCGACAAAACCAGTCTGGCAGTTGCCTGCGGTAAGGAAGCACAGCAGCGCGGCGCACACTCCGGAAAGATCATCAAGCAGATTGCTGAGCTTGTCAACGGACGCGGCGGCGGAAAGCCCGAGAGAGCTATGGCTGGCGTGGGTGATCCCTCCAGGATTGAAGCCGCTCTGGCAAAGGTTGATGAGATCGTTCTCTCGTTCATCATGGATTAAGGCTCCAAAACCCACAAAAAAGCCTGTTTTTGGGAATCAACATTCTTACATCTGTCAATTTCTTTCCGAAGAACTTGACAGATGTTTTTTTCTGTGATACAAATAGAGAAAAGAAAAAGGAAGTGAAAGCTTTGAAGATACAGAAAATCGGAGTAAAACTCCTGACGCTCCTCCTGACAGCGGTGATGCTGTGCAGCTGGTCGGTTCCTGCTTCGGCAGCGTTTACATTCTTCACGAATGAAGAGATCGTAGAGGAAGAGGGGGACCATTCCTGCAACACCTCTTATGTCAGCTCCTATGTTATTCTCATCGGGGAGAGCTTCATCCTCACCGGCAATTCGGATGAGCTGGATCCCGCAAAGTGCACTTATGCATTCTATGTCCGCTACAACCGCCAGAAATGGAAGACCATCCATGGTTTTTCTAAACTCAGCGAAGTTGAATATACGCCCGACAAAACGGGATCCTATGAATTCTGCATCAAGATCAAGTGCCAGAAGAAGATCTATAAGCGCTACTATACCTGCACCGTCACTCGTCCGATCATCAACCATTCGCTTGTCAGCACCTCCTATCTCCAGAGAGGCGACGCGCTGGAAATGAACGCACTTGCCAGCGGGGGAGAAGGCGGCTTCCAGTTTGCCTACCTGATGAAGCGCACGGAGGATACGGAGTGGACGACGCTGAGCGACTATGCCGCAACCCCCACGCTGCAGTGGACTCCTCGTGACAGCGGTGAGTATGAGCTCTGTATCAAGGCAATGGACAACCTCGGCACAGAGAAAGAAAAAACCTTCCCGCTGACGGTATCCTCCGACGGCAGGCAATATCCCGCAGAATTTACCCTGACCGTCAAATCGCCCATTGCGTCACCCTATCTCTGGGACTGTCAGATTTCTGATGAGAGTATCCTGAAATGTGAGCTGGAATCGAAAACATACAATGATGATATGCTCGACCCGTGTGTCCTGCTGAAATACCGCGTCACGCCGCTTTCCGCAGGGGCAGTCGATCTGACCATGAGTTATCTTGATTGCAACGGCAAAAGCAGTGAGCTGCATTACCATCTCGTGGTGGACAAAACGCTGAATTACCGTGTCACCGGACAGGAGGGCAGTTATTTTGAAGAAGAACTGCCGCAGCCGCAGCAGATCAGGAAGACATTCCGTCTGAACCTGAAACGTCCGGATGAGAACCACACCTGGATCTGTGAGCTTGGCAACAGTCAGATCATCGAGTACCGCCGTTCGATTTCCGCCCTGACAGAGGACGTCTATCTCCTGCAGACGATCCGCAGGGGTTATACGACCCTCACCTTCAGCTGTACCTCCACCAAGGACGCTTCTGTGAAATATAAGTTGATCTACACCATCGCGGTGGATGATGACCGGAATGCCTCGGTGCTGACGGCGGACGGCTACTATCTCTCAGACGAAGAACTGCCGATGCCTTATTCGTCCTGATTTTGAAAGATTCATCATCTCATCATGCATCAGCATGGCCGGAACCGGGGAAAACCACCCCGGTTTTTGTCTTTTTCCGGGAAGAAAATGAAATTTTGGATAAATTTCCTGCCAGAAACGGAAATTTGTTTAGGGGAATCTATAATAATCAGGTAACTTTTGATAGTGATATTGACAAATACAAGCAAATTAGTGTATGATATAAATGAATTTTAAAGAAAAGGGGTACTTTGTATGTCTCAGATCGATGTAACCAAATACGGCATTTCCGATGTGAAGGAAATCGTTTACAATCCTTCTTATGAGCAGCTTTTCAAAGACGAGCTTGATCCGTCTCTCGAAGGCTATGAGAAGGGCCAGCTCACCGAGCTCGGCGCTGTGAACGTTATGACCGGCATCTATACTGGCCGTTCACCGAAAGATAAGTTTATTGTCAAAAAAAAAAAATCCAAGGATACTGTCTGGTGGACAACTCCCGACTATCCCAACGATAACCATCCTGCTTCCCAGGAAGCATGGGATACCTGCAAGAAGCTCGCTCTGGAGGAACTCTCCGGCAAGAAGCTCTATGTGGTAGACGCCTTCTGCGGTGCCAACAAAGACACCCGCATGGCTGTCCGTTTCATCATGGAGGTAGCATGGCAGGCACATTTCGTTGAGAATATGTTCATCAAGCCCACCGCTGAGGAGCAGGAGACCTTTGAGCCGAACTTCGTTGTCTACACCGCTTCCAAGGCTAAGGTAGAAAACTACAAGGAGCTTGGCCTCCACTCCGAAACTGCCGTTCTCTTCAACGTCACCTCCCGTGAGCAGGTCATTCTGAACACCTGGTACGGAGGTGAGATGAAGAAGGGTATGTTCTCCATGCAGAACTATTTCCTGCCGCTGCAGGGCATTGCTTCCATGCACTGCTCCGCTAATACCGATATGAACGGTGAAAACACCGCCATCTTCTTCGGTCTGTCCGGCACCGGCAAGACCACCCTTTCCACCGACCCGAAGCGTCTGCTCATCGGCGA
>ONEU01000061.1 GCA_900316925.1 uncultured Eubacteriales bacterium
AAGATCACCAACGTTGGTCTGGTGGAGATCCCCATGGGTACTACCCTGCGTGAGATCATCGAAGAGATCGGCGGCGGCATCCCGAACGGCAAGAAGTTCAAGGCAGCCCAGACCGGCGGTCCTTCCGGCGGATGCATCCCCGCAGAGCATATTGATACACCTATCGACTACGACAGCCTGCTGGCAATCGGCTCGATGATGGGTTCCGGCGGTATGATTATCCTCGACGAGGATTCCTGTATGGTGGATATCGCCAAGTTCTACCTCGAGTTCACCGTGGACGAGAGCTGCGGTAAGTGTACTCCGTGCCGTGTGGGTACCAGAAGACTGCTCGAGATCCTCAAGAAGATCACCGACGGTAAGGGTGAGCCGGAGGATCTTGAAAAGATCGAAGAACTGTCCAAGCACATGCAGTGCTCATCACTCTGCGCCCTTGGCCAGACAGCACCCAACCCCATCCTTTCCACCATGAAGTTCTTCAAGCAGGAATATATCGACCACATCTACAACAAGACCTGTGCTGCCGGTGTCTGTAAGTCTCTCATCAAATACGAGATCATGCCCGACAAGTGTAAGGGTTGTACTCTGTGCGCCAGAAATTGTCCCGCCAGTGCCATTACCGGTACGGTCAGACAGCCCCATGTTATTGATACCAATAAGTGTATCAAGTGCGGTGTCTGCGTGAGCAACTGTAAGTTTGGCGCTATTCATACCGTATAAGGAGGGAATACATTCATGGAAACAGTACATCTTAAAATCAATAATATTCCCGTGGAGGTTCCTAAGGGATATACCATTCTTCAGGCTGCTAAGGAAGCCAATATTGAGATCCCCACACTTTGCTACCTGAAAGATATCAACTGCATCGGTGCCTGCCGTGTCTGTATGGTAGAGGCAAAGAACCGCAGAGGCCTGCTGGCTGCCTGCGTATATCCGGCAGAGGAGGGTCTGGAGGTATTCACCAACACCCCCGCTGTGATCAAATCCAGAAAAACGACCGTAGAGCTGCTGCTCTCCACCCATAAGAAAAAATGTCTCTCCTGCGTCAGGAACAACCGCTGCGAACTGCAGAAGCTCGCTCTGGAGCTTGGCGTTGACGAGGACAGATTTGCAGGCGAAGAGCCCAGATTTGAGATTGATGACCTGTCACCCTATATCGTTCGCGATAACAATAAGTGCGTGAACTGTATGCGCTGCGTAGCTGCCTGTAAGAACGTACAGGGCATCTCCGTCATCGGCGCTATCCGCCGTGGATTTGATGCTCACGTTGGTTCTGCATTTGATCTGAGCCTGAACAACGCTCCCTGCGTAGGCTGCGGTCAGTGTGTCGTCAGCTGTCCTGTTGGTGCTCTGACAGAGAAGAGCAACGAGGATAAGGTCTGGGAGGCTATTGCCGATCCCACCAAGAAGGTGCTGTTCTTCACCGCTCCTTCCATCAAGGCTACTCTCGGCGAAAGCTTTGATCTGCCCATCGGTACCAATGTAGAGGGCAAGATGGCTGCTGCTATCAAGCGTCTGGGCGAGAACGTCAAGGCCTTCAACATGGACTTCACCGCTGACCTCACCATCATTGAGGAAGCAAACGAGCTGGTGGAGCGCATTAAGAACGGCGGTACCCTGCCGATGTTCACCTCCTGCTGCCCTGCATGGGTGAAGTTTGTAGAGCACTATTATCCTGAGTTCATTCCGAATCTCTCCACCTGCAAGTCTCCCCAGGCTATGTTCGGTGCCGTTCTGAAGGGCTACTACTGTGAGAAGAACAACATTGATCCTAAGGATGTCTTTGTTGTTTCTGTCATCCCCTGCACCGCCAAGAAGTTTGAGGTCACCAGACCCCAGCTCCGTTCCAACGAGAACTTTGACGATGTGGATGTAGCACTCACCACCAGAGAGCTTGCCAGAATGATCAAGCGTGCCGCAATCGACTTCAATTCCCTGGAAGAGGAAGACTTTGATCTGCCCTTCAATAAGGCAACCGGCGGCGGCGTGATCTTCGGTGCAACCGGCGGTGTGCTGGAAGCAGCTCTCCGTACCGCAGCCAGGATCCTCGACGGCGACTTCAAGAAGGTTGACTTTGAAGAGGTTCGTGGTCCTGAGGCTGTCAGAGAGGTCACCTATGAAGTGGCCGGCGTGAAGATCAATGTAGCAGTTACTTCCGGACTTGCCAATGCCAGAGCTCTTCTTGAGAAGATCAAGAGCGGTGAGGCAAACTACCAGATGGTAGAGATCATGTCCTGTCCCGGCGGCTGTATCAACGGCGGCGGTCAGCCCTTCAGAACTGACAGCGTCAGCAACTATGTTGATTTCAAGGCGCTCCGTTCCAAGGCACTCTATGATCAGGATAAGAACAGCGAGTTCAGAGTCTGCGACGACAGCCCGCTGATCAAGATGATCTATGACGAGTACTTTGAGGCTCCCGGCAAGGAGAAGGCACATCATTATCTGCACACCTCCTATGTCGCAAGAGACAAGTATTACAAGCAGTAATCATATCCATCATGGCCGTACAGATCACAAGGTCTGTACGGCCTTTTTGCTTTTTTCGGCTCCATGTCCGGAAACCGGCAGATGTTCCCGGATGGATTGATGCATCAGCAAATAAAACCGCCGTACAGAATTGGTTGTCTGTACGGCGGTTATAATGTGTTCAATTGTCAGATGCGGTGCTGTCGGGGGGGCGGTGGAATTCTGCCCCGGTCTTTGGCGGCCTGTATTTCAAAGCCATAGCCGCTGCTGTCCCAGGAGACGATGTGATAACTCCCGTCCTGCTTGGCAAGCTGGTTTTTCCCTTCGGACAAACAACAGTCCAGAACGCCGCTGACCTTTTTGGCAGTGGGGATGAACACCGTTTCCTTCCGGCGGTGTATGAGCTGGAGCCGCTCAAAGAAATGGCGGATATCCTCTGGGGTGAAATCCGTGATACCGTAGTAGGCAAAGACCTCAACGGTACTTCTGATCAGACTAAAGCTCTGGATGATACTGTAATCCACCAGGGCGTAGGGGGACTTATAGAAAAACTCCGCCTCCTGAAAATTGATTTTTTCCAATACCTGCGACATTATTTCAGCCCCTTCAATGCTTCGTTGATCATATCCTTTTCGCCGATCACGCCTGCCAGAATGATCGAATACAGCCGCTGCGGATTCTTATGAAAGCTGCGTTTCACGGCGTTGGCTTCGGAGATGTCCGGTACAAACAGCGTCAGGGACATCAGGTCCCTCATGCCGTCGGTGATACGGAAATTCACATGATAACCGCCGCCCTCAGCCTTTTTGATGGTGACAGGATTTTCCTGTTCGGTTTTGCGTTTTTCCATCAGCCGCATGGTAGCGTTGGCCGCTTTCTGACGGACAGAGAGGGAAAGGTTGGTGTTGAGCTGCCGGGAAATCAGCTTTCCGTTGTCTGTGACCTTCAGCAGCTCCTGTTTATCGTCTGTATAAGCAATGTTTCTGCATTTCACCAGCTCTGAGATGGAGGAGATGGTTTCAAAATAATTTGCCAGTCCGTTTTCCTGGATGATCTCGATCAAATCACTTTTCGGAAAGGGCTTATCAATGCTGTCAAGAATATAGCAGATCAGGATGCCGATATCAGACCGACTGCGCAGACCGCCCGGTTCTACGCCCTCCGTAAAAGCATCAAATTCCATTCTGCTCGCCTCCTATGGTTACTTGCCTCCATTATAACACATTTTAATAAAAATGAACAAGTATTTTTCGAAAAATAAGCTAAAAAACCGAAATAGTGATTGCAATTATGCTTTTTTTATATTACAATATAAACAGAAAACTAAGGATGGAGAATGAACTATGTATCAGAATTATTTATTTGACCTCTACGGCACTCTCGTTGACATCAATACCAATGAATACAAATACAGCTTGTGGAAAAACATGGCGATGATCTATTCGATGGGCGGAGCAAGCTATAAGCCTGCTGAATTGAGAAAGAAATACGATCAGTTTCTGAGAGAGCTGATCGATCAGCTGCCGAAGGATTCCTATACGACCCATCCCGAACCGCAGCTTGAGTATGTGTTCCAGCGGCTGTTCACCGACAAGGGGGTTCCCTGCAGTATGGAGGTGGCAAAGGCAACAGGAAGGACCTTCCGTGCGCTGTCACTGAAGTACATCAAGCTGTATGACGGTGTGAAGGAACTGTTTGATGCGATCCGCTCTCACGGGGGCAAGCCCTATCTGCTTTCCAATGCCCAGAGAATTTTCACGGAGCCGGAGATCCGGTTACTGGGAATTTATGACTGGTTCGAGGATGTGATGATCTCGTCCGACGAAGGTTGTGCAAAGCCGGATGTCATGTTCTATCAGCGGATGCTGGATAAGCATCACCTCGACCCGAAAGAAACCATTATGATCGGCAATGATTACAATACAGATATACGTGGTTCTTATGAAGCAGGACTGGATTCACTCTATCTGCACACGAATATCTCACCCGAGATCAAGGGAGAGCTGCTTGCCAAGTACGTCATTATGAGCGGTAGCCTGATCGAAGCCCGTAAGGCGCTGTTCCCTGATACTTAACACAGGCTTTTGAGGTATTCACAAAGCGCCTGGAAATCTCCCTGTTGATAGCAGCCGGTATCCTTGTGCTGATCGTTGATCAGACAGTTTGTCAGCAGAAAGAGCTTCATGCCTGTTTCTCCGGCAACCATGTCCTCGTCAACGTTATTGCCCACCATCAGACACTCCTCCGCCGGACACCGGAGCTTCTGCAGGAGTTCTCGGTAGTAACCGGGGTTTGGTTTAGTGAAGGTGCAGTTTTCGTAGGAGGTATAGAAAGCAAAATCGTCTTTGCTCAGGCCTGCCCATCCGAGGCGGGCTTCAATTGCGGCTGCGGGGAATACCGGCAGCGTTGCCACCACAGGCGTCATGCCGAGTGACTTTACCAGCGCAACGGTTTCCTTTGCCAGGGGGTCAAACCCGCACACCTTTTTGGCATGGTGAAAATCAGTACGGTAGAACTGATCGAAAATCGGTTTATCGTTTTGTGCCTTTTGCCCGAAATCCTGTTGGAAGCTGTCCCAGAAAGCCTGTTCATTGGAACGGCTGCCGTCATTTTCTGTCATGGCTTTCATTCCGTGCCAGATTGCCCTGATGAGCTCCTGGGGTTCATAGCCATGGGGTTGCATGGTTGCACACAGAGCCTGAAAGTATGCCTTGGTAAAGATATCCTGATCCATCGGCAGCAGGGTGCCGTCAAGATCAAACAAAATATATTTCATGCGGTTACTCCTTTTGTTTTTTTGAAATGATACCATACGGCGGGAGAAATTGCAACGGAAAATAACAAAAAATGGTTCTATTGTGTTATAAATTGCGATAAGATGTTATGATAATATTAACAAATCGGTTCAAAAGTATGATACAATGTTATTGTATCTGCAATCATCCCAATTCAAAAGATTTTATCCGTAACCGTCGAAAGAAAACGGCTGGATAGGAAAGGACTGTTGGTTGTGAGGATTATCATTGTAGGCTGTGGAAAAATCGGTTCTACGATTCTGGAGAGTCTGACAGAGGAAGGACATGATGTCACGGCCATTGACAACGATCCTGATGTGATCGAGGAACTGACCAATATTCACGATGTCATGGGCGTTTGCGGCAACGGTACGGACTGCGAGATTCTGTCAGAAGCCCGGGTGCAGGACGCTGAGATGTTCTGTGCGGTAACGTCATCCGACGAAGTGAATATGCTGAGCTGCTACCTTGCCCGCAAGATGGGAGCAAAGCATACCATTGCCAGGATCCGCAATCCCGAATACAGCCTCAACAGTCTGGGGTTCCTGCGCCAGCAGCTGGATCTCTCCATGGCAATCAATCCGGAACAGCTTGCCGCCAGAGAGATGTTCAATATTCTCAAGCTGCCCTCCGCCGTCAAGATAGAGACCTTCTCGGTCAGAAATTTTGAGATCATCGAGCTGATTCTCAAGGATGGGTCCGCCCTTACCGGTGTGAAGCTGATGGATCTTCGTAATAAATTCAAGGCGAAGTTCCTGATCTGTGTCGTCAGACGGGGGGAGAAGGTGTATATTCCTGACGGTCATTTTGTGCTGCTTCCGGGTGATAAGATCGGACTGACAGCCGAGCCTTCAGAGATTCAGAAGCTGATGCGTGCGCTGGGAATCGACAAGAAGCAGGCAAAGAGCGTGATGATTCTCGGAGGGAGCCGGATTGCATTCTACCTGTCGAAGATGCTGCTGGCTGCCGGCAACAGCGTAAAAATCATTGAACGTGATGAAAACAAGTGCAATGAGATCTCCGATTCTTTGGATAAAGCCATGATTATCCACGGTGACGGCGCTCAGCAGGAGCTGCTGGTGGAGGAGGGACTGGATTCTATCGACGCGTTTGTATCCCTCACGGGTATGGATGAGGAAAATATCCTGATTTCCATTTTTGCTGCAGCCCACGGGGTTCCCACGGTGATTTCCAAGGTCAACCGCAATGAGCTTGCTGCCCTGGCAACAAAGCTTGGGCTGGACTGTGTAATCTCCCCGAAGGAGATCGTATCTGATGTGTTGGTGCAGTATGCGCGTGCGCTGGAGAACTCCCGCGGCAGCAATGTGGAGACGCTGTATAATATCATGGACGGCAAGGCAGAGGTGCTGGAGTTCAATGTGCGTGAGGATTTCAAGTTTATCGGCATCAAGCTCAAGGATCTCCGCTTCAATCCGGGTATCCTCATTGCGGGTATCATCCGGGACCGCAAACCGATCATTCCCACGGGTGACGACGTGATTATGAAGCGGGACAAGGTCATCATCCTTGCCGCTGACCAGCGTCTGAACGATCTTTCGGATATTATCAGGTAAAGAAAGGTAAAAAACAACAATGAACCGCAGAATGATTTTTTACATGGTTGGCAATATCGTTCGACTGGAAGCGGTATTGCTGATGCTGCCCCTGTTCATTTCCCTTGGCTATCAGGAGATGAATTGTGTCAATGCGTTTTCGGCTGCCATTATTACTGCCACCATCCTGGGCTTTGGCCTTTCCATATTTTTTAAACCCAGAAGTAAGGTCATCTATGCCCGTGAGGGCTTTATCATCGTGACCCTTGCCTGGGTCTTTCTGTCTTTTGTCGGCGCACTTCCTTTTGTCATCAGCAAAGAAGTGCCGAATTTTTTTGATGCGCTTTTCGAGACAGTCAGCGGTTTCACCACCACAGGCGCTTCCATCCTCTCGGATGTGGAGGGGATGAGCAAAAGTCTGTTGTTCTGGCGGAGCTTTACGCACTGGATCGGCGGTATGGGTGTGCTGGTGCTCATCATGGCGATTCTTCCCACCGATACCGGCCGTGCGATCCACATTCTCCGTGCGGAGATGGCAGGACCTGTTGTCGGAAAGCTGGTGCCAAAGATCAGGGAAACGGCAAAGATCCTGTATTTCATCTATCTGATTCTCACCGTTGTAGAGACCTGTTTCCTGTTTTTCGGCGGGATGTCGCTGTTTGACAGTACCGTCCACGCCCTCGGTACAGCCGGTACGGGCGGCTTCGGCATCAAGGCGGATTCCATTGCGTCCTACAGTCCGTATCTGCAATGGGTCATCACGATTTTCATGCTGATCTTTGGCGTGAACTTTAACCTGTTCTATCTATTACTGCTGCGGAAGATCCGGCCGGTGGCTACTAACCGGGAACTGTGGGTCTATCTTGCCATTGTCATTATTTCTGGCGGCATCATCACCGCCAGCATCTATCCGCTGTATCAGAATGTTTCCGATTCCGTCCGCCATTCCTTCTTCCAGGTGGCATCCATTGTTTCGACAACGGGCTTTTCCAGCGCCGATTTTGATCTCTGGCCCGATCTTGCCCGCAACACGATCTTCATTCTCATGTTCTTCGGCGGATGTGCGGGCTCTACGGCAGGCGGACTGAAGATTTCCCGTCTGATGATCCTTGTCAAGTCGGTGCAGAAGGATATCCGACACCTGCTGCATCCCCGTTCCGTGGCAAACGTCAAGCTGGAGGGGAAGCCGCTGGACAACAATATCCTCCATGGTGTGACGACCTATTTTTCTCTGTACATTCTGCTCATCGGTGTGACGTTCCTGCTGCTCTCCTTTGAGCCGAGATATAATTTTGAAGCTAATATTACCGCATCCATTTCCTGCTGTAACAACGTGGGTCCCGGACTGGGACTGGTCGGACCCATGGCAGGCTATGCCGGGTATTCCAATTTCTCCAAGGTTGTTCTGACCATCGCCATGCTCTTTGGCCGGCTGGAGATCTATCCTGTCCTGTTGACGGCCTATCCGAAAACATGGGCGAAAAAATAATCGTCAGCGAAGGGAAGAAGCGTATGAGTCAACTGACAGATATCCATTATGTCAAGAGCGTTCTGCAAAAGCATGGGTTTACGTTTTCAAAGGCGCTCGGACAGAATTTTCTCATCAATCCTACTGTCTGTCCACGCATGGCTGAGCTGTGCGGTGCGGACAGTTCCACCGGCGTGATCGAAGTGGGACCGGGTGCCGGTGTCCTCACCAATGAGCTGGCAACGGTAGCTTCAAAGGTGGTTGCCGTGGAGCTCGATCAGCGTCTCCTGCCCGTTTTAGAGGAGACGCTCGCCGCCCATCAGAACATCAGGGTCATCCATGCGGATGTGATGAAGATCGATCTCCACCGACTGATCGCGGAGGAATTTCCGGGGCAGAAGGTTGTGGTCTGTGCGAACCTCCCGTACTATATCACGTCACCGGTGATTATGCGGATCTTAGAGGAGAAGCTGCCCATAGAGGCGCTTACCGTCATGGTACAGAAGGAGGCTGCCGACCGGATTTGTGCACAGCCGGGGACGAGGGCATCCGGTGCCATCAGTGCGGCAGTCCATTATTACAGTGAGCCGGAGCTGCTGTTCAAGGTTTCGGCGGGCAGCTTCATGCCTGCGCCGAAGGTGGATTCCGCCGTGATCCGTCTGAATATCCGTCAGGAGCCGCCGGTTTCGCTGACGGACGAGAGACTGTTCTTTCAGGTGGTGAAAGCAGCGTTCCTGCAAAGAAGAAAAACGCTGCCCAATTCTCTGAGTGCAGGTCTGTCAATTCCCAAAGCAGAGGCAGCCGCCCTGTTGGAAAAAGCGGGGATCAGGCCGACAGCCCGTGCGGAGGAGATGACCATGCAGCAGTTTGCCGCCATCACCGAAGCGTATTACGATAGCAAACAATAATGCCGCAACATCACTGCTGCGGCATTTCTCACATATTCACGAATCAGTAAGCATTTTTCAACCTTCTGCCGCCCTTTCGCATGAAGGACTGCTGCAGGCTATAAACGACCACGGCAAAGATGATGCCGAGGATCCCGCCGAACAGCACATCGGTCGGGAAGTGCATATAGAGGTACATTCTCGAAAAGCCCATCACACAGGCGAAGAGATAAGCTAACAGGCCGAGGCCTTTGTTGTAGATAAAGATGACAGTCGCTGCACCGAAGGCGAAGAGGGTGTGACCGGAGGGAAACGATCCGTCGAAGGGGATACTGGAGAGCACCTGTACGGTACGGTTCAGGACACAGGGGCGCATTCTTGAAACCAGTGGTTTGATGATCAGGCTGCTGGCTACCAGGTTAAACACGACGTCAAGAGCCAGGGTGATGCCGCATTTTCTGGTCTTTTTGATGATCAGCAGAATGATCGCCAGGACGACCCAGCACCACGACAGCTTTCCCATGATAGAAACCGTAGACATGAGCGCATCCATGAGCCCCGACCGAAAGTGATCCTGAATATAATTAAGGATCTGAAACTCAAAATCCATAGATTTACCTCCTGAAAACTAAACTGTACGAACATTATATCACAGTTTTTCCGAAAACAAAATAGCCTGGAAAAAATTTCTTAGAAAAGGAAGTGTCAGTATGAAAGAAAACATCTGCAGTATTCCCGTAAATGATGTGTTCATGCCGAAGGACGGCTGTCCGATGTGTCAGATGCGGGATATGCTTGAGCAAAGAAAAGCGGATTACGTTACCGGTTCTGCGATGATGGAGCCGAATGTGCGGATCAGGACGAACGAGCAGGGATTTTGCTACCGCCACTTTTCGATGATGATCCAACAGGGAAGACGGTTATCCAATGCGCTCATCCTGGAAAGCCACCTTCAGAAGATCATGGAGGAGCTTGTTCCGGCAAGAGTGCCCGCCAAGCTGGATAAAAAGCGGATGGCAGCACTGGATACACTTCTGAATGACTGCTTTATCTGTCGGGATATCAAAGAAAATATGGAGAACATGGTCCGAATCGTACACGCCATGTGGATCAGTGAACCGGAATTCCGGCAGCTCTATGAGGAGCAGAAGTTTATCTGTCTGGAGCATTTCTATCTGCTAATGACCTGTGACCAGAAGGGGCTTGGTAAGAGCCTGCAGGCATTCTACGAAGCCACCTCCCGTCTGACAGGAGGTTACTTGGAGACGCTGAAAGCAGATGTGTCCCATTTCTGCAAGATGTTCGACTACCGCAGTGCCAATGAGAAGTGGGGTAATTCCCGTGACAGTATTGAGCGCTCCGTCGAATTTCTGACCGGCGATAAGATTGCTGCCGGGGACGATCCCTTTGCAGATGCCGAGGAAGAAGAATGAGTGTAATTTTTTGTATTTGATATAGCAATCTGACGGGCAATATGATATAATAAAGCTGATAATGAATACGGAGGCGTCGTGATGAACATAACACTTTTAGGCTGCGGCAGATGGGGTTCATTCATAGGCTGGTATCTTGACAAAATCGGACATCAAGTAACGATCTGGGGATTGAGTGATGCTCCCCAGTTTCTGGAACTGAAGAACACCCGGAAGAATAATATGCTGACATTTCGGGACAGCATTACCTTTACGGATCAGTTAGAGGAGGCTGTCAGCAGTGCTGAAGTCATCATCATATCTATCAGTGCACAGGCGCTGCGCTCCTTTATTCCGCGTGTGGCTGCGTTTGACCTTCGGGAGAAGAAGATCATTCTCTGTATGAAAGGAATTGAGGTCAGCACAGGCTGCCGTCTCACACAGATCGTGGAAGAGTTTGTTCCTTCCGAAACGAAGGTGGGTGTGTGGGTTGGTCCGGGTCATCCACAGGATTTCAGCAAAGGGATCCCCAATTGTATGGTGATTGATTCCCGCCATGATGATCTCAAGCATGAGCTGATCACAGCATTTTCCAGTGAGCTGATCCGCTTCTATGTGGGAAATGACCTGATCGGAACGGAGATCGGAGCTGCCGCCAAAAATACGGTGGGAATTGCCGCTGGAATGCTGGACGGATTGAATCTGTCCTCGCTCAAGGGTGCGCTGATGTCCCGCGGTACACGAGAAATTGCTCGTCTGATCAAAGCAATGGGCGGCAATGAGCTGTCCGCCTATGGTCTGTGTCACCTGGGGGATTATGAGGCTACCTTGTTCTCACAGTACAGCCATAACCGTCGTTTCGGAGAAATGCTGGTGCGCGGAGAACGGTTCGATCTGTTGGCAGAGGGTGTTGATACTACGAAAGCACTTGTGTATCTTGGTGAGAAGTATCAGGTCGATCTGCCCATCTGCAATACCGTCAATAGTGTCATCAAAGGGGAGACTACGGCAAAGAACGGCCTTTCAGAGCTGTTCCTCCGGAGTATCAAAACCGAGTTTTAATTCGGAAGCTGTTCAGAGGTGCATGATATGATTGTCAGCGAAAATATACGCTGTCTCCTGCAGGACAGTACGGCTTGGAATCTCTATGTCAACAGAAGCTATCAGGTAACGATCCGGAAAGCGGATAAGACAAGGGAGTATAATGTTCCGGGGAAGCCCGGAGTGGTATATAATATCCTGGAGGATTCCTATGCCGAGGTCAATGAGGACGGCCTGGTTGTTACGGGAGTGGCAGGAGAGATGTGGCCCATCGGAAAAGTCGCTTTGAAAAAATACCGGGTAAATATGCAGGAATTGAGCTTTGAGCCGCTGGCAGTCAGTACCATTGAGACCGGAGATGTATACTGCGGATTGCAGATTTCTTTGCAGACGGTCTTTACATTGGAAGCGGATTACGGTGTAAAGGTTACGCTCACGGGGAACCATGCCGGAATCGCACATGGCGGCGGTGATTATGTGCTGGTAGCTGCCAGACAGGAGAACGGACGGTTTGTTCCGGATTTTACGGACAGCGGCCGGATCGTGAACGGTGCTGTGTTTGAAAAGCTGTATCGCCCGTATGAGGGATGAAAAAGGGCTGTCGCATCATGCTTGCGGCAGCCCTTCCGTGTGTGTCGGGCATGACACTAATCTAACGGGTGAAAGTCCCGTCATGGGTAGTTA
>ONEU01000121.1 GCA_900316925.1 uncultured Eubacteriales bacterium
ATTGCCAATGACGGTCAGACAGGTCTGGAATATGCCCTGACCGACGAGTATGCCTGTATCCTGCTGGATATCATGCTGCCCAGGATGAACGGTCTGGACGTGCTCACCTATCTGCGGGTGAAGGAGATCGAGACGCCGGTCATCCTGCTGACGGCAAAATCCGAAACGGAGGATAAGATCAATGGTCTTGACTGCGGGGCGGATGATTATCTTACGAAGCCGTTTTCCACGGGAGAGCTTCTTGCGAGGATCCGTGCCAACACCCGCCGTCACGGTATCGTGCCGGATATCAACCCCAAGTATGGCGATATCACCCTTGAGATGAAGAAGGGAGAGATCATCTGCGGTACACAGTCGGTCGTGCTGGGGAGAAAGGAGTTCCAGATGATGGAGCTGCTCATTTCTGCCGGCGGCAATGTGGTTACCAAGGAACAGTTTGTCCGCAAGATCTGGGGTTATGATGACGAAAGTGAGTACAATAATGTAGAGGTTTATGTATCGTTCCTGAGGAAGAAGCTCCTCGTGCTGCAATCCTCGGTGCAGATCAAGACAAGACGTGGAATCGGCTACTGTCTGGAAGGTGCAAAATGATCAGGAGGCTAAAAATCAAGATCGTGGCGGTGATTATGACGATCCTTACGCTTACCGTAACGATCATCATGGTGGCCATCAATATGGTTTCCCAACAGGATAACCGTGACCGCATTGAGAACCGCCTGTACCGCATTGCCGCCAACGACGGACGGATGCCGAAGGAATACGATTCCCTTGACCCCTATCACGATGCACAATCCGGTTATATTGACAGCTTCTCCGTACAGGTCAACCATTTCTATGAGGTACGCAAGATCATCCTCAGCCGGAATATCGTGGTCGAACAGGATACCATTATTGATTACGCCAATGAAGCCCTGGTGTCGGGGAAGCAGACAGGGGAACTGGGAGGCTATGCGTTTACCATCCATAACAAGCCCTACGGGATGATCATCGTTTTTATGGATGTCAAGCCCTATCAGGAGGCAAATGAAAGCCTGATGCGCACCACCCTGTTTATCGGTGTGACAGCGATCCTGCTGTTCTTTATTATCTCCATCTTCCTTGCCAAGTGGCTTGTCAGACCCGTCACCACAACGCTGGATAAGCAGAAGCGCTTTATCTCCGACGCAAGCCACGAGCTGAAAACACCGCTGGCGGTCATCAGCGCCAACACGGATGTACTGGAAGCGGAGATCGGAGAGAACAAGTGGCTCGGGTACATCCGTTCGGAATCCTCCCGCATGAGCGAGCTGGTCAATGAACTGCTGATTCTGGCCAGACTGGAGGACAAGACAGGGCACCGGCTGATCATCCAGCCGCTTGATCTCACCGCCCTGGTGCTCCAGACAGCGCTGCCGTTTGAGAGCACGGTATTTGAGATGGGGAAGCGGTTTTCGGTAGAGGCACAGCCGGATGTCACCTATGTGGGGGATGCCAGTACGATCAAGCATATTCTCACCATTCTGATTGATAACGCCGTGAAGTATTCAGAGGAACATGGTGAGATTTCCGTAAAATTGTATACCCGTTCCAACCGTCGGATCATCGAGGTTTACAACACCGGTGAGGGTGTCCCGAAGGAAAAGCTCACCCGGATCTTTGAGCGTTTCTATCGGGAGGATGAAGCCCGCAACAGCAAGAACGGCGGATACGGACTGGGACTTGCCATTGCACGTTCGGGCATCCAGGCCCACGGCGGAAAAATCTTTGCCCAGAGTGAGTACGGCAAATGGATACGCTTTACAGTAGTATTATAATGATATGATGAAGAGAAAGGCTGCCTCTTATTTTTGTGAGGCAGCCTTATTGACTGCAAAAAAAGAGCAGCCCGCAAAGGCTGCTCTGAAAATTACGATATGTAATTTTCACTTGGATGCTTCGGTTTCGCTGACGAGTTTCTTCGCCAGGGTCATAACCTCTTTTCTCTGTTTCGGTGTCAGGTTACGGACAACGAACAGAAGCTCAACTTCATACTTGGTAGTAGCATGGGTGCGGTACTTCATGGTGTCCTCTTCATTGGGCTCACCGGAATGAATGTCCGCCACGGCCTCTTCCAGATCATCCTCAATACCTTCAAGAAGCTGGGTATAAGAGATATTAAATACCTTTGCAATCTTGATAAGTGTGTTGATGTCCGGCTTGGTCTTACCGGTTTCATAATAGGTGTAGGTGGAGCGCTCGATTTTCAAGCGATCAGCCACCTGTTGCTGTGTCAGACCGCATTCGTGTCTGTAGCACTTCAACCAATAGGAAATCATACTATACATTTGAATTACCCCCTGTAATTATATATAATATCCTTGGGTTCATTATACACTAAAAATTCTAATTTGTCACTATATTTTTTAAATTATTACACTTTGTTCATAAATGGCTCATAAAATGGGGCTTGAATTTGGAGGTTTTTACTTAAATATAACACAAAAATGCTATTGTTAACGGTAGTTCCTCCAAGTTGTGGACATTAACTGCAGTAATCTTCGAGCAAACGGCGGAGTGTTTTCCTGTCCGGAACAATGATTCCTGCCCGGAGCAGCCGCCTGTCTTCCTCCGGCAGCTGGGCAAGATAGGTGGAGGAGATGAAGATGGGTACACTGCCGCCGTTTTCAAAGACCGCGACACGTTTAGCGTATTCCTTCAGCAGATAACCGCTCTGACGGGAGTCTTCAGGCTCCGTTGCGCTGCTTTCCAGGGCGGCTGAGGGCTGGGGAAAGGCTGTGTCAGCCTTGATGGGACGGGAACCGACGGCGGCAGAAATACACAGACAAAGAAAAAGCAGCAATCCGGTTACGGCTATCAGACGTTTCATCTTAGTCACCTCGTTACTATTTTCGGAATTTTTGACGTAATTATTCATCAATCCGCCGATTTTTTTCAGCAAAATATAGATATTCGGAAGCGATTTTTTAATTTCTGAAAAAATATATTCCATTTTCTTTAATTTATGGTATAATAACAGCGGTAGCCTGCGAAACTATGTAGAAAAGCGGCTGAAATGAACGTCGATCCAGACATCCCGATGTATAGATATGGTATTATGTATAAGTGGAGGTTGAAACCTTATGAGAAAAACCGATATCAGCAATTATAACGAGGAGGCAACAGGCTCTTCCTCTGTATCGGTCGGTTCTGTGTTCAGAGAATTTTTCGCATTGATCGGAAAGGTTCTGATGACGACCTTTCTGGTTGCCCTCATCACGGGCTTGGTCGTGTTGGTATCTCTGGTATTCTTTGTGGTAGATGTTGCCAATGAGCCGCTGAATATCAACCTGAATAAAATGAAGCTCAATCAGACCAGCTATATCCGGGTGCTGAACGAGGACGGCGAATGGGAGGACTACCGGAAGCTGTATTCCACCGAGAACCGTGTGTGGGTCAGCTTCAAGGATATTCCGAAGAGCATGATCGACGCACAGATCGCCATTGAGGACAAGCGTTTCTATGAGCATGACGGCATTGATATGAAGCGAACTGCCGGCGCTGTTTTTACCCTGGCCACCGGCGGCAGGGAATTCGGCGGTTCTACGATCACACAGCAGCTCATCAAGAATATCACCGATGATAACGAAGTAAGTATCACCCGTAAGCTGCGGGAGATCTTCCGTGCCCTGAAGCTCGAGAAGGAGTACTCCAAGGATGATATCATCGAAGCCTATCTGAACATCGTCAACTACGGCAGCGGCTGCCGCGGTGTGCAGTCGGCGGCAAGACTGTATTTCAATAAGGATATCCAGGACTGTACCATTGCCCAGTGTGCCGCAATTGCCGGAATCACCCAGAATCCCTATGCATTTGATCCTCTGACGTTCCCCGAGAAGAACGAAAAGCGCCGCAACATCGTCATTGACGAGATGTATGAGCAGGGCATGATTTCCGATCAGGAATATGAGGATGCCCTCAGAGAATCGAAGAATATGAAGTTTGTCGGATATGTGATCGAGGAAGAGGACGACGAACCCAGTGACTGGAACTGGTACGACGACAGAGTGTTCCGTGACGTAACAAAGGATCTGGCCAAGGAGCTGAACATCAGTGTAGACGCTGCTGAGGACATGATCTACAATGAAGGTCTTTATATTTATAGTGCCATGGACAAGAAGGCACAGGAGATTGCCGAGAAGAAGGTCAGGGAGTGGAAAACCCCGAATGACCCGACTCTGGACATCGGCTATATGATGATGGAGTATGACGGCAGAGTGCTTGCGACTGTCGGCGGACGTCAGGAAAAGGACGGCCGGCTGCTGTGGGATAACGCTTCCCAGGCATCCCTGCAGCCGGGATCGACGATCAAGCCGCTCACATCCTACACCGTCGCACTCGACGAGAAGAAGATAAACTATTCTTCGCTGGTAGCGGATGAGCCCGTTGCCAACTGGGCAGGATCACAGTCCGGCCCCCAGAACTGGTACCTGACCTATTATGGTAATATCACCGTGAACCGTGCGCTGAATATTTCGTCGAACGGTGCGGCGGTATCCATCATCAAGAAGGTGGGACTTGAGAACAGCTATAATTTCCTCACCAAGAAGCTGGGCTTCACCCATCTGGATGAGGAGCATGACAAGGAAAATCTTGCAGGACTGTCCATCGGCGGCTTCTACGGAGGCACGACCGTACAGGAAATGACAGCCGGTTATGCGATTTTCTGCAACGGCGGCTATTACTATGAACCGTACACCTATTTCTATGTTACGGATAATGACGGCAACGTTCTGTTGGATAACCGTGACAGAGGAAAGCCCGACCAGGTGATCGCCACCGAGACGGCAACGATTATGAACCGTCTGCTTTCCGACGTGGTAAATGCCGGCGGCGAAGCACTGGGTTACCGTGCGCAGATCGACGGTTGGGATATCATCGGTAAGACAGGTACGACCGACAGCTCCAATGACAACTGGTTCGTCGGGGCATCACCCTACGCCGTGGCAGGTATCTGGACGGGCCATCAGCAGCCCGCACAGATTCATAAGGAAGAGCAGGGTGCCGTGCATACGCTGTGGCGTGATATCATGGCAGAATGGCTCAAGGAAAAGCCCAGCAAGACCTATAACCTGGGCGGAAATGTCGAGCAGCATAATTATCTGAAGGACAGCGGTTTGCTGACGATGTACTCCGGCGGCGACAAGATCCTCACCGGTTACTACACCAGCGACAACGCACCTGAGTATGATACAAAGGATCCGTATGCAAAGCCGAAGCCCGAAACCAGTACAACGGAAAGCTCGGGCAGTGAGGAAAGTTCCGGGACAGAGGAAAGCTCCGAACCGGAGGAGGAGAGCTCTGAACCTGTGGAAGAAAGCTCTGAGATAGAAGAGAGTTCTGAAGAGGAGAGCAGTGAGCCTTCCGAGATTGTGATCTCGGAGTCGTCCCAGGATGAGCCCGTGGAGGAGAGTTCCGAGGAACCGCCGCCGCAGGAATCCGTGGAAGAATCTACGGCATCTGAGACGGGAGGGTAATGATCCTTTCTGAAAACAAAGTGAAAATGCAAGAATACAGAATAGAGAGAGTAAGGAGTATAAATTTATGGTACAGGTAGCAGTAATGGGCTATGGCGTAGTAGGTTCCGGCGTGGTGGAGGTTATGTCCGAGCACCGCGACAGCATCAACAAACGGACAAAGGAAGAAATGGGCATCAAGTATATCCTGGATATCCGGGATTTTCCCGACAGCCCCTTTCAGGACAAGTTTACCAAGAACTTTGAGGATATCCTCAACGATGACGAGGTAAAGGTTGTCGCCGAAGTCATGGGCGGCGTTCATCCGGCATACGAATTTACGAAGCAGTGTCTGGAGAAAGGCAAGAGCGTTGTGACTTCCAATAAGGAGCTGGTGGCTACCAAGGGGGCTGAGCTTCTGAAGATCGCCAAGCAGAACAATGCAAACTATCTGTTTGAGGCCAGCGTCGGCGGCGGTATTCCGATCATCCGTCCGCTGAGCCAGTGTCTTGCTGCCAACGAGGTGATCGAGATCGCCGGTATCCTGAACGGTACGACAAACTTTATCCTGACAAAAATGATCCGCGAGAAGATGTCTTTTGCCGACGCTCTTGCCATGGCACAGCAGCTTGGTTATGCAGAGAGAAATCCTGCTGCTGACGTGGAAGGCCATGACGCCGGCAGAAAGATCAGTATTCTTGCTTCTCTTGCTTATGGCAAGCACGTTTATCCGGAGTATGTCCACACCCAGGGCATCACGGAGATCACCCTGGAGGATGTAGCCTATGCGGCTTCCTGGGGCGGAGTCATCAAGCTGATCGGACAGGTGAAGCGCCTGGAGGATCAGACGCTGGACATTACGGTGGAGCCGATGTTCGTTGAGAAGAACAGTCAGCTTGCCAATGTGGACGATGTCTTTAACGGTATCATGGTCAGAGGTGACTCCACCGGTGATGTGGTATTCTACGGCAAGGGTGCCGGCAAGCTGCCCACCGCCAGCGCTGTGGTAGCCGATATCATGGACTGTGCAAAACACCTGAAAAGAAGAAAATATCTGGAATGGGCAGACGGCGACGGTTCCATCGTGAAGCCTTATGCCGAGACAACATATCCGGTTTACATCAGAGTAGCTTGTGAGGACAAGCAGGCAGCCTTCCAGAAGGCACAGGAGCTGTTTGCCAATGTCAGCGCACTCGTCAGAGCAAATGCCGGCGGGAACGAGCTTGCTTTCGTGACAGACGAAATGACGGTTGCCCGTCAGGAGAAAGCCGTACAGGCGCTGGAAGAGGCAGGCTATCAGGTATTGTCAAAGATCCGTATCTCAGATCTGTAAGCATCTGAGAGGCGGATTGAAGCTGCCCTGTTCTTATCCCATGAGCGGTGCAGCCTGATAAATAAAGAAAACTGGGGGAGAGAAAATGAGTCTTATCGTACAGAAATTTGGAGGAAGCTCGGTGGCAAATGCGGAACGTGTTTTCAACGTAGCCAGAATCGTTACCGACACCTACAAAAAAGGCAACAGCGTTGTGGTAGTGGTATCTGCCCAGGGCGATACCACGGACGATCTGATTGACAAAGCCAATGAGATCAATCCTGACGCATCCAAGAGAGAGAAGGATATGCTTCTGGCTGCCGGTGAGCAGATTTCCGTGGCACTTCTTGCCATGGCAATTGAGAAGCTGGGTTATCCTGTGGTATCCCTTCTTGGCTGGCAGGCAGGCTTCTACACCACATCTGCCTACACCTCTGCAAGAATCAAGAAGGTCAAGACCGACAGAATCACCAAGGAGCTTGACAAGAAGAATATTGTCATTGTAGCCGGCTTCCAGGGCATCAACAAGTATGAAGATGTCACGACTCTGGGCAGAGGCGGCTCCGATACCAGCGCCGTTGCCATTGCAGCAGCCATGCACGCAGATCTCTGTCAGATTTTCACTGACGTGGAGGGCGTATACACAGCCGATCCACGCAAGGTCAAGAATGCTTCCAAGCTGGAGGTCATCTCATACGATGAGATGCTGGAACTGGCTACCCTCGGTGCACAGGTCCTCAACAACAGAAGCGTTGAAATGGCGAAAAAATATAATATCGAGCTCGAGGTGCTTTCCAGTCTGACAAATGCACCCGGCACTATCGTTAAGGAGGCAGCAAAAATGGAAAAAATGTTGATCAGCGGTGTGGCAAAGGACACCAACGTAGCAAGAGTTTCAGTAGTGGGCGTACCGGATAACCCGGGTCTTGCCTTCAAGATGTTCTCCAAGCTTTCCAAGAAGAACATCAATGTGGATATCATTCTGCAGTCCATCGGCCGTGACGGTACCAAGGACATTTCCTTCACCGTTGCCAAGGATAATGCCAAGGATGCCAAGGAAGCAATGGAAGAGTATGTTGCCAACGTAGGCGGCAAGTCTGTACTCGTTGACGAGAAGGTTGCCAAGATCTCTATCGTTGGTGCCGGCATGGAGAGCCACGCAGGCGTTGCTACCAAGATGTTCGAGGCACTGTACGATGCACAGATCAACATCCGCATGATCTCCACCAGTGAAATCAAGGTATCCGTTCTGATCGACGAGAAGGATGCTGATGCAGCCGTCAATGCCATTCACTCAAAGTTCTTTGATGATGACAACTGATCCCGAGAACATACCATCACCATAATACGAAAGCCATACCGATCATTTCACACGATCGGTATGGCTTCTTTTTTTGTTTTGAGATAGTTTCAATTTATCCTCGCAGGACCAGGCCGTTGTATTCACGGACGAGAGTGTAACCGAGCTTTCTGCTCAGCGCGAAGGATTTCTCGTTGGCACAGTCCCAATGGGGGAGCTTGCCGTGTTTGAAGCAGGAGAGAATAAAACGGGATGCACAGATCAGGGCAAACCCCTTCCGGCGAAAGGCAGGATGCGTGGCAATCACGATCTCATATCCGTCGTGGCAGGAGGAATAAGATGAGGTGCCGCAGATGATCCTGCCGTTGAACACAATCACATAGCCGCGTCCGTTTTTCTCGAAATCCTTGTAATCCCTGTAGTTTTTGACAAAATACTGTGACCATTCGTTTTCCAGTGCCTGCGCATACAGTTCCTTGTTGATCTTCACGATCTCAAACCCTTGGGGCAAAGCGGCAATGGTATCGTTCAGGGTCATTTTGGCAATATCGGGCTTATCGCTCATCTGGTAGCGGACGGTTCTGGTGCAGCGGCTGCCGTACAGCTCTTTGGCAAAGGCTTTCAGGCGCTTATTGAGAGTGATGACTGTCAGCCTGCGTTTTTCTGCAAGCTCCAGAGCGTCCCTGTAGAAATCCATACAATTGTCCGAGCCTTCCAGATAGAGGTATTCTCCCATCACCACAGCGGCGCCGGAAGGGGCGCTCAGGTCATCCACATAAGCGGTGCCGCCCATGCCGTCCATAAAGGCAGTCGTACAGCTGTCGGTCCTGTCTACAAAAAACTTTTCTATACTCTCACGGTTCTCAATGGGCAGTTCGTAGATGGAGGTCAGCGCAAAGCACCTGTTCAGGATATTGATACCGGTTTCCGTGCGGAAAATGTTCCTTCTTCCCGACAGAATTTCGGTAGCGGAGAGTCCGTCCTCCTGGGCGCTGACGATGAAGACTGCTTCAAGCAGGATCTGATGGTCAAGCTGATCCACGTTCTCGTAGGTGTGATGTACCGAGACAAGCTCCTTCACCCGTTCGATCAGCGAACTGTCGGATACGATATCACGCAGCAGTTCGGCAGCCGGTTCCTGTCCTTCCACCTCCTGCAGGGCATTGTCCTCCAGACCGTACTTTTCTTCACAGACTTTCGCACCGATATCGTGAACCACAGCGGCCAGTTCAAGCGCCTCCTGCGAAAAAGCGTCCAGTCCCTCCTGCAACCCGATCATCCGGGCCAGGCTGTGGACCTGTAAAAAGTGGGAAATACGCTTCATATCTCCTCTGTAATACTCCATCATTGCAAGGATGGTGTTATGGATGGTTTCCGACATGGCTGACACTCCCTTTTGTTTTAAATGGTATATTGACCAAAAAGATTCCCCCGCATACCAGGAGCAGGGACAGCAGATTGACCAGCGTGAAGATGTTTTCTTTGAGAAACAGACCTGACCACATGGTGCCGAATACCGGAATCAGCAGATTGAAGACCGCCACACGGCTTACCTCGTTGTGGAACAGCAGCATGGTCCACAGCATGAACGCGATACCTGCCATTGCAGCGAGATACAGCAGCATGAGCACACAGGACAGATCATAAAAGACAAGTCTGCCGCCGCAGGAAAATCCGGTAACGATCAGCGCAGAGCCGCCTACCAGGAGCTGCCATCCGGCAAGCTGCACCGGGCTTCTTCCGGAAGCAAATTTCTTGCTGACGATATTACCGGCAGCACCGGAGAGGTTGGAGAGAATCACGAGCCCGTCGCCGAGCAGTGAAAAACCGCCGAGATCTCCGCCCAGATTGATGACCACAATACCGGAAATGCCGACAAGACAGCCGACAATTTTGCGGATAGTCATACGGTCGCTTCTGAAACAGACGGCGGAGAGTACAACGGAGCCAAAAGCGGCAACAGAAGTGAGCAAAGAGGATTTGGTACCGCTGACTCTTACCAGGCCGATATAAAGCAGCAGATACTGCAGATAGGTTTGCAAGAGGGCGAGCAGAGAGACAGGCAGGAGATCCCGTTTATGCAGCCGCATTTTGCGGGGCGAGATACACAATCCGATCAGCAGCACGATCACTCCGGCGAGAGAGAATCTTGCGCCGGCAAAGATCAGGGTAGAGGGGATGTCACCGCTCCCGATGTGAAAGAGCTGATAGCCGATCTTGATACACGGAAAAGCAGTTCCCCACAACAGGGTACAGCCGACCGCCACTGCCGCGACAAAAAGCGGGTGGGTGAGGAGTTTCTGTTTCCGTGAGGGGGATAATCTGCTCATAGCGGTTGCTCCCCGAAGTTTTCCAGAAAATGATGTTCCTCACTGCCCTGATAATAGCCGATAATCGTGCTGAGGTTTACCCGTTCCACGCTTCTGAAGATATTGATATCCGCCTGGGGATTGGTCTTTTTCAGTTCCCTGATGAGCTGTTTGACCTCCTGTCGCTTGGAAGTGCCGGTGCCGTCGTTCAGGTCGTTCTGCTCGGTGAACCGGCAGGCGCACTGCAGAAAATCAAGCTTGTTATAATTCCTCCAAGAAATAATATCTTTTTCACGGATATAGTACATGGGGCGTATCAGCTCCATACCGGGGTAATTGGTGCTTTTGATCCTTGGCATCATGGTCTGGATCTGAGCGCCGTAGAGCATTCCCATGAGAATGGTCTCGATCACGTCATCAAAATGATGACCGAGGGCAATTTTATTGCATCCAAGCATCTGAGCCTGTTTATAGAGGTGCCCGCGTCTCATGCGGGCACAGAGATAGCAGGGGTTTTTCTCGATATTGACCACCGAGCTGAAAATATCCGTATCGAAAATATGGATAGGGATTTCCAGGAGGGAAGCGTTGTCGATGATCTTCTGACGGTTCACGGGAGCATAGCCGGGGTCCATCACGATAAATTCCATATCGAACGGGAAATCGCCATGACGGGAGAGCTCCTGCATGAGTTTTGCGAGCAGCATGGAATCCTTTCCGCCGGAGATACACACGGCAATTTTATCGCCCCGTTCAATGAGCCGATAATCCTTGACTGCGCCGATAAAGCGGTGGAATAAGGTCTTTTTGTATTTGGTGATAATGCTGTGCTCGGCAGCATTTATTTTTTCCAAGTAAATTCCTCCAGATGGTTATTCTATTCCATTATATCATTCAATTCAACCACTGTCAAATACTCCCGCCGCTGTGTCCACGTCAATCTAAATCTG
>ONEU01000152.1 GCA_900316925.1 uncultured Eubacteriales bacterium
GCTTTGCAGTTGCAGACGAGGATAGAAAGTGGGATAATTGGAAGTCAATCAGTCGTTGGTAACACGGGTGCGGCAGCTTGCCGCCAGATTGCCGCCAGCTTACCGGAGGTATATTGGGAGGGGCAGGTGAATATAATGCCATAGATAAATGAAGGAGAGAGGATGTATCGTCATGGAGTACCAGTTGAAAAAGGAACTTTGTCCGACGTGTGAGGCGGTGTTCGAGGGGACGAGCGAACAGCCGGTGGATCTGGATATCAGCCTGCCGGATTATTGTCCCGATATTGAAAGACTGCTCAAATGCCGTATCTGCCCCACGGTGAGCGGTAAAACCATCTCCGGTGACAGGCTGGAGGTGGAGGGAACTGCCCTCATCACCCTGTATTATCTCGATTCCAAAAAGAAGGCCGTGCGCTATTGCGAACACAACAGCCCGTTTTCATGCAGCTTCAAGCTGCGGCCTGAGCTTGCGGATCCCGTTGCGGTGGTGAAGCTGCGGACGGATTATCTCAACTGTCGTGCGGTGGGTCCCCGTCGGGTGGATATCCACGGCGCCTTTACCGTCTGTGCGGTGGTCTATGCCAGAACCGAGCAGGAGTTTTGCAGCGGAATCGAGGGCAGCGATATCCAGCAGAAGACACATTCCGAAGGATACAGCCGTCTCTGCGGAACCGGTCAGCAGATCTTCTCCATTACCGAGACATTGGATATCGGTCAGGGAAAGGGCTCTCCGGAGGGAATCCTGCGTTCGGGGCTTACGGTCAGAGCCGAAAGCTGCAAGGCACTGACCGACAAACTCATGGTCAACGGAGAAGCGGTGCTGCACCTGCTGTATGTAACGGACGTGGAGACGGGTGCTGCGGATACCATGACCTTTCATATTCCGTTCACCCAGGTGCTGGATGTGCAGGGCGTGACCTCCGAGACGGTCAATGAGCTGCGCCTGGACGTAATGAACTTTGACGCCTCGCTGAAATCGGAATACGATGAGAACAGCACGCTGGTGACCCTGGATGCACGCATCTGTGCAACGGTGATCGCCACCGAACCGTCGGAGATGGTGGTGGTGGACGACGCTTATTCCACGGACTATGAGCTGGAACTGACGTCAAAGCCATGCAGCTTCACCGAGCTGCTGTCACTCAGCGAGAACAGCCTGGTACTGAAGGAAGAGGCGGCTCTGGGGGAAAACGGTATCACGCAGATGATGGATGTGTGGTGCGAGAGCGTGAGCAGCGTGGCGAGCTATGAAAACGACGCCCTCACAATCCGCGGAAAGGTACTCTGTGCGATGCTGGCGCTGGACAGCGAGGGGACACCCTTCTATGCAGAGAGGGCTCTGGAGTTCTCCTACAGCCCGGAAATCAGTGTGCACGGCGGCACCGTGAATGCACGGGTACAGGTAACACCGCTGTCGGTGAGCTTCCGCATCACGGGGGATAACACCATCGAACTCAAAGCCGAGCTGCGCTGTGCCGCCGCCGTATTCAGCACACGCTCCTGCAAGGCCGTTACCGCAGCCCAGACCAGTGAGGAACGGCGCCGTCAGAAGGACAGCGCGGCAGCCCTGACGATCTATTATGCCGACGAGGGAGAAAATCTCTGGGGCATTGCCAGACAATACTGTACCTCGGTAGAAGCCCTCCGTCTGGAGAATGAACTGACCGAGGATGTCTTCACCGGCCGCACCATGCTGCTGATACCCGTATAACCGTCACAGCTTTCCCGGCGGCAGTACCGCCGCCCTACCGATCACCTTCCCTCACGGGAGCCATTAACTGAATACGGAGATGAAGCTATGGAAGAGAGAAATATTTACAAAGACATTTCACGCCGTACCGGCGGCGACATCTATCTGGGCATCGTGGGACCTGTGAGAACCGGCAAATCCACGTTTATCAAGCGTTTCATGGACACCCTGGTCATCCCGAATATCGGCAGCGAGGCCGAAAGGGAGCGGGCCAATGATGAACTGCCGCAGTCGTCGGCAGGCAAGACCATTATGACCACGGAACCGAAGTTCATTCCCGAAAACGCCGTCAATGTCATGCTGGAGGGCAACGCCGGCTTTCATGTGCGGATGATCGACTGTGTAGGCTACATTGTACCCGGCGCTCTGGGCTACATAGAAGACGGAGCGCCCCGCATGGTCAAGACCCCCTGGTTCGATGAAGCCATCCCCTTTGACATGGCGGCGGAGATCGGTACAAAGAAGGTCATCACCGATCATTCCACCATCGGTCTGGTGGTTACCACCGACGGTTCCATCAGCGATATCCCCCGTGAGGAGTACGCCGAGGCGGAGGAACGTGTCATCAACGAGCTGAAAGAGATCAACAAGCCCTTTATCGTCCTGCTCAATTCCACCGCCCCCGATTCGCCGTCAGCCCGTCAGCTCAGCGCCGAACTGAGTGAGAAATACGGTGTACCGGTAGAATCGGTAAGCTGCATGGATCTGGACGAAAGCGAGATCAAGCGTATCCTGGCACGGGTGCTGTTTGAATTTCCCGTCAAGGAGATCCGGGTGGATATGCCCCGATGGGTATCTTCCCTGGAGCAGAACCATTGGCTGCGCAGCAGTATCTTCTCGTCCATCCAGAGTCACGCACGGAATGCCGAGAAGATACGGGAGGTCAGCGGCATTGCAGACGGACTGTGCGGATGCGAGTATATCCGGCGCTCCGAAACCAGCGCGGTAGATTTAGGGGCAGGCCACGCCCGGCTGAGGGTGGAACTGGATGAGAGCCTGTTTTACAAGGTGC
This sequence comes from uncultured Eubacteriales bacterium, assembly GCA_900316925.1. Classification (GTDB taxonomy): domain Bacteria; phylum Bacillota; class Clostridia; order Oscillospirales; family Acutalibacteraceae; genus UBA1213. The sequence continues at coordinate 2,763 of ONEU01000152.1, forward strand.
TGGGAGAAAAGACCGGCATGGATATCAAGGATGAGGGCGGCTTGCTGGATGCCATGTCAGAGCTGTCCGGCATCCGGAAGCAGTATGACAAGCTGCGGCAGGCGTATGAGGATGTCAACGAGACGGGCTATGGAATCGTGATGCCGTCGATGGAGGAGCTGACGCTGGAGGAACCGGAGATCATCAAACAGGGCGGGCGGTACGGTGTACGCCTGAAAGCCAATGCGCCGTCGGTGCACATGATGAGAACCACCATCAAGACAGAGATCACCCCCATTGTCGGTTCGGAGCAGCAGTCGGAAGAGCTGGTGAATTACCTGCTGCGGGAATTTGAAGAGGACCCGTCAAAGATCTGGGAGTCCAACATTTTCGGCAAGTCATTGCACGAGCTGGTGAACGAGGGGCTGCACAACAAGCTCTATCGGATGCCGGCGGACGCCCGCAATAAAATCAAGGAGACGATTGAACGAGTCATCAATGACGGCTGTAACGGCCTGATCTGTATCATCCTTTGAAAAAAAGCCGGCGCAGATGAGCGTCGGCTTCTTTCATAGGACAGCAGAAACGGATGGCAGAACAAAGGGACAGGTCCTTTGACCTGTCCCCTGTTTGCTGCGGAGGATTATTTCACGGTAACGTCGAGGTATGCTTTCTCAACCGTTCCGGTGCCGTCCTTTGCTCTGACGCAGACATTATAGGTAGCTGCCTTGTCAGGAGTGAAGGAAACGGTAGCCTTGGTGCTGTACTTCTGGAGCGTCGTCCACTTGGAAGCGGTGGACTCCCTGTAGTAGATTTCATACTGATAGCTGCCGTCTCCGCCCAGTGCGGATGCCTTGACAGTCACCGGTTTCCCGAGAGTGACAGTAGCAGTAGCAACCTTAGAGGTATTCTTCAGGGTGTTGTCCACGGTGAAGGTCAGGACCTTCTTATCGACCTTTCCTGCGCTGTCCTTGGCACGGATGGAAATCTCATAGCTGCCGACGGCATCAGGCTTGATCTCGATGACCGTATTGGTGCTGTATTTCTGTACGAATGTCCAATCCGCGGCAGTGACGTCCCTATAGTATACCTGGTACTGATAATCTCCTGCACCGCCCTTGGCAGCTGCATCGAGGACCAATGTCTCGCCGAGAGTGAGCTTATCGGAGGAGATCGTGGAGGTATTCAGGAGAGAATTATCCACGGTGATGGTGAACCGCTTCTTGACGATGAAACCGCTGGAATCCTTAGCCTTTACGCTCAGGTCATAGTCACCAGCGCCTGCGGGTTTGAAGGTAATGATGTTATTCGTGCTGAACTTCTGCTTGGTGACCCACTTGGTATCGGCAGACTTCTTGTAGTAAACCTCATACTGGTACCCGCCGGAGCCCTTATCGGCAGAGGCA
>ONEU01000095.1 GCA_900316925.1 uncultured Eubacteriales bacterium
AATATCCGCGCCTCCCGGCACCCACCGCCGTCTATGAGACAGAGAACGCCTATGTGGTGCTTGGCTTCATGGACGCAAACGAGGCCATGATGCAGCTCTGCGCAGACAACATCGACTTTACAAAGTTCCCCTGAATTATCTCCAAATCAGACTGAGGGAGAGGGCTGTGTTGCCCTCTCCCTTTCTTACTGTAGGATCCAGAAATTCCGGTGCCGCTCTTTGGCGCATCGGATCCCAGGCTTAGTTTTAGTTCATTCAAGGATCTGTTTCAACTGCCGCTGCACAAGGTTGCTCAGCAGTTCCAGTCTGTTTTCGTTGATCGTAAGATGCGGATGGTTTTCGAATTGGAATCCCCGCAGCTTCTCCAGATCGGCGCGGATCTCCTCGGTTAGCAGGCCGCGGGCGGTGATGATGAAATCCCGCCCCAGCTTTGGGCGGCAGCGCTCAATGTACCATTCCGGCGCTGCGAGCTGTTCCTCATCCAGTTCCGGGAAGAGCGCCCGGTTGTTGTCGAAGACCGGCGCCATGCCGGAAATCGCCATGCTTTGGTTATCAAACAGGAAGCCGAAGTTCCCGTAGTGTCGATCCGGGTTCAGCGTGAGGGCATCCAAGATGCACATGCACCGGAAATCATCTTCACAGCCATAGGCGCGGCAGGCCTCCAGCAGCCTTGGGATTGTCTGCTCCCCGCGGAAGACCGCGCTGGCCTTGGCAAGCCCCGTCTCTTCGCTGGTAAACAGGGCACATTTGCTCACGAGCTTGTCGTGATAGAGCTCCAGATCATAAGAAACGCTGTTCGTGCAGATGCGCCCGGCGAGCTGCGAGACCAGAAACTCGGAGACCGGCTCGATCACATGCAGGCCGCTCCCGCTCTTGTAGAGCCAGATGCCGTCCTCGTCCCGGATCCAGCACTTGGCGTAATAGCCGTCGGTCCCGAACTCCGGCGAAGTGGAGGAGAGATCGGTCTCGCTGATGACACCGTCGAAGGCGGCTTCGCTCACCAGCTGATCAAACTCATTCCGGTAAAGGGACACCGCTTCCCACTGGAGATCGCTGTCAGCTTCCTTCACCCAGAAGGTGTCATTCAGGCTCAGCGCATGGGTGACCCGGAGGAAGCCCTCCAGATCGTCGCAGCCATAGCGCTCCAGCAGTTCTTTGATGTGCTGGCGGTGCTTGGGCGCCTGCCGCCGGGCCAGAAAATCGCTCAGGTTCCCGTAACCAATGGGGCGGAGTTCCGAAAGCCACTCGATCTCGGCAAACTCCGGCTCGTCAAAGGCGTTGCGCTCGCAGGAGAAGCGCAGCACCGGCTGACTCTGATTCATCAGAATGTATTCTCTTGTCATGTCCACGCCTCCCTTCGGGTTTATTGTAGCGGGTTTTGTGGCGGTTTGCAATGGTGTTTACGATAGCTTATCTCAAGGGCTCTCATTAGAGCATTTCTATCAGGGGAAACGACATAACCATTTCCATACCCGCACTGAGTTGATAATGCAGCTTCATTAAACACCTGTACTGCGCTGATATCATCAACACGATACGGATGTACGATTCCGTCATGAATGATCACATCCGTCCCCCTTTCTTCCACGAACACGATTGCCTTCTGCGGAGAAACCGGCAACACAATGTGTTCGATCTCTCGGAATTGTACGGCGTAAATGCCACATGTTGGAAGAATAAACGGAACTATTGTCGTATTGATTGCAAGAGTTGTCCCATACTTGGCAAAAACATCTCTCTCGATCTCAGCTTCAAAGCCCACAATCATCCCTAAATCACGAATTTCCTGATCTGATAGGAAATCCGTCAGAAAGGGGTACTCTTTTATTCGATCGATATTATCTGGGTTTCTTGCAATAAGTGCATAAACAAACCTTTTTGCAGTACCGTCGAAGACAGAGTCGATATGACCTTGAGGTGGATCAATGCAGATCTCATCAATTATTCTATACAAGTCACTGAAAGGCTTCTCTACATGGGCGCTCAGTAACCCTTCTGTGTCTTTTGAATAAAAACCTATCTGGGTATTGATTTTTCCTGAATGGCCATGATTTCCTACAAACTTCTTCTCGACATCATAATAGTAGAACTGATGATGTTGATTTTCAAATCGTTTCAGGACGCTTTCCGGCATTTGAATATGTGAATTGATTTCTTCTTGCATTTTTATCAGCACCTAATGAACAATGCTTTTCATAGACAACCAATAATCATCCGACATTTCTTCGAATTTCATCTGAAACACAGGAATATTTAATGATTTGCCTATCTCACAAAAACGGCGGGCATTGTCTTCGCTACACTTATAGCCTATGTATATCTCTTTTGCTTTCGCATCAACGAACGGTATTCCCGGCGCGGTTGCCCCTTCTGTGCATCTATACTCATTCTCATATGACCAGGAGCTTTGTTTAACATTACAGAGAAGAGAAGTAAGGAAGACAACGGAAAAGTCGTCAATGAGTATATCTTTTTTTCCTGCAGCTGATTGAACTTTTACCTCAGCCTTCACAGTACTTATAAATGAATCCATCACGCTTGTAATATCAAGCCGGTCGTCTGTGTAGAACACAGGGAAAGTGCAACTTTTGAGAGAGAGGTTATCTCTGTCGGTCATGTCATAAGACACACAGAATCCTGCATGATTATTTGCATAATGAGCCCACATTGGTAATGATTGTACCCCATTTGATGTGAGAGACACCACTCTCAGCATAGATGAAAAGTCATCAATGATTTTCCCGTTGTGCGATTTCAACTCTTCATATTTCATCAGGGCCCTGGGGTCATAATAGTAAGCCTTGCAATCAAACGGATCATTGAAAGAAGAGACCGCTGAGAGAAAGAGTCTGTTTTTCAGCAGAGCGTCAAATCTTTTTTCATCCGAATCTGTCTTGCCCGAGAGAGAAATATATTTATAGAGAGTCCCAGGGATATGTAGCTGCACTGCCTGGTAGATCGTTTTGAAGACTTCGTTTTTTACAATTGGATGATTGGAGATAGTCAAAAAACGGGCCAATTCAAAATAATTAATTGGGACTTCTCTTCTCCATTCCTCAAGGTCAAAATTATTTTCATCAACAATTTTGGGCGCAGGAATAGGAATATCCTCAATCTTCATAATGCCCTCATTTCTACCTTTTGTCTAGAAAGCAATCCTTCCAGCCTATTGGCAATATGGTCAGAAACAGAAGAATACTATTGTTCTGCACTATTCAAAAATGCACTTGGGAAAACAAGCTCCTGTGTATTTGGTAACATGCCAAGCTCTGCACACCGTCTGATAATTCGGTTAAGGAGTGCTGCCGATTCTGAAACAAGGCCGTCCATGTCCCCTTTTATCTTCCCGCCGTGTACCGCAGCAGAGCGGGAGGAATACAGTCGTCTCGTTTTTTCAAAGAGGTCTTTGGCCTCAAGCGCATTTTCTCCTGCGAGGAAATTGGCTATGTACAAGCTTATACGAAAACTAATTTCAGTACTTGCTTCAAAAAGTGCCTCTATCCCCGACCAAAGAATGGCCAATTGTACGCGAGGCATCGAATGCCATTTGTAGCTTGCCATAGCGTGGACTGCGGTCATAAAGGGGTCTTTATCCAAAAGCTTGTACGCCGTAGGATAGTAAGATTCAATCCACTTGAGATCTGCTTCAGTTAATGCATATGGTTCTGAAAGTATCGCCCGAAAGGCATAGTTCGTAACATTTACGCATGTTGCCTCGTTTAATTGTTCGACCGGCTTATCACCTTGGATGTTGCCCATTACTTCGCAATGAAAAATAGCCCCTAAAAGAATGCAATCCCATGCAGCATTCCATGCTGTACACACCAGTTTTTCCTCATCAGAAGCGTATATGCGCATCTGCGAAGCGATCGTTCGCCCGCTGACTGCTGCCACGGCAAAATCCATGTCGCCTTTGAGCAGATCCGAGACTATTCCGTATTGGAACGGAGCGAAGATTGGAGCGAGAATGATGTTGTCGTGGAGAAGAATCTCTTTTGGTGTAGATAGCCCGTTGATATACAGATATGTTTCTGTGCCGTATCTTACAATTTCCATCGCACATCCTCATTTCAATCTCTCGCACAGGAGCAAAAGGTTTTCCAGTTGGGCGAGGATACGCTTTTGCTCGGCAAGGGGAGTCTTGTCCTTCAAACAACTCTAAGTTTCTATTAGTCAGAGATAATCTGTATCGAACCATATTGTCGAATTATAGATTGATCCGAGTCTGGGTAATCGTGTAACAGTTTTGCATAGCCTGAATCAAAATATGGAACTGGGAACAGACTTCTGACGCTTAAAAACTCATTGTTGCCAAGCCATTTAATACCTATATCAGTAGGGATTCTCGCAATGCCAACTATTAAATCGCTATAATCGCCGGGGCATTCATCGTTTTTTCGTAACATATATGCATGCTGTGCATGAGGTCGTAAGAAATATGAAGGTACTGCCTTACGAAGGTCAACTAAAG
>ONEU01000196.1 GCA_900316925.1 uncultured Eubacteriales bacterium
GACATCGAGGGTCTCGATCCGGAGCAGCTCCTGCAGGAGGGCTTCGCCGCGGTGGACCGGCTCCCCTGAAATCCCGTCCCCGCCCAAAGAAAAAGGCTGCCGCAAGCTCAGCGGCAGCCTTTTGTTTGAAACGATCAGTCCACGATGATCTCGCCCTCGAGACCGGGAACGGCAAAAGCAGCATTGGATTCATCGGTGTCGATGTGCATGGCAGGAGCAAACTTCGGGCTTACTCTGACGACCACATCACCGAATACCAGATTTCTGTCAGCACCGTTGACAGCGACCTTCACGATCTGCTTATCCTTCAGGCCGAACTCATCAGCGGTCTTGGGATCGAGATGGATATGTCTCTTGGCGATCATCACGCCTTCCTTCACCTCAACCTCACCCTTGGGTCCGATCAGCTTGCAGCCGGGGGTACCGGCAACGTCACCGGACTCCTTCACGGGAGCCACGATACCGAGCTTGCGGGCCTCAGAGATGGAAAGCTCAATCTGATCGGCGGGTCTCACGGGGCCGAGGATGGAACAGACAAGCTCACCCTTGGGGCCGACAACCGTTACCTTCTCAAAGGAAGCGAACTGGCCGGGCTGTGAAAGGTCCTTCTTCTTGGTCAGCTCGGCGCCGGCACCGAAGAGGGTCTCCAGGGTTTCCTGGGTGACGTGTACATGGCGTGCGGAAGTTTCAATCAAAATTTTCATAGTTTACGACTCCTTCGTTTGATCTGATTTCATAATTCTATTTTACAACGCTTTTCCGGAAATGTAAATATCCTGACGAAAAAAACGTGCAGCCGCAGGACGATTTTCTCAGGAGATCCTCACGATATCGGTAAACAGGCACTGTCCCCTGGGAATACGCTTATTTTTATGGAGACTGCCGAAGTACCATTTTTTATAGACAATGTTGCGTGACAGCTCATCAAAGTAGGTGGACAGGGGATTGATGGAGCAGCGCCTGTCCACCAGCGCCATATCCGTCATGGAGGGCTGGTGCGTCACAATATAGTCCACCTTCCTGCCCACCGTGTCCAGGTTCTCTACCCCATAGGCCATCTCCTCGATGGAAGGCTGTTCCTCCTTCCACCAGGTACCGTTCTCCATGCGCAGCTCCTTGTCGCTGCTCTCGCCGCCCCCAAAGGTAAAGAAGGTTTTGCCCTCTATGGTGTAGATTTCGCCGCGCATCAGACGGTAGATATTCTTCTCCGCCTGCTGTGCCCTGCCGCCGAACAGCTCCACCACCGGCAGTCTGTCCAACAGGTGAAAGTTCTCGTGGGTGCCGTCTACAAACAGCGTCTTGAAATGCTTGTCGCTGATCTTCCTCAGCACGGCCTTCTCCCGTTCCGAGTCGTCCCACAGGAACCCGAAATCACCGCACACGATCAGGCAATCATTTTCCGTCAGCTTTTTGAGCTTCTTGTTTTCCAGTCTCTTGTATTCGCCGTGTATATCTCCCGTAATATAGATCATCGCTTTCACCCTGTCGTATCCCGCAAAAAAATTACTACAATTATCGTTTGCAGTATGCCGAAAATTAAGCATTATTCCATTTGTGTTTTGGCCGGAAATCATGTAGAATAGTCTTATGTCCATACTGCGATTCTGCCGTTTCTGAACGGTTTCATTATACCACGGGAGTTGATTTTTTTCTATGAAAAAAATAATGACAATTGTTCTTGCTTCACTTGTTTTTTTGTCAGCTTTGATCATCTGCCCGATGAACGCCCATGCTGCCGAATTTGACATTGACTTCAAGACACACTGCACGTCCCTCTATCTTGAAAACATCGACACCAGCACGGTTGTCTATTCCAAAGAGGCCGACACCCGGCGCTACCCCGCTTCCACCACCAAGATTATGACCTATATCATCACCGCTGAGCACGTCAACGATTTCAAGAACACCTACGTCACCATCAAGAGCAGCGTCCTGCACATGCTCGACGGCACCGGCAGTTCCGTTGCGGGTCTGGAAGCAAAGGAAAAGCTGTCCGTCTATCAGCTCCTGAACTGTCTGATGATCCCCTCCGGCAACGATGCCGCATTGGTACTTGCCGACTATATCGGTGAAGGCGACATCGACAAATTCGTCCAGATGATGAATGACAAGGCAAAGGCTCTGGGCTGTACCAACACACATTTTGCCAATCCCCACGGTCTGAACGATCCCAACCACTACACGACCGTGCGCGACATGGCCACGATCACGAAATATGCGCTGACCCTTCCGGAATTTATTGATATCACCGACACCGTCACCTCAGACTGTCTCGGCGAGGACCGCTATCTTGTCACCACCAACTACATGATCGACCCCGTGCGCGGCGGCGATTACTACTACGACTACGCCAAGGGCATCAAAACCGGTTCTACCGGCAACGACTCCGGTTACTGTCTTGTGTCTACTGCCACCAGGGGCGGCTATTCCTATCTGTGCGTCGCCTACGGTGCCCCTTACGAGAACGAGGACGGTGAGAATTACGACAATGGCGCCATGATTGATTCCAAGAACCTGTACGAATGGGCGTTCAGTAACCTGAGCATCAAAACGATCATCGAAAAGAACGACCTGGTCAAGGAGATCGACCTGCAGTTTGCCTGGAACAAGGATAAGCTCCAGCTCTCCCCCGCCAACAGCTATTCCACCATCCTTCCCGACGACGTTGCCATCTCGAGCATCGACAAAACCTTCCACATTCCCGACAGTATCGAAGCGCCGGTAAAGGAAGGCGAGAAAGTCGGCACCGTCACCCTGAGCTACGCCAACAACGAACTGGTGACCATTGATCTGGTGGCTTCCGAGACGGTTGACCGCAGCGAATTGCTCTCGGCCATTGACGCCATCAAGAATGTCATCACCTCCAAATGGTTCATCATTTCCGTAGCGGTGATCGTGATCCTTGTCATCATCTACATCATCGTTGTGGCCGTCTACCGCCGCAAGAAGAAGACCCAGCGTCCCGTGAAAAAATACAGAAAGTTCTGAGACCACGTTAGCAGCGCCGTCATAGAACGGAAAACCAATAAAGCAGGCACGGTTACTCCCGACAGAGTGACCGTGCCATTGTTTTGCCGTCGGCAACCGGTCAGCAGGCTGCCAGACCTGTGACGGCTGCAAGCGTGGGTGCCGTGTCGTATTATCGCATCCAACCGACGTGATCGGGAACGGCAGCTTACCGCCTATTCGGATTGGCGTCCGAGAAAGGCAGCAGCTGTCTGGATGAGCTTGTTTTCCGTTTCGGTGGGAGGGGTGTTGGATTCGTTGAAAAGAAGAATGACAGAACCTGTAACATCTCCTGCCGCAATAATAGGATACATAATGGCGGCATTGCGCTCAATATTCTCCACCGGATAAAGAGGGGGAACACCGCTTGTCCCGGCGAAGTAGCTCTTACGCCCCATGATATAATCCTCCAGCATCGGTGAAATACGGCGCTCCAGCATCTCCTTCTTGGAGATACCTGCCGCCGCAACAATATGATCGTTGTCGCTGATCAGCACCGGCTGTCTGGCAACCTTGCTCAGCACCTCCGCATACTGCTCCGCAAAACCCGACATTTCCCCTACCGGGGAATACTTCTTGAAAATCACCTCACCGTTGGCATCCGTATAGATTTCCAACGGGTCGCCCTCGTGAATCCGGAGCGTGCGGCGGATTTCCTTTGGTATGACGACACGACCAAGGTCGTCAATGCGTCTTACAATGC
>ONEU01000124.1 GCA_900316925.1 uncultured Eubacteriales bacterium
AGTACCCGTGCCTACTGACCTTAACTGAAATCCCCGCAGGTGCGGGGATTATAGTTGTAAGTTTGTTGTAATACCATTATTCAATATAACACTATGTTTTTGGCGTGCATAAATATCTTTCTCTTCCTGTCATTATGGCACATCCCTCCAGATAGTTCACAAAGACCGCGAAAAATCTAGTTATTCTTATTTCTGGTGAGATTGATTAGATGGCAGGGGGACTACATTTTGTGACAAAGTAAACAATCACCGGGAGCTATAATAAAAACGATCGTATCCACATTATTATGAAAATCGGGGTGGTTTTATTGAAGGTCAGCGAGCTTGCCGCAAAATATGCCTGCCGGGGTCTCCCCCTCAATGACAGCACCGGAAAACTGCTGACACAGCTTGCCTACTTTGGCAGCGGTTTCATCGTTTCCGGCGGAACAATCTTCGGCACCTACTCTCCTTTCGGCGTTTCCCTGGCGGCGTCGGTACCGTTTTCCGGCGTGTTCTCTTCCCTGATCGGCTCGGTCACAGGCTACATCGTTTTTTCTGCAGGAAAAAGCAACTTCCGCTACATTGCCGCCATGCTGGCGGTACTCGCGATCCGTTGGACTCTGCATGATCTCAAAAAGATCAACCGACATTCGCTCTACGCATCGGCGGTCTGCTTCCTGCCGACGCTCGCTACAGGACTGGCAATGATGAGCATCAGCGGTTTCCAATGGAACACGGCTCTATCCTATGGCATTGAAGCCTTGCTGGGTGCTGCCTGCGCCTACTTCTTCTCCCGGACATTCATCATTATCTACGGCACCAAAACACTTGGGATGCTCCTGCCGCAGGAGGTTGCCTGTCTCATCCTGACCGGCTGCATGGGACTGCTCTCTCTGTCGGGAATTTCCCTCGGGCCGATCTCCGTGGGACGGATCGCTGCAGGTCTGTGCATCCTGTTCGCCGCTCGGTTCGGCGGTGTGGCAGGAGGCGCTGTCGCCGGAATTGCCGCAGGTATCGTGCTCAGCCTTTCGTCTGTCAATTACTTCTTTCTGGGCGCCGCCTTCTCCTTTGGCGGACTCATGGCGGGACTGTTTTCCTCCGCCGGAAGGATTGCCTCCGTCATTCTCTTCGTTGTGAGCTGCGGGCTGGTTTCCCTGCAATCCGGTGTGCTTGCCATGGTGTTTAACCTCCTGTATGAAACACTGGCAGCCGGCGTCATCTTTGTGGCACTGCCAAAAAGTGCCGGTAATTTCATTGCCGCCGTATTCAAGCCCGCCAACAGCGACGAACACAGTGAAGGACTGCGCCGTTCCGTCATCATGCGGTTGGATTTTGCTTCCAAAGCACTATCGGATGTTTCGGGAGATGTTGAAGAGGTGGCCGAAAAACTCGCCGGAGTGGTGACCCCCACCCTGGAAGGCGTGTATGAAAAGGCCGTGGAAAACACCTGTCAGCGATGCGGTATGCGGGTGTACTGCTGGGAACACCGTGACGGCGTGACACTCGAATCCTTTCAGCACGTCAATGACAAGCTGCGGCGGGAGGGCAGCATCAAGGGAGAGGATTTCCGGGATGATTTCAAGCGGAAATGCTGTCGGACGGCAGAAATGGCGATGGCGGTGAACAAAAGCTATAAGAACTTTCTCCACTCGGAAGCCGCTTCACGACGGGTGGACGAGATCAGGAGCGTGGTAGCGGGGCAGTTCTGCGGGCTCGGTGATATTCTCGGCGAGATGGCGGATGAATACGAGAACTACGAATACTTCGATAACGATCTGTCCGACAAAATCTTTCTCAAGCTCAAGGATCTGGGGCTTAAACCATTGGCGGCAAGCTGCCGGATAGATTATCTGGGGAGGATGACGGTGGAGGCAGAGGTCTATGATGAGGAGCGCAAAAAGCTGCAGCGGGCTTTGCTCCTCCATGAGATTTCCAAGCTCTGCGGGAGACGCTTTGACAATCCCGGTACAACGACAGCCTTCGGACGCTGCCGGATCACCCTTTGTGAGCGTCCTGCCCTGGATGTGGAGATTGCCTCCAGTCAGCATATCTGCGGCTGCGGACGGCTCTGCGGCGATCATTTCCGCTACTTCAACGACGGCATGGGCAGGATGGTCACCGTCCTCAGCGACGGTATGGGCACCGGCGGAAGAGCCGCTGTGGATGGTGGTATGGCCGTCAGCATCCTCTCAAAGCTCATCAAGGCAGGATTGGGCTTCGACTGTTCCCTGAAGGTGGTCAACTCCGCACTGATGGTGAAATCGGAGGATGAATCTCTGGCGACATTGGATGTCGTGTCAGTCGATCTGTACAGCGGTGTGACGGATTTTATGAAGGCGGGGGCGGCACTCTCCTTTATCCGCAAGAACGGTGAGCTCTTCCGGGTGGAGACACCCTCCCTGCCGGTGGGAATCCTGCCGGATGTGGAATTTACCTACACCGAGGATGAGCTGGATGAAAATGATCTGATCGTGATGGTCTCGGACGGTGCGGTGGCTACGGGCGAAGAGTGGATCGAGCACATCCTCGTGCGCTGGGAGGACAAAAGTATGCAGGAGCTTTCCGATCTGCTGGCAGATGAAGCCGTCGCAAGACGCAGCGACGGACATGATGATGATGTCACCGTCATTGCCATGCGTATCAAAAGGCGATGAGACGTCAGAATCCACAAAGGATACTTTTTCCCGTTATGCAAAATCATCATTCCGTGGTCATACCCCATAAAAAGATTGACATTTATCCCCGGATACTATATAATGTATAGGTATACTAACCTAATTACTACATGGAGGTGTTTCTGATGACAAAGTATGTATGTGCAGTCTGCGGCTATGTGTATGAGCCTCTCGACGGTGATCCCGATCACGGCATTGCACCCAACACACCCTTTGAGGATGTTCCGGACGATTGGACCTGTCCTCTGTGCGGCGTCGGCAAAGAGAACTTCGAGCCTGAAGCATAATCGAACAAGGTGTTTCAAGAGGGAAACAATTGCGTTTCCCTCTTTATTTTTCAGAAGGACGGATCAACATGAAGGAACTGATCAAAGCCTGGAACGGCAGACGTTACTATTCCCTGGACGCCTATCTCAAAAACACCTTTGGCCGGAAGCTCTATAAGCTCTCCCTCAATGGCGGCATGACCTGTCCCAACCGTGACGGCACTCTCTCCTCCGGCGGCTGTATCTTTTGCAGCAGCGGCGGTTCCGGGGATTTTGCGGCCGCGGCGGAGCTCTCAACAGATGAACAGATTTCCTACGAAAAGCAGCTCATCGGTGCGAAGTTCCAAGGCTCGGAGTATATTGCCTATTTTCAGGCCTACACCAACACCTACGCTCCTGTGAATAGACTTCAGCAGCTCTTTTGGCCGGTGATTGAACGGGAGGATATTGCCGTGCTCTCCATCGCCACCAGACCGGACTGCCTTGAACCTGAAAAAATCGCGCTGATCCGTGAACTTGCCGCCATCAAACCGGTCTGGGTGGAACTTGGACTGCAAACCATCCACCCGAAAACTGCCGACTTCATCAACCGCGGCTATCCCCTCTCCTGCTATGACGAAGCCGTCACTCACCTCAAGGACGCCGGCGCACAGGTAATCACCCACATGATCATCGGACTGCCCGGAGAGACCCGTGAAGAAATGCTCGCTACCGCCCACTACATCGGCAGAAGCGGTGCCGACGGGATCAAGCTACAGCTCCTGCATATCCTCCGAAACACCAGACTTGCACAGATGTATGACAACGGCACCGTTGATGTCCTGGATGAACAGACCTACATCTCTCTGTTGGCAGATATTCTCGCCATCCTGCCGCCGCAGCTCGTCATCCACCGGCTGACCGGTGACGGCAGCAAACAGGAACTGATCGCCCCGAAATGGAGCGGCAACAAGCGTCATGTCCTGAATGCCCTAAACCATGAACTAAAAGTAAGGAACCTGGTACAAGGTGCATTCTTCCGCGGTGAGTAAATCAAAATTAACAAAATATCTACATTTATCTTATTTACAAATTACAATTTTGTGCTATAATGATAATATCAATTGGCATAAATTGTTACTTTACACTATAATAGATCAAAAATATTGGAGATGATAGAATTGCAGAACAACACCTTGTATAAGATCACACCTGAACTGGAGGAACTGAGCAGACTCTGTTCGGAAAACAGCACAATCAATAAAGACCTCTATACGAAATATGACGTCAAGCGCGGCCTTCGTGATATCAACGGTAAGGGCGTCCTGGCCGGTCTGACGGAAATCTCTGAGATCTGTTCCTCCGTGACGGTTGACGGCGAAACACATCCCTGTGACGGCAAGCTGTACTACCGCGGCGTAGATGTTGAGGATATCGTCAATGGCTTTATCCATGACGGACGCTTCGGCTTTGAAGAAGTTGTTTATCTGCTGATGTTCGGCAAACTGCCTACCCAGCAGCAATTCGAGCAGATCAACCGTCTGCTGGCCTCCTACCGTAATCTGCCTCACTACTTTACCCGTGATGTCATCCTCAAAGCGCCCAGCAGCGATATGATGAACGCCCTGGCAAGAAGTGTTCTGACCCTTTATTCTTATGACCCGCAGGCTGATGATACCTCCCTGCCCAATGTGCTCCGACAGTGCCTGCAGCTGATTGCCACCTTCCCCGTCATCTCGGTTTACAGCTATCAGGCCTATAACCACTACCGCAGAAATCAAAGCCTGATTATCCATTCTCCCCAGCCGCAGCTTTCCACCGCCGAAAACATCCTCTATATGCTGCGTCCCGATTCCAGATACACCCAGCTGGAAGCAAAGCTGCTGGATATGTCCCTGGTGCTCCACGCTGAGCACGGCGGCGGCAACAACTCCACCTTTACCACCCATGTTGTCACTTCCTCCGGCACGGATACATACTCCGCCATTGCTGCCGCTCTCGGTTCTCTGAAGGGTCCGAAGCACGGAGGTGCCAACATTAAGGTCGTCAGAATGTTTGAGGATATGGAAAAGAATATCTCCGACTTCAGCGACGAGGACGAGGTCCGCAGCTATCTGACCAAGCTCCTCCACGGCGAGGCATTCGACCGCTCCGGTCTGATCTATGGCATGGGCCACGCCGTTTATTCCATTTCCGATCCCCGTGCAAGGGTGTTCAAGGGATTTGTGGAAAAGCTCTCCGAAGAGAAGGGACGCCTGAAAGAGTTCCGGCTCTATTCCATGGTGGAGAGACTCGCACCGGAGGTTATCGCACAGGAACGCCGCATCTACAAGGGCGTGAGTGCCAACGTCGATTTTTACAGCGGATTTGTATACAGTATGCTTGATCTTCCGCCCAAGCTCTTCACACCGATCTTTGCGATTGCCAGAATTGCAGGCTGGTCCGCCCACCGCATGGAGGAGCTGGTCAACCCAAGCAAGATTATTCGTCCGGCATACAAAAATGTCCACAGCCGGGTGATCTACACCGATATTGCCAACAGGAAATAAACTCCCGGAGCGTTCTGCTTTCACACAGAACGCTTCTTCTTTTTCTGTTGAAATCGTAGAAAACACCTCTTTGCTTTCGGGTGACTTTCTCGTGAAACTCCCCCTGACATTCCGGCTCCTCCCCCGACTCATCCGCGGCGGTTTTTGGAAGGAGGCTTGGGGGAAACCCCAAAAAACTGTCAAAAAAAACGATTCCCCTACAACGATGAGAAGTTGGTGTTTACTGATTGCTGCAAGGTTTATTCCTTCAGCGAATTTTGGAAAGATTTTTCCCGGTAACTGGCAGGTCAAAATGGATTTCCGTGAACGAAGAGAAAAAGCAATTGCAGAAGTGCAGGAAATATGCTATAATAGGATTTCAGGAGATGATGACACAAAATGATATATCTCAATATTCTGGAAGCAATAGGACATACGCCGATGATCGAGCTGAACCGGCTCAACAAACCCGGCAATGCCCGTATCCTGGTTAAATTTGAAGGACTTAATGTGGGCGGCTCTATCAAAACCCGCACAGCCTACAACATGATTACTCATGCGGAAAAAGAAGGCCGTATCCGCCCCGATACCATTATCGTGGAACCGACAAGCGGTAATCAGGGAATCGGTCTGGCTCTCGTGGGCGCCGTGAGAGGCTATAAAACGATCATTATCATGCCGGATTCCGTCAGCGAGGAGCGCCGGAAGCTCGTCCGCCACTATGGGGCTGAGGTCATCCTCATTCACGATGACGGGGATATCGGCAAGTGTATCCAGAAATGCCTGGATCTTGCCGCTGAGATGGCCGCTAAAGACCCGAGGGTGTTTGTTCCGCAGCAGTTTGAAAACGAAAATAATACCAATGCCCACAAGTATTACACCGCTCTCGAAATTCTCGAACAGACTGCCTGCAGGATCGACGGCTTCTGCTCCGGAATCGGTACGGGCGGCACCATCACCGGTATCGGTGAGACCCTGAAAAAGCAATATCCCGACATGGAGATCTGGGCAGTGGAACCGGAACACGCCGCCATTCTTGCCGGCGGTACTATCGGCACCCATCTGCAGATGGGTATCGGCGACGGAATCATCCCGCCCATCCTGAATACCGGTATCTACGACCATATTCATATCGTCACCGATGACGATGCGATCAATACCGCCAGACAGCTTGCCTCCCTGGAAGGCATTATGTGCGGTATCTCGGCAGGCACCAACGTGGCTGCCGCTCTGAAACTGGCAGAAAAACTCGGCCCGGGCAAGACGGTGGTTACCATCCTTCCCGATACCGCCGAACGCTACTTCTCTACCCCCCTCTTTGATGAATAATCTTTCACACCGGCACGGAACTGTTTCCCTGCCGGTTTTTTCGTGAATCATAACATATTTTTAAAAAATGATTGCAGAACACGCAAAAATAGTATACAATTATTACAATCATTATTTACCTCATTACCGATAAAAGGAGGATGTCCACATGAAACACAGTATTTCCAGAAAACTATCAGCTATCGGACTGGCGGCTGCCGTTGCCGGCACGATGGCCGCCGCAGCCGCTGCACCGGTATCTGCTGCCGACTATTTCGGCGATGCCAGGGACCATACATACAGTATCATCGGCTGCTTCAACCACTGGCAGAACGGCATTTCCCTGGATTCGTACTGCTACGGCAAGTTTAATACCTTTCTCACTTTTGCGCCAGGCACTTACTCCTTCAAGATTCAGGCTGATGACGCCCCGGATTACACCTGGGGGATGTATGAGCCTGACAATGACGGAACTCTCGGCAGCAGTACCCCTGTCACCTTCACCATAACCAAGCAATCCGTCGTGTTGATTACATTGAATACCACCACGATAGACCCTGCGGCAGAAGAAAATCCCGATTCCTTCGTGCATGATCTGACTTATGAGTTTTCCTCTTACGGTTATCGGTACTGGCCGGTAAGCTATGAAATCTTTCCCTATGGTGATCCTGACCCGGAACCCGAACCGGAGCCAGAACCAGATCCCGGAAACTATACAGCACCGTATCTCAAGGTCAGCCTGAGCGGTGCCTATTATACCGATATCCAGAACGCTATCGACAGGATCAACGAGATCCGTTATGAAGCCTGTCTGGAGGGTGTCAAAAATCCCGAACGTCCTTCCACGAATCTTACGATGGCTGATTACTCGCCCATTCAGTGGTCCCACGAGCTGGAGCTCACTGCCAGACAGCGTGCCGCAGAAGCAGTCCTGACCCTCAGTCACACCCGTCCCAATGGCTTCGGATGCTTCTCCATCGACACCTACCCCATTCGCAGCAACCATGAGGTTCTGGCATGGAACTTCCAGAAAACCATGGTCTACGGTCTGAACCAATTCTATCAGGAGAAAACGGATTGGGTCAACAATACCGACGGTGTCACGGGACATTACGAGGCCATGATCAACCCGAGCTACCGCTATGTCGGGCTGGGAGAGTTCTATTCCAACGATATTGACGGATATCCCTCCTGTCTGTGCGGGCGTTTCAGCTCTACGTTAAACCACGCTGATGAAACCCGGGGCACTGATAATAAAAATGTCAGCGTATCCATCGACGTCAATTCCCAGAACTGCAGCGACTATAAAATCGAATGTACCAGCGGCGGAACTACTCTCAACATCAACACCGAGAGGCAGTTCTACCTCACCACGAATGTTTTCTATGAAAGCAGTGCCAGAGCTAATGTCCTGGGCGATACTGTCTGGGCATCCTCCGACGAAAGCGTGGCAACGGTGTCTGACGGCAAGGTCACGGCACTTAAAACAGGACAGACTACCCTCTCCGCTGTCGCTTCCAACGGCATCCGGGCGGAATGTACCCTCACGGTCGTGCAGCCCGCCAGATCCGTCCGTCTCGATCAGAAGGAACTCTCTGTCATGGTCGGAAATACCGCTTCTCTGAAAGCAACCATCTATCCCAAGACCACTACCAACAAAACACTCTCCTGGACATCCTCTGACAAACAGATCGTTACCGTTTCCAACGGCTCGGTCAAAGCTGTCGGCATCGGCACCGCAACCATTACCGTCATTACCAGCAACAACAAAAAGGCAACCTGCCGTGTGACCGTTCTCCCGAAACCGCTGGTCAACAAATCCACCATTGACTCCACCAGCATTACCTATGGCGATCCCATCCGTGTCCGCTGTTCCTCCACCGGCGGTACCGGCAATGTGAAGTACGCTGTTTTCTATAAACAGAAAAAACAGTCTAACTGGACAAAAGCAGCGGATTATTCCTCGGCCTCATCCGTCTCCTTTATCCCCAAGGGCGTAACAACCTATAACCTGCGCATCAAAGCCAAGGATGAAGCCGGTTTGATTGTCAACAAGGACTATACCGTAACCGTGAAGGCTCCTCCGCTCCTTAACACCTCTTTCCTGGATGCTGCTTCTGCAATTCAGGGCTCCCCTGTAAGAGTGGTCTGCCGTGCCTCTGGCGGTATCGGTACCAAACAGTTCGCCGTTTTCTATAAGCAGTCCAATCAGTCCACCTGGACAAAGGCTTCGGATTATTCCGCTTCCCCGCTGGCATCGTTCGTTCCCAGGAGTGCCGCTGTCTACAACGTGCGCATTAAGGTCAAGGACGGCCGCGGCAAAATCGTCAACAAAGACCTGAATATCACCGTGAAAGCCTCCCTGAGAAACACCTCCCGTGTTTCCGCCGCCACCGTAACGCGCGGCAGTAATGTCACCGTAAGCTGTTCCTCCACCGGCGCTGCCGGTACCGTCCAGTATGCGGTATTCTATAAACAGTCCGCTCAGACCTCCTGGACAATGGCCCGCAACTATGCTACGGGAACCAACGTCAGCATTACACTCAGAGCCGCTACTACCTACAACATCCGTGTCAAAGCAAAAGACGCTTCCGGCAAGATCGTCAACAAAGATCTGTCCGTCATCGTAAAATAAGCTGTTCCATCAACACCGGCAGGGGGTTCCTTGCCGGTGTTGAACTATTTTAAAAAGTAATGAAATTTTAATTATTTATGAACTATTCACAAAGTGATTGAAAGATATTGACAATAGTTGTATAATGATGGTATCAATTATTCAACTAATCCATCAAAGGAGGAGAATCACACAATGAAGAACACAGTTACAAAAAAGCTGTTGGCCGTACTGCTGACCAGTGCGATGGTCGGCTCTGTGGCGATGACAGCAGTAACCTCGGCCGCAGCCTACGATAATGACTTTGGCCGTCCTTCCGACCACACCTTCGGCGTCATCGGAGGCTTTAATGAATGGAGCAAAGATGCTCCCATGACAGACGATGACAGCGACGGCATCTACGAGGCTGTCATTCCTGTCACTGGCCAGTATGATTTCAAAGTGCGTACAGATGCTTCTTGGGAATATAGCTGGGGCGAGTATGAAGCTGACTTTGACAGAACCCAGAACAGCCAGACCAACTTCCATGCTGTTGTAGCAGAGGGTCAGAAGATGGTAGTGAAGCTGGATACCACAAAGGTTGCTGATGAAGCACTGGCTAATCCGGACTCCTATGTCAATGATCCCGATTTTACCTTCGATACAGACGGTTACAATTTCTGGCCTATCAGCTATGAGGTTGTTGATCTGGATACCCCGATTCCGCAGCCGGAACCGACACCGGAACCGCAGTATAAGCCCTTCACCACTCTCAGCGTCATCGGAGGTTTTACCTTCTGGAACGAGGATATCGACATGACAGACGATGACGGCGACGGTATCTATCAGGCTACCGTTACATCTTTTGAAGAAGGATATGGTGAATTTAAGGTTCGTGCCGACCATGATTGGGCTTACAACTGGGGAGATTATGACCCCGACTACGATACAACCATGGGGACTCGGACATACAGAACCGAATGGTTTGATGAGGGGCAGAAGATCATCATTTCTCTCGACACCACAAGAGTTTCTGAAAAAGCACTGGCTAACCCGGATTCCTCTGTCAATGATCCGTACTTCAACTTTAACGAGGACGGTTACAGATACTGGCCTGTCAGCGTCATTGCTGTTACACCTCTTTCCAACACCTCCAGCCTGAGCACCGACTCACTGCGGGCAGGTGAAGAGCTCACCGTTTTCTGCTCAGCAAACGGCGGAGACGGCAACACGCAGTTTGCCGTCCATACCTATCAGAAGGGCAAGGGCTGGACAAAGGTATCCGGCTACAGCAGCAACGAGGATGTGACGATATCCTTCCCGAAGGAGGGTACTTATACCGTCAGAGTCAAGGCTAAGGACAAAAAAGGCAACGTGGAGGACGCAGACTTTACTGTTACTGTCACGTCCCCTTATGAGAATACCTCTTTTCTCTCGGCAAGCAGTATTTTTGAAGGCAAGAGCCTGAATGTTCTCTGCTCATCCATCGGTCCGGAAGATGCACAGTATGCTGTTTACTATCAATTAGCAGGCACCACCTCCTGGAAGAAGATTTCTGATTATCAACCGGATACAGCTGTATCCTGGACCCCTACAAAAACCGGCAACTATACCATCCGTGTGAAAGCAAAATTTGAATCCGGCAAGGTTCTGAACAAGGATCTGGCGCTTAAAGTGAAAGATCCTCTTAACGGGTATGAGACAGTATTGACAGACTATATTTACTTTGATAACTCCAAAACAAAATGGGATCAAGTCTACGCTTACTGGTGGAATAATGATTTTTCCAGAACATTTGACCTGGAAGACAATGATTATGGTTGGATAAGTACAATAGACGAATACGGCGAAACCGACAACCGCCCGATAAATTACCCCGGTACAAAGATGACACAGATTCCCGGAACAGATATCTGGCAGGCAAGAGTTCCCTTCAATGCAGAACGTATTATTTTCAACAGCGGTAAAACAGATGAGGAAATCCGCACCGGTGTAGTCGGTTATCAGACAGTTGACCTGAATTTTGACGCCAGTATTTGGGCTGGTGCGATCTATGTCATCGACACCTCCGAAGAACCCAGACCCGGCAAAATGAAGTTGAAAACAAAATATATCTATCCCTATGGAGAGTGGAATACCTACTCCGGAGAATACATTACCGAAACCATCGGCGCACCGATACTGGAAAACAGCTCTACCATACCCTCAGGTACCTACACCGTTGGAAAACCCGTCAAGATCAATTGCAGCGCAACCGGCGGTTCAGGCAGCATTCAGTATGCCGTATTCTACAAACAGCACAAGCAGACCTCCTGGACAAAGGCTTCCGGCTACAGCACCTCTACCAGCCGTTCCTTTACCCCCAAGGCATCCACTACCTATGATGTGCGTGTGAAAGCAAAGGACGCTTCCGGAAAAGTCGTCAACAAGGATCTGACCGTAACCGTCAAATCATCCGTATTGAAAAACACCTCCACCCTGAGTGACAGTACGATCACCCTGGGCAAAAAGGTCACTGTCAGCTGCACCTCCACCGGCAGTACCGGTACGGTTCAGTACGCGGTATTCTACAAGCAGGAAAAGCAGAGCACATGGACAAAGGCTTCCGGCTACTCCACCAAATCTTCAGTAACGATCGCCCCGAAATCTGCGAAAGTCTATACCGTCCGCGTGAAAGCAAAGGACGCTTCCGGTAAGATCGTGAACAAGGACATCAGGCTCACTGTAACGGGCGGGTTTAAAAACACCTCCGCTGTTTCCGCCCAGACCATAACAAAAGGCAGCAAAGTGACTGTGAATTGTGCATCCACCGGCGGACAGGGCAGCGTTCAGTATGCTGTATACTACAAGCAGGCTAAGCAGACCAAGTGGACAAAGGCTTCCGGTTATTCCTCCAAAACCGCTGTTTCCATCGTTCCCAAGGCTGCCAC
>ONEU01000125.1 GCA_900316925.1 uncultured Eubacteriales bacterium
AATGCCTGTCAAAAGCTGGAGGGATTTATCAGTCAATACAGACAATGGTACGAAGGTTTACGGAAGAACAAGGATTTGTCTGTCCGCTATCGTGAGTCTGTGAAAAGGACGTTTGATGGAATAGAAAGGTGTATAGAGCGTCTTGAAAATGGTGTCAGGATACTGAGAAGTAATGAACAGGCATGCAAATCGTTTTTGTACATGAATGAGGCAATGCTTCTTCAGCGTATAAAAACCAAGCATTGTCCGGCAGAATCTGTGAGCTGGTATCCCTTTCAGCTTGCTTATATATTGCAGAAAAAGGAAAAAATGTCCCTTCCTATATTTTTCCGGAAAAGCTTCACTGCTCCCGATGCGGCAATATCTACCATATCAACGAACTGGATATCCGTCAAAGACATAAATGTCCGAAATGCAAGAATGATCTGACAGCTTCCCGTTTTGTAGTGATGTGCCGGTACGGACATATTGATGATTTTCCCTATGAGTGGTGGGTACATAACGGCAAGCCTTGTCCTTCAGGAAAAACTTCTCCCAGAATCAGGATGATAAACGTTTATAACCGTACCGATATTGACAGCCTTATGCTGGAATGTACCGAATGTCACGCAAGAAGAGGCATGGTGCAGGTGTTCTCATCCAAAGCGTTGGCATCCTATCCATGTACCTGTAAATTTCCTCATTTTAAAAAACCTGATGCCCGTGCAGCGTTGGGATGTAAAGGAACTATGATGGTAAGGCTGCGTACAGCGTCCGGCGTCTATTTTCCTGTGACAAGATCAGCATTGCTCATACCGCCATGGAGCATGGCAGCAGTGAACTGTATTAAAAAGAATGATGACTTTATCAGTCATATGGATGAAGAACGTATTCCATCGGCAGTCAGAGGATATCTGCATGATGATGGACTGACGGATGAAGAGATCCTGCGCTCCTACAACGCCGTAAAAACCGTCATGTGTGAAAGAGGAAACAGAACGGAACGATCGGTCTGTGAGGATGAATATGCCGTTCTTTCAAAGGAAGAGAACGTCGATACCGGTAGTTTTTCATCCTATACCGTTTCAATACCGGAAAAGTACCGTGACTATTTTGAACAGGTCGCAGTGGTAGACAGACTGAGTGTTACACAGGCGTTGATTGGATTCAGCCGGCTGTTTCGTGACGAAACGGAACTTGCGCCTCTTTCTCAATATTCCAAAAAATGGCTTCCTGCGGTGGAACTTACCGGCGAAGGAATTTTTATCAGATTTAACAAGGAAAAGATCATTGCCTGGACCAATGCCAACCGGTCAAGATATAAGCGGATGAGAAAAGCCCTGGAGGAAAGCCATTTCAAATTTGATGATTTTTCAGAGACATATGTGGTACTTCATACCTTTGCACATTTGTTTATCAGGGAGATCTCAAATGTTTGCGGCTATAGTGCGGCCTCCATCAGAGAAAAAATTTACTGTGAGACAGATCATCGAACTGCTGAATCAGCCTATGTCTGAGGGTCAGCAGATAAGAATCATGCCTGACGTTCATGCGGGTGCCGGATGCACTATCGGCACAACTATGACGATAACCGATAAGGCTGTTCCGAACTTAGTCGGAGTAGATATCGGCTGCGGGATGGAAACCGTTTGTATCAGGGAAAGCTTTATTGAGGTGCAGAAGCTTGATAAGCTGATAAGAGCGCAGATCCCGTCAGGCTTCAATATCAGAAAGAAAAATCACCGTTATCTTGAAAAAACAGATCTTGTCGGATTATATTGTTTTCATCATATCAATCTTGAGCGAGCCGAAAAAAGTCTCGGGACACTGGGTGGCGGCAATCATTTTATTGAAGCCGACAGGGGAGAGGACGGTTCGATTTATATTGTAATACACTCAGGTTCCCGTCATTTAGGTCTTGAAGTGGCAAAGTACTATCAGGAGGAAGCCTATAAGCGTCTGAATCGTTGTTCAAAAACGGAGATGGAGGCTCTGATTGCAAAACTGAAATCCGAAGGGAAGGAAAAGCAAATTCAGAAGGAGCTAAAAAAAC
>ONEU01000190.1 GCA_900316925.1 uncultured Eubacteriales bacterium
ACAAAGTGAGCGTCAGCGAACGACAGCGTGACTACACAGCGGCGGGGCGCCGCAGCGTAACTACACAGCGGTGGGGCACCGCAGTGTGACACGGGTGCGCAGGTATTGACAAGGGGGAGGAATGTTGGTATAATGACACGGTATGAAAGAAACAATCACTTTGAAAGGGAAGAATTGGTATGAAAAGGATTGACGCTGTTCTGGCAATCACGATGGCACTGTCAATCACAGTCAGTAGTGTCGGCTGTGCAGCAGGTACAACGGCCGCTATTCAGACGGATATTTCCGCTCAGAGTTCACAGGAAGATAGTGTTTCCAACAGTAGCTCCCTGACGGAGGATTCACAGGAAACTGCTTCATCAGAGCCGGTACAGTCTTCTGGCAGTCATTCTTCGGCTGCACCAAAGCCTGTTCTGAAGGATCTGAAAAATGCACAGGTGAAACTGCCGAAGGACGTTTTTGAGTATACAGGAACTCCCGTTGTCTTCTCGGAAGACGAAGCAAAACAGGTGAAGGTGTATGTTGACGGGAATCAGCTTCAGATGGACAGGGATTATACCCTCTCGTACTCCAAAAATACCAGGGCGGGTCATCGTTCGGCAAAACTGATCGTCACTGGTAAGGGAAAATATACCGGAAAAAAAGAAGCGGATTTTACGATCCTGCCCCGTCAGGTGCAGGGTATCAGCGCGTCCGTTTCCAAGGGATATGTGGATGTCTCGTGGGATGCTCTCGGGGAGGCAGAGGGGTATCTGCTGCTGTATTGTACCAATGACGGCTTCTCTGATAATATGCATGAGGTGTTTGTGGATAGCGGCTCCTCTTATACGATCAAGGAGGGTTTTACCGGCGGGGATCAGGTCTTTGTCAAGGTCTGTGCGTATTATACCGAGGATATCAATCATCTCTGCGGTCCGTACAGCGAGACAAAGAGCGTGAAGGTGACCGGTGAACTTGATGCGGTGATCCTGACAGCGAAAAGCTTCCGCTATACCGGCGAACCCATCGCTCCCGAAGTAAAGGTGTATTCGACACAGCATGAGGAACTGATCGTTGATAAGGATTATACCCTCGAAATTACCGAGAAGACGGAACCCGGCAGATCATGGGTGAAGGTCAAGGGTAAGGGTAACTATAAAGGGGAGTTGTCGGAGAGCTTTGATATCTGTCTGCCAAAGAACGAGATCACGTCGATCCGTTCGGAATCAGGTGTGGTGGAGATAACCTGGAAAGAGGACCCGAAAGCCCAGGGCTATTATCTGCTCTGTTCCCGCAATGCGGATTTTTACACCTGTTACTATATGGATTACAAGCCCGGTACCACGACAGGACTTGTGGAGACTTATTCCCTCGGCGAGGGATACTGGTATTTTAAGGTCTGCTCTTATACATTGCCCGATGGTCCCGATGGAGAGAAGTGTGGTGTCTACAGTGATGCGGTGAGCGTTTTAGTGGAGGCGCCGCCGTTACCGGAAGAGAGCAGTGAACCGGAGGTATCTGAAGAGGCGAAGACTTCCGACAGCAGTACCGCTTCGGATACAGAGTCTTCAGAAGAATCCTCTGATCCTACGGCGTTGAAGCCCCTTGAAAATAAGCTGCGGAATACGGTGAGCGGATATAATGGAATCTGGTCGGTCTATGTCAAGAATCTGCGCACCGGCGACAGCTTCTCCATCAATAACCGGAAGCTATATACCGCCAGTCTGATGAAGCTCTTCGGCATGACGGCAGCTTATCAGGCAATCGAGGACGGCAGGATCAGCGAATCAAGCCTGTCATCACTCCTGAAAGACATGATTACTATCAGCGATAATGATGCCTTTAATCAGATTGTCAGAAAGATCGGCAAATATTCCGTGAGGGATTGGATCGAAGCCAACGGCTACAAGGAAACCCGGCAGGTAGCGGGTTTTGTCAGCGGAAACAATTACTGGGAAACCGTCATCAGCAGCGGTTACAATTATTCCTCTGTCAACGACTGCGGCAAGCTGCTGGAGAGTATCTACCGGAAGGAATGTGTTTCGGAGGAGGCATCCGAAAAAATGCTTGAACTGTTAAAGCGGCAGAAGCTGACCTCGAAGATTCCTTCTGTCATCCCTTCCAGCGTGGTCACCGCCAATAAAACAGGCGAGTATATGGGCACGAACCATGATGTAGCAATCATCTTCCTGGAGGATAATCCCTATATTCTTTGTGTGTTCTCCGAGACGGACGGCTATTTGATGCAATACTCCTACCGCATCAGGGATATCTCCAAAATCGTTTTTGAGTTTATGTCAGATCTTTGAATCAGAACTGTTAAAACAGGCAGTACCGTGAGCAGAAATGCATCGGTACTGCCTGTTTCATTTGCAGCGGAAACTATCACAGAGTTCCCTCATAAATCTGGAGGGTGCGGGAATCGAACAGGACCCACTTGATCTCGTCAAAACAACCGGGATGTTCTTCCGCAAAGGCTTTGGCCGTTGCCACGGCAATTCTGGCAGCTTCCTGAACGGGGAAGTGATAGACGCCGGTGGAAATGGACGGAAATGCAATGGAGCGGATATGGTTCTGAAGTGCCAGTTCCAGACAGGAACGGTAGCACGAGGCAAGCAGTTCACGCTCATGGGAACTGCCGCCGTTCCATACAGGACCGGGCGTATGGATGATGTAGCGGCAGGGGAGACGATAGGCACCGGTGATCTTTGCTTCACCGGTCCGGCAGCCATGCAGCTTCCGACATTCTTCCAGCAGTTCCCTGCCTGCGGCTCTATGAATGGCGCCGTCTACACCGCCGCCGCCCAACAGGCTGGTATTGGCAGCGTTGACGATCGCTTCGACTCCGTGATCCTTGGTGATGTCCCCTAATACCGCAGAGAATACGGTCTTCTGTGGCTTCTTTGGAAAAATGTCTGCCACTTGTACATCCATGTTCCCGGATGTCGCAGCAGGCTCACCATCCGTTTCATCGAGGAGGGTGCCGTTGAAGCAGCGGGAAAACACTTTGAAATTTTCCTCTTTTCCCGGACGATCCATCACGGCAAATACGACCTTATCAAATACCGTTTCACCCAGTTCACGGAACGCACGGGCAAACAGCCCGGAGACGAGCCGAGATTCGTTCCTGAAAGCGCCGCAGCCCCATGCGCCGAGGATCAGCTCACGGTAGCCAAGAGACGCCGCACATTGGAGCATCCCCTTGATGCGTTGATAGAACATCTGCTGATAACCGGACTGCGTCATTCCGTTCATTCCTCGGCGGAGATCCGGTGCTGCACAGGTGAGAACCGACACAATGAACGGTTCATCAAGCAGGTCATTATTCTCGTCCCGGATGACTTCTACCTGGGGAGTGATCATCAGGGCATCGGTGCCCATGGGGGTGTAAATGGAATTGTTGTACAGATAATACTTCTTAGCTGTCACGCTTTCCAAGGAAAGAAGCAGCGAGCTTTTCCGGCAGAGATCTTCTTCCTGAGCGTTTGCGCCTATTCTTACGCCTCCTCCGGCATGAAATGCATTTGCAAAGTTCATCACAAGGACACGCCGGTCATTGTCAGACGTTTCCTTGACAAGATTTCTTGCCGCCGTGATGGAATCCATGTTGACACAGGAAAACCGACATTTTCCGTTCCGGGTCTTCTGCGCGGTCTGGTTCAGCCGGCGTCCAACGATCATCACATCCTCCGGGAGATAGACATGAATGGTCTCTCTTTCGGACGGTGCAAGCAGCAAGGGAATCCGTTTGTCATCCTTCAAGTAGTACCCCTGCTGAAAGATTTTCAGTGTTTCGTTCAAAATCTGCAGATTCATCGCTCGGTTCCTCCGTTTCTCTTTTCTACTATTATATCTTTCTGTCTGCGCTCTTTCAAGATTTTCGCTGCCGTTTTCTGTCCTGCTTTCCATTTTACACATCGGTCCGGTAATTTTTTGGACAGATGTTTTTTGGAATCCGCTATATAATTGTTGAGGGAGAAGCCCTCTCCCGGGGTTCCGGAAGAGGGAAAGAGGAACTGCCCGGCGAGATTCATTTCCGCAAATAACTATCGAAATCAATTCTGAAAAACCCTTTCCAGAAAGTCCATGCATTTTCTTCTTTAACAACGATGAGAAGTTCGTGTTTGCTGATTGCTGCAAGGTATATCCTTCAGCGAATTTTGGAAAGGGGTGCGGGGAAAACCTTTTTTTCGCGAGAAAAAGGTTTTCCCTGGAAACTGGCAGGTCATAATTGATTTCCGTAGAAATAAACAGGTTCGGATTGACGAAACAGAGCGTGGTGTGCTATAATGGAAAAAACATACATAAAAATTACCATGAACCGTGCAGAAAGATTGCGCATAATGCTGCATGCTGGAGTCTTTTTGTGCGGAAATATTGATTAAGCCAAGAGCGTACCGATCATATACTGTATACAAGGAGGGAATGAGATGCCTACTGAGAGAGAAAGCAGACTGGCCAGAAAAGTGTATAATGCGATGCGGAATCTGTTGGAAAAGATGGGTGTCAGATATCTGGAGCACGAGGAGGAACTGGTGCTTACCTGCACCGTCAGGGGAGAGGATATCCCGATGGATCTCCTGATTTTTATCCATGAAGAACAGCAGCTTGTGAGGATTTTGTCGCCCATGCCGTTTGTCGTACCCGAGAAGAAACGTGTGGATATGGCTGTTGCGGTGAGTACAGTCAATTACGGTCTTGTGGACGGCTCATTTGACTATGATATTTCCGACGGAAGTCTGCGGTTCAGACTGACCTCCAGTTTCCGGGAGAGTATTCTCGGAGAGGAGCTGCTGAAATATCTGTTTATGGTGACGACCTTCATCACCGATGAATATAACGACAGGTTTATGCTGCTGGCAAAGGGCGTGATCACCCTGGAGCAGTTTCTTGAGAAGGCCAGACCCGAGGAGAAGCCCGCCGCTCCATCCGAATAAACTGCCGACTGGTATCACAGAATAGGGACATTTTGCGAAAATCACAGAAAATGAGTGAAATAGCGCTTTTTTTCGTGCATACTTCTTGCGAATTAAAGTGAAATATGGTAAAATAATGGATAGAATGGTGTATTATTTCTTGAGAGAATTATCAGAAATCCATCATACAAGAGGAGTATGCGAATGAAACGTAAAAATATACAACGGGAATCGTTTGAACGCATACAAGCTGATCCCTATGTCGGCTTGTCGGCGGAAGCGGTGGATGAACGAGCGAGAAAGGGCTATCTGAACATCGCAACGGACCCCAACGAAAAAAGTACGCTGAAAATTCTGGCGTCGAACCTGTTTACATTCTTTAACACGGTTCTGTTCAGTATCGCATTTATCATCCTGGGATTTATCATCTTTCTGAATTCTATCGGGCGGTCCGATATCGTTGATACATACTTCGGCATTTCCAAGTTTGTGTTCCTGATACCGGCTGTGATGAACGTAACGATGGGCACGTTCCAGGAGATTAAGAGCCTCAAGGTCATCAAACGGCTGAGGATCGTGACCACCACCAAGAGCAAGGTAGTACGGGACGGCAAGGTTGAGATGGTGGAAGCTACCCAGATTGTGCCGGATGATATCATCGCGTTGTCTGCCGGTGAACAGGCTACCGCAGATATGACCGTACTGACCGGTGAGGTTGAGGTGGATGAGTCCATGCTCACCGGTGAATCGGATTATATCAAAAAGAAGGCGGGCGATCAGATCCTGTCCGGTTCATCCGTGATCGTCGGTTCGGCACGCTGCCGGGCAGATAAGGTTGGCGATGACACCTATGTTGCCGAACTGACACGCAAGGTCAAGAACAGCTCCCGCCATAAGTCCGAACTGATGACCTCCATTATGAAGATCATCAAGGTGCTGACGATCTGTCTGGTTGTTGCGGTTGTGGCTGTCACGCTGACGCTTGTCTATAAGATCATTGTTCACGGCGGTGACCCTGAGATCTGGGGTAATCTTACCATGTCGCTGGATGATCCCGTCAGCTGGTCGCTGATTATCCTGACAGACTGTATGTTTGGCTGCGGTATTATCCCGTCCGGCCTGGTGCTGACGGCTTCCGTTGCCATGATGGTTTCCATTGCCCAGCTGACCAAGAAGCAGACCTTGATCCAGGAGCTTTATTCGCTGGAAAATCTCTCCCGTGTGGATATCATCTGTCTGGATAAAACGGGAACCCTGACCGACGGTTCCATGACTGTGTGCGATGTGAAATCGTTTATTCCAAAGCCGGAGGTCGAACGCCATGCACGGGTGCTGGCTTCGGCTACGGAGGAACGCAATGCCACGCTGGAGGCCATTTATCAGTATTTCGGGACGGAAGAGAATCTCTATATCAAGGAGGTCATCCCGTTTTCCAGCGCGACGAAGCACTCCGGCGTGATTTATATGGACGACAAGAAGCTGCTGATGGGAGCTCCGGAGTACCTGCTAGCCAAGGATGATGAGCGGCTCTCTTATGTGACGGAGCGCGCAGCCATGGGACAGCGTGTGATTGCCATGACACTGGACGGCGAACTGATCGCATTGATCGCTATCGAGGATCATATCCGTGATACCGCTCCCGATACCCTGAAGTTCTTCCGCGAAAACGGTGTGGAGGTCAAGGTCATTTCCGGTGATAACCCGCTGACCGTCAGCAAGATTGCTCAGAAATGCGGCATTGTCAATGCCGACAAATACATCTCTCTGGCGGGTGTTCCGCTGGAGGACATCCCGAAGCTGGTCACGGAATATACGATCTTTGCCCGTGTATCTCCGGAACAGAAGGAGGCGCTGGTGATGGCGCTCCAGGAAAAAGGACATAAGGTCGCTATGACTGGCGACGGTGTCAATGATATCCTGGCGCTGCGGCGTTCCGATTCTTCCATCACCTTTGCCAAAGCCACGGAGGCTGCCAAATCCTGCTCGGATGTGGTGCTGCTGGATAATGATTTCAGCCACCTGAAAGAAGTCGTGGGTGAGGGCAGACGTGTCATCGGTAACATCCAGAAAACGACGGTGCTCTACCTGATGAAATCCCTGGCGCTGGTGATCTTTGCCTTTGCATTGATTCCCTTCGCCAAAGGACAGATGTGGTTCTCGATTGAGAATATGTATATGCTCGAAGCTGCCGTGATCGGCACGGGCGGTTTCCTGTTATCTCTGGAGCCAAGACGAACTCCCATCAGAGGCTCGTTTCTCAGTAACATCCTCAAACAGTCGGTATCCGCCGGCATCCTGGTGGCCTGCGCGATCCTGCTGCCCATCATGCTGTATGCCGGGCCGAAGTTCATCGGCTGGGAGCCGTTTGTCTCCGCAGAAAGCGTCAGTCCGATGATGACCGTTCTCACCACGATTGCCGGACTGGTTGTGGTATTCTCCATGTGTATCCCGTTCAGCCGGTACCGGGCGATTGCTCTGGTGTCGATTCTCGGTGTAACGATCACCCTGGCGCTGCTGCTGCCGTCGAGTTTCCTCTGCGGCGAGGCAATCGGAGGTTCGATGCTGTCCTTTGACAAGGGGGCAGGGCAAACGCTCTTTGATGCCCAGCTGTTCAAGGAAATGTTCCATCCCATGCAATCCGAGGCGGTGACGACCCTCGTATCTGACGCAAATAACTTCATTGTGCTGCGATTGTTCCTGTATGTGGCAATTCCCACGTTTATTCTCATACGGTTTGCGCTGGATCATACGGCGGGAATGGAAATGGCACTCTACAGGAAAAGCAAGGCATTTCTGGTTGGCAGACGTCTGATGCTCTCCACAGGCTTTGTGCTGATGCTACAGGCAATTATGACCGTTATCGAAATGATCTCCTTGATGTTTTTCGTTACCGATCCGGCGGAAATGCTCGTGTATACGATCATGCTGGTGATCTATGTGTTCTACGATGCGATACAGATCGCAACGGGTGTGATCGGATATATCGTCTGGCATAAGCCGACAAAAGCGAAAGTACGGCTCAGCTTTGCCAGCGGTATCGTCCTCTTCCTGCTGAACATTGTTCCTACGATCTTCACCGGGTCGCTGTTCTCGGAGGATCCCCGTTT
Organism: uncultured Eubacteriales bacterium; assembly: GCA_900316925.1. Taxonomy (GTDB): domain Bacteria; phylum Bacillota; class Clostridia; order Oscillospirales; family Acutalibacteraceae; genus UBA1213. Next base: position 8,003 of record ONEU01000190.1, read on the forward strand.
TATGATCGACAGTCTCGTGATCTTCATCATCACGTCTCTGTACATCGTCGGTGCGATGATGGTACGGGCCAATTACAAGAAGTACCTTGAGGAATTCCCGCAGCAGGGAGCTCCCGTGATTGATGCCGTGACAGAAGAAAAGAAACCCGAAGAAGTCAAAACCATAACATAAAAAATCACCGCCGCAGAGATTGATCTGCGGCGGTTGCTTTTTGGGGAAATCAGGCTGCATCGGGATAGAACAGCGGATAAGTTTTGCCGAACACCTTGTCGCTGTACTGCTTCATCCGCTGGTATTTCTTTTGCAGGAGCGGATGGCTCAGCAGAAAAGACCGTGTATCGGAATAGCTGCCTGCATGGGGATCGTTCGGATAGGAACCGGGGTCAAAGGGCTCAGTGAAGAAGGAGGCTGCCAGCGTTGCCCGGTCCTCTTTTTCGTTGACCGAGGAATACCGGTTGATCAGACAGATCTTCTCCGGGTCGGTGCCCTGGGTGAGAAGATAGGGGGAGTAATCATCCCGATCATTGTATTCGTCATAATTGTTATGATAGGAGAAACCGGACGGATTCAGGGCGTCCCACTCGTCATCCTCAAAGCTGCGGTACAGGCTGCCGATCCGTTCTTCGGCAGCGTGCCAGAGCTCGTGGTGCAGACTGGTCATAAAGGTTTCCCGGCTGTTATTTCCCATATCACGGATGCAGATATTGTACCAACTGCCGTTGACTGCGGTGTATGCGCCGGCTTCAAAAGCACCCTCGGTGGAAATGAAGCTGTCCGTCAACAGGAAGCGCAGACCACCTTCCACCTTGAAATCCTTGTAGATTGTAAAATACGCCTTGCTGTATGTTGACAGCACCTTTTCGAGATTGTCGAGCATCTTGTCGATCACCGTACATTGTGCCTGCGGGGTTGTAAAGGTGGCGGAATCCTCGATGGAGACATTCTTGAAATAATAGTCGTTCTGATAATTTTTGATCTCGTTGCCGATCAGAATGGTCACACCGTAGGTTTCTTCCAGACGGTCAGCCTTCTTGCGCTGTTCCGACAGATGGCTGCCGGCATGGTAATCGGGTTCCTCCTCCTGGGGGACATCCAAAGAGTAGGGATTGTCGGGAAGCTGGTATTCCCAGACAGCCTTCTGGGGGTCAACAAGATACAGCGTGGTTTCAGTAGTTTTCCTGTCCGTCCCTGTCACAGCGACCATCGACGTATCACTGATATAACTGACCTGGTAACGGCAGCTGGTGGGCAGATCGTGGATGATCGCGTACTGTCCGCTGTAAACATTCAGGAGATACACGCTGATCGGGAATTTTACCTCGGAAAAGACGGAATTGACTGCCGCATAAAGACCTTTGTCGTTCAGGGGCGTCAGCGCCATGTCAAAAGGCGTTTTATAGCCATCGTACCACTTGTTTTCCGGAATGCTGTATCGTTGAATGAGCTTATGGAACAACAGCTCCTCACCAGGACCGCTTGACTGCAGGGTCGTGGCAGTGACTACATTCCCGTCCGAGATCCAGAAGCTCTCCGCCTGGCAATCTGTCAGGCGGAAAAGTGACTGTTGTGAGTCAAGCTGATACAGAATGGTTTCGTCGTTCGAGAACTTCCGGTTGCTGACACTTCCGCAGGTGATGACCGCCAGACCTTCGGCGGGATCAAATGCGTCCGCCTGGTCCTTCAAGGCCATGGAGAGAAGGGTGGTCTTTTTCCCGTCAAAATCGAGCCGGACCAACTCGTGTTTCGTCAGAAAAATGCAGTCGGCATCCTGATCGAAGACAAAGACAGGTTCGTCAAAAGTCATCTCCTTTTGTTTTGTACCGTTCAGGTCATAGAAAAGGAGTTTTTTGCTTTCAGGTTCCCGAATGAGGAATTGACCGTTCTTTCTCACGCCGATGATCTCAACCGTTTCCGGCAGCGTAAATTCATGCAGGAGCCTGTCACTCCGCGTGTCAATGACCGACACGGTGAGAGTGTCGGCATCGGAATCCCCCCCGGGAACGGATACCACGGCGATGGTTCCCTCTCGGCAGTCTACGATCTGTTGAACGGAGCACTTTCTTTCAAAGCAGGACAGGGGGGATAGAAGTGAAGGGACAGTCTCTTCCTCTTTGGAGGGTTCAGTTGAGGGTTGTGATGAAGCGACGGAAGATGGGATGGAGCTTTCTGCGACGGAAACGGGTTCCGGTGAGGAGGTACAGGCTGCGGCGGTGACCAGGAGTGTCAGACAAGTGAGATAAGAAAGCAGTTTTTTCATGGATACCCCTCTCTTGATGGTAGAAGAAAACAGGTACGGCGTCTCTGGAATGGAGCTGCCGTACCTGTCATTTTACTTAGCCGATGACACGATCAGATGAGCAATCAGCCGTCTGCACGAGCCTTCAGTTCATCATATCTGTCAACAGATTTAGCCTCTGCCTTCTGGAAGAGCTTTTCTGCTCTCTCCGGGAAGGAACGGGTCAGAGCGCTGTAACGAGCCTCACCGAGGATAAAGTCACGGTAGGAGGTGGTGGGAGCCTTGCTGTCGAGGATGAAGGGATTCTTACCCTCAGCCTTCAGAGCAGGATTGTAGCGGAACATATTCCAGTAGCCGCAGTCCACAGCCTTCTTCATCTCAGCCTGGCATTTCTTCATGCCGCCCTTGATGGAGTGCATCTCGCAGGGAGCATAGCCGATGATGAGTGACGGACCCGGATAAGCCTCTGCCTCTTTGATAGCCTTGAGTGTCTGGTTCTGGTCAGCAC
>ONEU01000126.1 GCA_900316925.1 uncultured Eubacteriales bacterium
AGTGCGCGGAAGGACTGATGGCTACAGAATAACTTGCGCCGCACGCGCACGGAAACGCGTATCGGGACCGGCAGCTTGCCGGCGGCGCTACAAAAATTAACATGAAATGTCAAGTTGAGTTGGTTGAATGGGGGAGGGAGTGCTGGTATAATAGAGTCATCAAAGGGAGGGAATGTGATGAATGATAGATTGAGACAACTGCGTGTCAAACATAAAATGACACAGGAGATGTTGGCAGAGAAGCTGAACGTGTCAAGACAGACCGTGGCAAAATGGGAAAACAGTGAAAGCGTTCCCGATGTGATGAAATGCAGCGACCTGGCGGGTGTGTTCGGACTGGAGCTGGAGGATATCGCTGTCCTGTTCCTGTCAAAACAGAAGCAGGAGGATTACCGCCCAAGCGGCAAGTATATTTTCGGCAGATGCGTGCTCAGCGATCACAAAATCAAGATTCCCCAGGAGGCAATGGATATCTTCCGGATCAAAGAGGGGGATGAACTGCTCCTGATGGGAGATGTGAAGCAGGGACTGGCGCTGATGCCTATATCTGCAATAGACGACTTTGTAAAGGAATTTCAGAATGCGCCTGTGTTGGAGGTAGATGACCATGAAAACAGCAATTAAGCTAAAGGGACTGACAAAACAATACGGCGCCAAAACAGCCGTCGATCATATTGACCTTGAGATCATGGACGGCGAACTGTTCGGCCTGCTGGGTGTCAACGGTGCAGGTAAGACAACAACCATCCGGATGCTCACCGGCCTGTCAAAGCCGACAGAAGGAGAAGCGACTATCCTCGGCCATGACCTCGCCAAGGAACTGGATAAGATCAAGAGCCTTATCAATGTGTCTACCCAGGAGACCGCTGTGGCAGGTAACCTGACAGTAAAGGAAAACCTGGAGTTCATCGGGAAAATCTACGGACTCGATAAAGATACGCTTGCAAAGAACCTGCAGGATGTGTTTGATTCGCTGGAGCTGGACGAAGTGATGAACCAGAGAGCCAAAACGCTGTCAGGAGGCTGGCAGAGACGTCTGAGCATTGCCATGGCACTCATCACCGCACCCAAGATCATCTTCCTGGATGAGCCGACACTTGGTCTGGATGTGCTGGCAAGACGTGAGCTGTGGACCGTAGTGAAGAAGCTGCATGGCAAGATCACCATTATCCTCACCACACACTATCTGGATGAGGCAGAAGCTCTGTGCGACAGGATCGCCATCATGGCTAAAGGACATATTCTGGCAGTGGGTACATCAGAGGAACTGAACAAATCTGCCGGTACGGAAAAATTGGAGGATACCTTTGTGAAGATCGTAGGAGGAGAAGTATCATGAGAGCATTGACGTTTACTTCCAGGAATATCAAGGAATTACTGCGTGATCCCATCAGCTATGTGTTTTGTCTGGGGTTGCCGATCGTCATGCTGATCGTGATGACGATGGTGAATGCCTCTATTCCTGAGCCGGAGATTCCCGAGCAGGCAGCAGCATTTTTTGACACGTCCTCAATGCAGACCACCAGGGTATTCAATATTGAGATGCTTACCCCTGCTATTGCCGTGTTCGGTCTGACATTCATCATGCTGTTTGGCTGTATCCGCGTGTCATCCGACCGTTCGGGTGCATTCCTGACAAGACTGTATGCATCCCCCATGAAGGGCACCGATTTTATCCTGGGCTATACCCTGCCCTTTGGCTTCATTTCCCTCATCCAGATCGCCATTACCTACATTGCCGGCGGGATCATCTCCTTTATCGTCAAGGGAGAGGGCTTCAACATTCTCTATATGCTGTTGTCACTGCCGCTGTTCATTCCCTCCATCATCCTGTTTGTGGGTATCGGAATTTTCTTCGGCACCCTGCTCAATGACAAAGCTGCTCCCGGCGTATGCTCTGCCGTCATTACCGCCGCTGCCATTCTGGGCGGTATCTGGATGGACATTGATCAGATGGGCGGTGCCTGGTCAACCGTTTGCGGATGCCTGCCCTTCTATCACAGCGTGAAATATGCCCGCTGTGCCCTTGCGGGAGATTTCAACGGAATGTGGCTGCCCCTGCTGATTACCTCCGCCTTTGCGCTGGTGATATTCGTGTGTGCAGTGGTGCTGTTCTCCCACAAAACAAAGTCTGACCGCTGATTCCACCCCTTCTATATCATAAACAACCGCCGCCGCAGGATTTTTGTATAATTCTGCGGCGGCGGTTGTATTTTGCTGTTTTTTGTGCTATAATCAGAGTGGATAATTGGATGAGTGTACAGTTTTTTAAAACCATGAAAATAAGGGAGAGATCAACATGAAACGTAAACGCTTTTCTACCGTTTTTCTGGCGGTTATTCTGACCGCAGCAATGAGTATCCCGCTGCTGACAGGCTGTGCAGGCGGGGGGAGTGACGTGCCGGATAACTTTGTTGCCGAAACCAGCGGTGAATACGGTACGCTCCAGTGGGAGTATTATAAGGACCCGGAAGGTAATTTTGCCGTTGAGATCCCGGTAGGCTGGAAGGTAAATATGAAGAAAGTGAACAATTTGCTGGGGCAAGAGCCTTCAAGGCTTGTTGAAATCAAAAATCCCGATGAAACAATGGGAGTATGGGGAATTGACTATATGTATTTCTATGCCTCTCAATTAAGCTCTCTGACAGTAGAGGCTGTATTTAAGGAGCAGATTTTCTCGCCATCTCAGAACTCTTCGGTTACTTCCTACGAGCTTACCGGAGAAAAAATAATTACAGATTCTATGAATGCTTTCAAGAATAGTGAAAAGAGTGAGCACATCAAGGATATCGGAAGATATCGTGAACACTTCGTGCAAAAAGGAATGGAAGGAGAAGGCGAGGTAGAATGTGCACTGGTCAGCCATGATTCTGCCAGCTTTATTGTTTCAGCGCTGCTGGTCAAAACGGCTTATGCCACTCCAATGGGAGTATTTGATAAATGGCAGCCTGTTCTTGACAGAATCCGTGAATCGCTTAATTTTACCTATAATAACCAGGGACAAGGCGGAACTGCCAACAACGGCGGCACCGGAACGGTCATCCCTGACAATGGCACCGTATATAATCCCGGCACCTTTGATTTGTCGGATTCCATCACCTCACGCAATAACGTGAATGATATCAATGTGCAAAAATTTGATGATTACATTCTCGGCAGAGACCGTGTGCAGGATAACAGCACGGGTGATATTTATTACGCCGATCAGAGCTGGTACGATCAATACAGTGATTGGGGAGGAGAGCGGTATTCTCAGATCAGCGGTGACCAATACCTTTCAGATGTGAGCGGAGAAGTCGGCTGGTAAGAGGCACTATAACGATATGATTACAAGGGAGTACGTATCATGAAACAGAAACAAATTATTACGGCTGCGGTGTCGGCACTGCTGGCGGTTGCCATGCTTTCAGGCTGTGCAGGCGGAGGCGGCGGCACAGGGGAGCAGGTGAGCAATCCGTTTTCACCTGCCGGCGGGACGAATCCCCCGGGAGTATCCCAGCAGCCGGTCCCGGCAACGGGAGTTGACGCCCAATTGAAGATCACGCCGGGCGAGTGGAGCAATATCCAATGGACGAATTTCACGCACATGTATGCAACGGCAGAGATCCCGCAGGGTTGGACAGCGGAAGTAACAGACCTGTACCAGGGCGGACAGACAGGTTCCGGAACGATGATTACCGTCAAGAACCCTGCGGGGGATGTAGAGATTTCTTATATGGATTTTGCGACCTACTATGCCGGGATGGTAAAGGAGAACACGGTGGAAGCGTTTTTCCGGGATGCGATTGCGCCCAATGCGCAGGGGGTAAGTGACTGGAAAGCAACGGGTTCCATCCAGACAGAAGCCCAGAGGATGTTTATGTCATCCCAGTCCAACATAGCGGATGCCCGGGTGGTACAGGCAGAATACAACTTCAACGGGAAACCGATGGAAGGTGTTTTCTCCGGAGCGATTGACACGACGCTTGCCACTTCCGGTATGTATACGGTGGTGAGCGTGATTTCCATGGGCACGCCGAAAGGCACGCTCGCCAACTGGGAGAATGTTCTGGTGCATATTCTTTCGAGCATCCAATGGACAGACGCGTGCAAGCAGCGATATCAGACGTCGGTATTAAGCAGTTCGGGCGGCAGCTCCTCCAACGGTTCCGACACGATCATGGAAGCCTGGAACAACCGCAACAAATCGGAAGAAATTATGAGTCAGAAGCGGTCTGATGCGACTCTCGGCTACGAGCGTGTATACGACACCACCACAAACGAGATATATCTTGCCAATTCCGGATTCACCCAGCAATACACCAGCATGGGCGGTCAGCGCTACCAGCCCATCACCGACGAAATGTACACCCAAGGCTACACCGGCTCCATCGGCTTCTAGCGCAGAGCCTGCGCACCCGTGTCCCGCTGCCGTTCGCTGGCGCTCACTCTGTTTATGGAAGGCGAAACGGTTGTGTCGCTAACATCCGGCACGGCACAGCAGGGCTGTGATGGTTCTACGTCCGCCGCCACGCCCCTTATGAGGGGCGCTTAACGGCTATTACATTCAAAATTTCAGGCACGGTTACTCTTTCGGGAGTACCCGTGCCTGCTTTATTCTAATAAAAATCCCCGCACGATGCGGGGATTAGGGGTTATGGTTGCCGTTAGTAGTGTGCCGGCGTGTGAAAATGCGGATTGCACCTCTTCCACACCGCCGCTTTCGGGGGAATCGGGGGGACTTTCTTGTGAAAGTCCCCCTGACTTGCTCTCTAAAGAAGGAGAAATGTTTATACGTTGGCAAGGCAGGCGTCGCCGGTTTCGAGGGCGGCAATGCCGGTGCGTGCCATTTCCAGGATGCCGTAGGCGGAAAGCTCCTCCACCAATCTGTCAATCTGACTGGGTGTGCCGGATGCACGGAAGGTCAGGGAGTGCTCGCCCAGGTTGACAAGAGAGGCGTGATAGGAGGATGTGACGGCAATGATTTCGTTTTTGCGGTTGCTGTCGGCGTTAACCTTGACCAGAATGAGCTCCATGGCGACAGAGGTATCCTCGGGGAGAGCCTCGGCCTTTTTCACGTCAACGATTTTGAGCATCTGGTTGATGAACTGCTCCACATCGTCGTCATCACCCTTCATGCGGATGGTCATACGGGAGTAGCCCTCAATGCCGGCAGGGCTGACAGTCAGACTGTCAATATTGAAGCCGCGGCGGGTAAAAAGACTGGTCACCCGCAGCAGAACGCCCGGATAGTCACGGACCAACAGGCTGATAATTTGTTTGTTCATGTATCTCACTCCATTTCTGTGATCATATCGTCAACGGTTTTTCCGGGAGGGATCATGGGCAGCACGTTCTCGTCGGGAGAGATACGGCAGTCCACGACAACAGGCTCGTTGCTTTCAAAAGCGTCCTTGAGGACAGCAGCGGCTTCACCGTCATTGTGGATCCGCACGCCCTTGACGCCAAAGGCTTCAGCCAGAGCGACGAAATCGGTTTTTCTGTGGGGATCGGTCTGAGAGAAACGGTTGCCGTAGAAGAGCTTCTGCCACTGTCTGACCATACCCAGGACGGTGTTGTTCAGCACGACGATCATAACCGGCAGGTTATAGGAGCGGACGGTAGCCAGTTCGTTGAGATTCATGTGGAAGCTGCCGTCACCGGTAAAGAGCACCACGCGTTTTTCGGGATGAGCGACTGCGGAACCGATGGCGGCGCCCATACCATAGCCCATTGTCCCCAGACCGCCGGAGGTACACCAGCAGCGAGGTTTTTCAAAGCTGTATTTCTGTGAGACCCACATCTGATGCTGTCCCACGTCGGTAACGATGATATCGTCATCGGAGGTGAGCTTCCTCACTTCTTCGATGATATGGTAGGGGTGAGCGTATTCCTCGGAGGCGGGAGTCTCGCAGACCTTTGATTTCTTTGCCCATTCACTCACCTGAGCGGTCCAGTCGTCATGCCTTGCGGGAGCGATTGCCTCCGTGAGTCCTGCGAGGGTATCCTTGAGGTCGCCGACCAGGCTATGATTGATCTTGACATTTTTGTTGATCTCGGCCTTGTCGATATCGAGCTGGATAATAACGGCATCCTTGCCGAATTTTTTTCTGTCGCCGGCCACACGGTCAGAGAATCTTGCGCCGACGGTAACGATGACATCACAGTTATCGGTAGCCTTACCGGTTTCATAGCCGCCGTGCATACCGATCGTGCCGATAAACAGGCGGTGGGAGCAGGGAAATCCGCCCAGACCCATGATAGAGGTAGCCACCGGGCAGTCTGCCTTTTCGGCGAAGGCAAGCAGTTCCTTTTCGGCATCAGCGCTGACCACACCGCCGCCCATGTAGATGAGGGGACGTTTCGCAGCGTTGATGGCCTGAGCGGCGGCCTCGAAATCCGCCTTACCGGAAACCAGGGGATTCGTGATGACCCGGGGTTTTTCGGGGGTGTATTCACACTTAGCGCCGGTGACATCCTTGGGGATATCAATCAGGACGGGGCCTTTTCTGCCGGACATCGCAATACGGAAGGCCTTACGGATGACGTTTGCCAGATCGTTGACATCCTTGACGATGAAGTTATGTTTGGTAACGGGCATGGTGATACCGGTGATATCCACCTCCTGGAAGCTGTCACGAGCGAGAAGGTCGTTAGAGACGTTGCCGGTGATAGCGACCATAGGGATAGAGTCCATATAAGCGGTAGCGATACCGGTCACGAGGTTAGTAGCGCCGGGGCCGGAAGTGGCAATCACGACGCCGCATTTCCCGGTAGTACGGGCATAGCCGTCGGCGGCATGAGAAGCGCCCTGTTCGTGAGCGGAGAGAATGTGGGTGATCCTGTCGCTGTATTTGTAGAGAGCGTCGTAGATGTTGAGAACGGCACCGCCCGGATAGCCGAAAACGGTATCGACACCCTGCTCCAACAGACATTCAGCAATGATCTCTGATCCTGTAAGCTGCATAAAGATACCTCCAAAAAATGTAGAAATTGAAAAACAAAAAAACCTCATCTCTTCACACAAAGAGACGAAGCTGAAACGCAGAACCTCGCTGTACCACTCTTGTCATGGTCAAACCCCGTATCAGAGCCGTCATCGGCCCGAATACTGCCGTGATAACGTGCGGCACACGTTTTCGCTTACTGACCTGCGAGCAGGGTTCTGCGAAAAGGCTTCCGGACGACTTCACAAGTCCCTGACAGCGTTTTGCACCGGCCAACGCTTCTCTTGGCACAGGGATACCTGCTACTCCTTCCGTTCATAGCCTTTAGGAATATATATAAATAATACAATTTTTTGTCGAACCTGTCAATAGGTTTCTATCAAAGTTTCCCTGAAAGGGGCAGTTCTCTGGGGGGAACCCTCATCCGGCGGAAAAAGGGTTCCCCCATGCCCCCCCCTCCTAAAACCGCTGCGGTGGTGTTGGGATGAGGGAGTGTTGCATGAAGTCAGTCTCTTGGTAGGGGGGAGTTATCTTTCTCCGGTTCCTGAAAGTGGCGTGGAGGGACGAAAAAAGCGGCTGCCGTCGGAAAACAGCAGTCGCATAAAGTGGTTATGTCTGGGAGAACAGTCTCTTTTTGACCTCCAGCAGAATCTTGGTATCATTTTCGTGGCTGCACAGCTTCATGGCGTCGTCCAGATCGACCCACAGATAGTAGTCGATCTCGCTGGGCTGTACATTCACAGCCGCCTCATTGGCTCTTGCCAGGAAGAAGACCACCTGCTTCTTGATCTTTCCGAACGGACGGTAGATGCTTGTCTGACGGAAGTTCGGCTCAATGGTCACGGTAAGTCCGGTTTCCTCCTTGATCTCCCGCAGAGCGGTCTGTTTTTCGGATTCACCGGTCTCAATGTGTCCCTTGGGGAAGGTCCAGCACTTGCCGTTGTGGTTCTTGACCAGGAGAATCTTGATACCGTCCCTGAACGTGCGCCGGTAGATGACGGCGCCGCAGGATTTCTCGTACATACAGATGATGCGATCGAAGCGGACGGAGGTTGCTTTCAGACGAGAGCGGATCTCCGGTTCGTAGTAGATTTCGTTAAGCGGAGCGGCCACAAGTCTGGTCTGCATACGGTTCTGCGAGGAGGCGATGGCGATGACGGTACATTCCACCATACCGGAAAGCTCATGGCTGCTCATCACATAGACCTGACGCCTGTCGGCATGGGGATTGCCGGTGATAAAGCCGGAGTAAAGGCTGTTTTCGGCGAGTGTGCCGAAGATGTCTATTCGGATGTTCTTGCCCAGCATGACGGCACACACCTCCTTTGGCCGCTGTCAGCGTCATTCAATGATGGACTTGATCTCTTTGAGTCTGATCTCGGTATTGGCGCTCATAACATTGTTGATCACGAGCACGTCGGTAAACTTGTTCTTCTTGATATAGTCGATCACATTGCCCTCATAATAACGGGGGTCCACAATGAACACCTCATCATAGTTAGCGGTTGTGAAGGGAGCAAAGGCACAGCCGTAGGAGTCCTTGATAATGCAGAGCTTCTTGCCGGTCTTGAGGGTGGTCTTGACCTTCATATAGGGATTGTCACCCCAGATAAAGGCGCTGTAAGCGTTGGAGCCTTCTGCGAAGGTAGCGATCAGCGGAACCTCCTTTTCGGCGGTCTGACCGTTTTCCAGCAGCTTGCAGGATTCGATATTCTTCATGTTGTAGTACACAACGGTATCCTTGTTAGCCAGCAGCTCCTTGTTGCCCTTGGGATTGGAGTCCGTCTTGGTAGCGTTGAGCAGGGAGCCGGTGAAATTCTTGATGGAACCGCTGGAGAGGGAGGTCAGGTCCACTGCTTTGAGACCGGCGGTCTTGCAGAAAGCCTGATAGCCGTAATAAGCGCCCAGACCGGTCCAGTTGCTGTCGGTCTTGAAGTAGATGTAGTCGCCCTTGTGAGCGAGCTCTCCGGCGTAAGCGTCAACGGTCTTGACATCCTCGGAATAGGAAGCGTAGATGGTGTCGATATTCTCCTTTTCGTCGGACATGGTGTTGAGATACTTTTCCGGCAGACCGAAGGCGGCATGGTTGGGAGCCACGAGGTTATAGACATTGACATCCTTGCCCACGGCCTTTTTGATGGACGAGACGACGGCGGCATACTTTTTGGCGGAATCTTCCGAGCCGTAGAACAGCTCGTATCCCTGCTTGTCATAGACAAACACATTGCCGTCGAAGCTGCCCTCCAGATCCGGCTCTTTGGAGCTTTCCTGTTCGGAGCTTTCCTGCTTGCTGACTTCACTCTGCTGTGAAGACTGGGGGGCGGATTCCTGTCGGGACTGCTGGGAGGTCTGGGGGGTGCTTTCGGTCTTTTCCTCGGCGGGCTTGTTGCCGCCAAACACGAAAAAGTACAGACACAGAGCCGCCGCTGCCGCCAGGATCAGCACGATCAGCGTAATGATGATGATTTTCTTTCGTTTATTTTTCCGGTTACGTTTGCCGTGATAGCCTCCCGAGCGATAGGAACGGGAGCCGTAGGAGCTGTAGCCGAAGGATGATCTTCTGCTCATGACTTACCTCTTTCATTTTTTCATATAGTAACAATTATCTCCATTATAATGTATTTTACCGGAAAATACAACATGACAATAGTACAAACTTCGGGGCTAATCGGAAAAATATTTATCGCAAATAGCAAGGGAGTGATGAAAACCCGCAGGACTCAGCCGGCGGCGAGCTTTTCAAGCTCTTCGGGCAGCAGAACGGTCACAAAACCATAGCCGGTGCGGATAATGCCGGCGGCGCAGAGCTGTGTGATGAGCTTGCTGACCGTCACGCGGGAGGCGCCGACCACGGCGGCAATCTCCTCGTGGGTGGTCACAACGGTACGGACGCCGGTGCTGTGGAGAGAGCGCAGAAGGAACTGGGCGATCCTGCCTTTGACGCTCACAAAAGTGATACTGTCAAGCTGGGAAGAGAGCATCCGGATGGTCTGTGCCTGGAGACGGAGCAGTGCCATAGCGGTGTCGGGGCTTTGCCGGATCAGCTCCCGCAGCATCTCACGGGTCACGGGGACAAGCTCGCTGCGGATGACGGTCCTGGCGGAAGAGATTCTCGGTTTACCGTCAAAAAAAGCGGCCTCACCGAGGATGTTGCCGCTGCTGATGACAGAGAGGGTTTTTTCGGCGCCCTCTTCCGACGCCATGAAAATGCGCACCCGCCCCTTTTTGAGATAATAGAAGCAGTCGGCATCCTCGCCCTGGCTGTAAATGACGGCGTTTTTTTCAAAGCTGCGGCCGGTGTTCATACGGCTGAAGGTCTCCTGCAGCGAACGGGGGAGCTCTTCCCGGGCGGTTTCGTAGGGTTTCATGTCATCACACTCCTGTGGGGGAAAAATACGGTGTTTTTCACGGTTTCTTCAACAAGATTGTAGCATAGTTTACATTCTTTTTCAAGCCGATGTGAGATAATAAACAACAGTTCCGGCAGGAAACGCGCGCTTTCTGCGGAAAAACAAGGAGGTCGAATTTTTATGGGAATGACAATGACACAAAAGATCCTGGCAGCCCATGCGGGTCTGGAAACGGTAAAAGCCGGCCAGCTTATTGAGGCAAAGCTGGACATGGTGCTGGGCAATGATATTACCTCTCCGGTGGCCATCAACGTGTTCAACGAGGGCAAGGCAACCGGCGTGTTTGACAACACGAAGATTGCTATGGTGATGGACCATTTCACACCGAACAAGGACATCAAGGCAGCGGAGCAGTGCAAGCAGGTGCGCCAGTTTGCCGATAAGTATGACATCAGGAATTTCTTTGACGTGGGACAGATGGGAATTGAGCACTCCCTCCTGCCCGAAAAGGGACTGGTAGGTCCGGGCACACTCTGTATCGGCGCCGATTCCCATACCTGCACCTACGGTGCGCTGGGCGCATTTTCTACCGGCGTGGGCTCAACGGACATGGCTGCGGGCATGATCAGCGGCAAGACCTGGTTCAAGGTGCCCTCCGCCATTAAGTTCAATCTCGTCAACAAGCCCGCTCCCTATATCAGCGGCAAGGATATCATCCTCCACATCATCGGTATGATCGGCGTGGACGGTGCGCTCTACCGCTCCATGGAATTTTTCGGTGACGGCCTGCAGTACCTCTCCATCGACGACAGGCTCTGCATCGCCAATATGGCCATCGAGGCCGGCGCCAAGAACGGCATCTTCCCGGTGGACGACATTACCAGGGACTATATCCGCAACCGCTTCCAGGGCACACCGGTGGAATATACCGCCGATCCCGACGCCGTCTATGACGAGGAATACACCGTGGACCTGTCCGCCCTGCGTCCCACAGTAGCCTTCCCGCACCTGCCCGAAAACGCCAGAACCGTGGATGAGATCGGCGAAACCGAGGTGAAGATTGACCAGGCCGTGATCGGCTCCTGCACCAACGGCCGTATCTCCGACCTGAGAGCCGCCGCAGAGGTGCTCAAGGGAAAGAAGGTGGCAAAGGGCGTGAGATGCATCATCATCCCCAGCACCCAGAACGTCTATTTACAGGCCATGCACGAGGGTCTGTTCGATATCTTCATTGAAGCGGGCGCCGTGGTATCCACCCCGACCTGCGGCCCCTGCCTGGGCGGCCACATGGGCATCCTTGCCAAGGGGGAGAGAGCCATCTCTACCACCAACCGCAATTTCGTGGGCAGAATGGGCCATGTAGAGTCGGAGGTCTATCTGGCAAGCCCTGCGGTAGCCGCAGCCAGCGCCGTGACAGGCTATATCACCGACCCTGCCAAAGTATGTGAACAATAAGGAGGAAGCGCCATGAAAGCACAGGGAACAGTACATAAATACGGGGACAACGTCGATACGGACGTTATCATCCCCGCCAGATATCTGAACACCAGCTCACATCAGGAGCTGGCATCACATTGCATGGAGGATATTGACATCGACTTCACCAAGAAGGTGAAGCCGGGTGATATCATGGTGGCCGAGAAGAATTTCGGCTGCGGCTCCTCCCGTGAGCACGCCCCCATCGCGATCAAGGCATCCGGCATCAGCTGTGTGATCGCCTCCACCTTTGCCCGGATCTTCTACCGCAATGCGATCAATATCGGTCTGCCGATCCTGGAGTGCGACGAGGCTGCCAGAGAGATCAAGGCAGGCGATGAGGTTGCCGTTGACTTTGACAGCGGCGTGATCACCGACATCACCACCGGCAGGACCTATCAGGCAGAGCCGTTTCCGCCGTTCATCCAGCAGATCATCTCTGACGGCGGTCTGATCCGCCATGTGACCAAATAACGGACACAGCAAAGATATCCGTCCGGCTCTTGAAAATGACCGTGGGAGAAACAGCAGCGCCGGCAGTCAGCAATATGACAAGGCCGTTTATGGAGGTATTGTTATGAATAACGGAAATCCGCACCATCCCTTTGAAAACCAGACGCAGTATCCGCAGCAGCCCTATCCGCATCCCGATCCCATGTCCTATCAGGACGGCTTCCAGCAGTCCGACCCGATGTCCTTCCAGGACGGCTTCCAACAGCCCGCCCCGCCTTATCAGAACGGCTTCCAACAGCCCACCCCGCCTTATCAGAACGGTTTCCAGCAGCCCACCCCGCCTTATCAGAACGGCTTTCAACAGCCCACCCCGCCTTATCAGAACGGCTTTCAACAGCCCACCCCGTCTTATCAGAACGGTTTCCAGCAGCCCGGCCCGTATCAGCAGCCGCCATACGGTCAGAGGCAGCCCTATCAGCAGCGCCCTGCTCTCAGACAGGAAGCCGGTCCCGGCAGCAGACTGGCAATGATCGGTATGGTGATGGCCATTCTTTCCATCCCCGCCGCCATCGCCTCCGGGTTCCTGTTCTTCCTGGGGGTGT
This sequence comes from uncultured Eubacteriales bacterium, assembly GCA_900316925.1. Lineage (GTDB taxonomy): Bacteria > Bacillota > Clostridia > Oscillospirales > Acutalibacteraceae > UBA1213. The sequence goes on from ONEU01000126.1 coordinate 12,808, forward strand.
ATTCGCTCATCATTGACGGTGCGGCTCTGATACTGGGCATCGTGGGACTCGCTGTCAGCGTGGCAGGCGGTACCGCCAATATCCGCGCCGGCTTTGTCCGCGGAGGTGCCTCCATTGCCGGTATGGTGTGCGGTATCGTGGGAGTGGCACTGGCTACCATCATGTTTTCCTGCACCGGCTGTGCCACCATCGCCTACTGCAATGCGCAGAATACCCTGAAAAATATCAGGCTCCGATAGCCTTCCCGGAAGATGGTATCCCGGATACCATCTTCTTTTTGTGCAATTTTAATCTTTTGGTGACAAGTATCACGGACGGTTTCTATCATAAGTAACAAGATAGTGCCAAAATATCCCTTTTTTAAACGAAAGCGGTTGATTTCTCCGGGAAATGATGATATAATTACTGTACACGCTTATGTGTAATTTATTTATTGGAGGATGTATCATGAACAATCAAGATCCTAACATGATGAATCAGCCCCAGATGCCTATGCAGCCTGTTAATCCCGGCCCCGGCCCTGGTGACGGTCAGGCAAAGACCGGTATGATCCTTGGTATCATATCCATCGTTCTTTCCGTCGTTTCTGATTTCATGGCTTTTGCTCCCATCGTCGGCGTAATCATGAGCGTTGTTGCTCTTGTTGCCGGTATCGTTGGTCTGGTGATGGCCGTTAAGGGCGGCAACGCTAACGCAAAGGCTGGATACCCGAAGGGCGGCGCTGCTACTGCCGGTATCGTTTGCGGTATCATCGGTATCGTATTCTCCGGTATTTCTGTTGCTTGCACCGGTTGCTGGGCTTGCGCAGTCTGCACTGTCCAGAATGCTGGCGGTAAGGTTGCTAACGAGCTCTCCAAGGCTCTCGCTTCCTACAAGCTGTAAGAGTCCGCGGTTCAGCGAACCTACATCTGAACATTTTGCCGGTAACGATGTTGCCGGCATTTGTTTTGCCCGGAAAAAGCGGCAAATGAAAACAACAGGTCCCCGACCGGTGAGATCGGGGACCTGTTGCTTTTTTAGGAGGAATGTATATGAAGTAAAACGTATAAACAAAGTGCTATTCGAAGAAGAACAGTTCCTCGAATTTCTTGTCCAGAGCAATGCAGATCAGGGCAGCCAGCTTGGCGCTGGGGCAGAACTGATTGTTCTCAATGGAGCTGATAGTCTGTCGGGAAACGCCGACCAGCTCCGCCAGATCTCCCTGGGAGATCCGCTTTTCCGCGCGAGCCACCCGCAGGCGGTTCTGAAATACAATATCACTCATACCGCATACACCACAAAAAACATGACGGCGCACACAGCAGCCGCAAGACCGGTTACGATTCCTGCAATCAGATGGCGAGCCTTCTTGAGGTTCTTGAACTGATAGAAAAAGGTCGTGCAGAGGTAAGCAGTGATAATGGCGACAAATTCGTAGAAGGTTTCTCTGTGGACGGCTTTATAGACGCTGAAAATAAGGCACAGAACCCCTACTACCACAGCGCCGAGACCAAAGGAGGCATTGTATATTCCTTGTTCACGCTCATCAAGAGAGTTGCGTGCTTTGCGTTTGCTTTTGGCAAGGATCTCTTTTTTGTCCATCAGAACATCCTCCGGAGGTTTCGGAGCTAACCGAATTTTCCCTTTTCTTTCCTTTGCACATATAGTATCATATCCTTAGCAATTTGTCAAGTATTCTTGACAAAATTTCTTTTAAACTTTACAAGAAAGATGCATGCGAGAAAAATAGCCGTTATCAGAAAAAAATAGGGCAGTTTATTGACATTCTTCGGGGAACATGGTACAATGTTAGTGTATTTCCTGATACAAATCATTAGAAAGGATAGTGTCGCTTCTATGAATAATCAGAATCCCTACGGACAGCAGCCGCAGCAGATGCAGCAGCCCCAGATGCCCATGCAGCCTCAGATGCCCATGCAGCCCCAGATGCAGATGCCCAAAGCTCCCAAGGCTCCGCTCTTCAATAACGATCTGCTGGGTATCATCTCCTGTGCTGCCGGCGTGGCAAGTCTCGGACTTGGCCTGCTCTCCGCTATTCTCTGCAACAGCGTTTATGGAATGACCACCATAAACCTGGCATCCGGTTCAAAGGTCGTTCCCGGTCCCAGCCCGATCTTCGGCTTCATTATGAACATCGTTGCTTTGCTGCTTGGTGCGGTAGCCGTTCTGTTGGCTCTCAAGGTCGGCAACGACAGGATCCGCTCCGGTGCTCCCAGAGGCACCATTGCTACTCTCGGTCTTGTGTTCGGTCTTGCCGGCGCTTGCATCTGTATTGTGGCTCTCTTCTTCACCAGCTGCTCGATGTGTTCCAACTGTTCGATGAAGTCCAGGTGACATAGCTGAAAGCCAAATATCAAATGGCGGTCATAACATGATCGCCATTTTTTTGGAATAAAAAGAATAATTCATTAAAGGAATGATCGCGTATGATGCCGTATCTCTATATCTTCGGCAAACCGTTTCCGATGTACGGTCTGTGTGCCGTGCTGGGACTGCTGTGCGGTGCCCTGCTGGTGTACCTTACCAACAAAAAACGTCGGGATTACAGTAAGATCTATATTATCAACATTCCTCTTGTCTGTGCGGTGGGCGCATTCCTGGGAGCCCATCTGGTGTATTTCCTCACGCGGCTGGACTCGTTGGTGGAGTACATAGAACACGCCGATGTTTATTTCAGTTCGTGGAATGCTGCCCTGGGTTCCCTGGGGGATGTGTTCGGCGGCATGGTGTTCTACGGGGGGCTGCTGGGCGCCATTTTTGCCGGGTACCTCTACTGCAAGGCTGTGAAGGCTGATTTCGCACTCTATGCGGATATCCTCGCACCGGCTATTCCGCTGTTCCATGCATTCGGACGGCTGGGCTGTACCTTTGCCGGCTGCTGCTACGGCATGGAGGCCGACTGGGGTATTCCGGTGGTGCATACCCTGGGCGACGGGACAACGGTGACGCATCACCATGTGCCGATCCCGCTGATCGAAGCAGGCTGCAATCTGCTGATAATGGTACTGCTGCTCATCCTCAGCAAGAAGCACCTGAAAAAGGGTTCTTTGCTGGGAATATACTTCATTCTGTATTCGATTGTCCGCTTCACGGATGAGTTCTTCCGCGGTGACCTGATCAGAGGCGTGTACTTCGGGCTGTCCACTTCCCAATGGATCAGCATCGGCGTCTTTGTAATCGGTGTGCTGATGATGCTGCGCCGTTATGTGTTCAAGAACAAGGAGCAGTTCGGCTATCGTGTCCCTGTGGGAGAGATTCCGGAGGGGTATGAGTACAACAAATACGCCGGCGCCATTTCGCCCTACGAGCAGGAGAAGAAGAAGCTCAAGGAGCAGAAAATGGCTGCCCGGCAGGCAAACAGCTCCGAAAATGGTGTCAAAGCAGCGGAGAAAGCGCCGTCAGAGACAACCGACGTGAAAACGGAAGAGAAAACAGAAGAAAAGACAGAAGAGAAAGCAGACGAACAGAAGGATCCATCCTGACAGGAGAACATGATCTGCAAGAGACGGTCACCCGGGAGGGCGGCCGTTTTTTTGTGGCTTGATTCCCGTCCTTCTCTTGCCCCCAACAACGATGAGAGGATAGGGTTTACCGATTGCTGCAAGGCTTATTCCGCAGCGAATTTTGGAAAGGGGTCCGGGGAAAACCTTTTTTTCGCCAGAAAAAGGTTTTC
>ONEU01000212.1 GCA_900316925.1 uncultured Eubacteriales bacterium
ATCGTTCAGCGACACCTGCGGAGAAATCCCGTATTCGCTGTTGATCGTGGCTGCCGCTCCCATTGACAGGGAGTAAAGCAGGCTATTGCTGGCCTTTTCATCGTATTTTTCAAAGATCTCCGGACTCACGCCGCTTTCCTTCGCCGCTATGTTGAGCAACTCCTTATCGTAGAAAGGAATCTTCAGTTCCTCCGCAAGCGCCCTTCCGATCGCTCTGCCGCCGCTGCCGAATTGTCTGGCAATGGTTACAACCATCTCCTACACCTCCGTAATTCTTGTATATGTATAGTATAGCATATTATCCGAGCGAAAATCAATGGTGCCGTTTTCCGGCGCACGGAAATCAATTCTACCTGCCAGTCATCGGTGAAAACCATTTTTAGCGAAACTGCCTCCGCCGCTGCCCTCAGGGTGTGGCTTGTCGGCTATTTCTTCTGAGTATTCAAGTTCTGTTTTCTATCAAAGTACCCGTGCCTGCTTAGCTCTAAAAGATTCCCGCAAGAGCGGGGATTGTAGCGTCGGTATTCTCTGAAATAGTGCGTATCGTTAGCGCAGACTCTGCACACGAAAGATCACGTCTCAATCAGCTTCTTTGCAAAGAAAAAGTCCGTCTCCGCTCCGTAGGGATGAAAAATGATTCCCGTCACATGGGGGGCGGAAGCATAGTACCGGCTCTCAAGATAGAGCGGATAGAATATGCCGTTGCCGGCAAGGTACTGCTCTGCCCGTACCACGCTCTCAAGCGATGCATAGTTGATGCGGCAGTCATCCACCAGATGATCGTATGTCTTATCGGACAGCTGCGCCACATTATACTTACTGCCGGAACAGAACAGTTCCAGGGTATTGACGGGACTCTCTCCGTTGGAAGTCAACGGGGCGATCACGACACGATACTCTCCCGACAGGATCCTGTCATTCAGCTCCGAGCGGGATACGGGCGTCTTATTGATATAGCTGCCGGTCAGGGCATTCCAGGTCTCTATGAGGTTATTGACAATCTTCTGGGTGGCTTCGTCATCGGTACACAGTATCGACAGCTTGGGCAGCGACTCGATATCCAGCTTCTTCATGGCTTTCCTCAGCTCTTCGGATGCCTGCCCGGAATACTGCACGTTCATCACCGGTCCTGCCGCCTCCCGATACGAGCTTCCATGATAGGAGGCACCGTCCGGAATGATCTCGGCAGTCTCCGTACAGCCCTGCGGGAGCTGTTTCAGCAGATAACTCCGGTCAAGCGCCCGCAGCAGCGCCAGACGTATCTCCGGATGGTTCAGGATCTCATTCTCCGTATTAAAAGCAATCCCCCATACCGTATCTCCAAAGGATGTCAGATTAAGATGATTCTTCTGTGCTTCCGGGAGTTCTCCGGCAGGCAACGCATAGCAGTCAAGCTGTCCGTCAAGGATCGTCTGACACACATTCAGGGGGGCTGGCGCAATCTCGATATTGACACCCGCCGGCACAGGCTCCTGTGCACCGCTGTAATCATAGTTCCGGCGCAGATTGATGTACTTGTCATGCTCCCAACCGGCTGAACGGATATAGAATGCGCCGTTTGACAGGAGCTTATCGGCGTCACGCCCGTACTGCCCTCTCGTCTGTTCAAAAAAACTGCGGTTACAGGGCATGGCCGGGGCTGTGGCAAGAAGGGACAAAAAATCAGGATAATGATCCTCCAGCTCGATCCGCAGCGTATAGGGATCCGTTACCGTTACTCCCAGCTTTGACAGCGGTTCCTCTCCCTGGTTGATCTTTCTGGCATTGCGGATACAGTAAAGTGACACCGCTCCATTGGAACCGGTCTGCGGCTGGATCGTCCGCTGCAAACCATAGAGAAAGTCCTCTGCGGTGACCTCCTCCCCATTGTTCCAATGGGCGTCACGGCGCAGATGGAAGGTATAGACCGTGCCGCCCTCCGACACCTCCCAGGATTGTGCGGCCCCCGGTACAACCTCCTCCTGTTCATTGATACGGACCAGGCCTTCAAAAATATTCATCACGATCATCTTGGAAACCGAATCCTCTGCGATCTGGGGATCGAGGGTCTCCGGTTCAAAGCTGACACGGTAATAGATAATCTCATCGTGCGGATCGGGTGCTTTATGCTTGCAGCCTGGCAGCGAAACGGTCATCACCACGCACAGCAGCATACAGATCATGCCTTTCAGAGCCTTCAAATGGTCTTCACTCCTTTTCCCGTTCCTTCAAAATCTGTCTGTTATTATGATATTATTTACTTTCACACTTGTCAATAAACTGCCGCATATTTTTCCCCGCAAAATTACTTAAAACTTTTTCGCTGCACGGGATAATTCTTACCAAATATCCGAAAATAAAAAAACGATTGATATTTCCGTATAAATCATTTATACTGTAAACAGCAGTCCACAGATAACACTTCACGAAATCCGGGAGGTTGAAGCAAGATGTCGAAAACGGCCATTGCTACTGACAGCAACAGCGGTATCACACAAGCTAAAGCAAAGAAAAAGGGCGTATTTGTCCTGCCCATGTCCTTTCAGGTAAATGAAAAGACCTACTATGAGGAAATCGATCTTACTCAAAAAGAATTCTATAAAATGATCGCAGATTCCAAAACAGTCGTTTCTACCACACAGCCGTCTCCTACCGAACTGACAGATTTCTGGAGAAAGCTCCTCAAAGAATATGATGAGGTCGTCTATATTCCCATGTCATCCGGTCTGAGCAGCTCCTGCACAACCGCTTCCTTCATCGCAAAGGATTTCGGCGGCAGAGTACACGTTGTCAACAACCAGCGTATCTCCGTAACACAGTACCAGTCGGTCATGGACGCTCTGGCAATGGCTGGGGAAGGCTATTCCGGTAAGCGTATAAAGGCACGTCTGGAAGCAGAAAAACTGGAATCCAGTATCTATATCATGGTCAATAACCTCAAATATCTCAAAAAAGGCGGCAGGATCACCACCGCCGGCGCTCTCATTGCCAACGTGATGAACCTCAAGCCGGTCCTGCAGATCCAGGGTGATAAGCTGGATGCCTATTCCC
>ONEU01000131.1 GCA_900316925.1 uncultured Eubacteriales bacterium
AAGCCCAATGCAACGGTCGTCATCACACCGAAGGTTGCTACCAAGTATCAGGTCTGTGTGAAGGTCAAGGATGCAAGAGGCAATGTTGAAGAGAAGAAGTATCTGGATCTCGTTGTGGAGAAGGGTCTGAAGAACACCTCCACCATCACTGTCGGCGACAAGGTTACCCTGAACGGTTCTGCTACCGGCAATGTGGGCAACGTTACCTATGCTTTCGCTTACAAGAGATCAACCGCTACCAAGTGGGTCAACAAGCAGAGCTTTGCTGCTAACGCTAAAGTGACGGTTGCAGCTAAGAAGGGCGTTTCCTATGATTATTGCATCAAGGTAAAGGATTCTGACGGCAACATCCAGAAGAAATACTTCACCGTAAAGATCGGCTGATAACATTTTCAAAAGAACTGTCGCAAGATACTGCGGCAGTTCTTTTTTTGATTCAGGACGTCTGTTCCGCCGGCGCGAGGACAGCGGCAAGGACTTTCCCCAGCAGATAGCCGGAATAGCGCACCTCTTCAACGGTGTTGGATTCCGAGCCCACTTCGATGAGCAGGGAACCGGTGTTCACGTTCATGTTGTACATGAAATCCGAGAAGTAAAGCGGCCGCATCATATCGGGATAGCGCCGGGAGGCTTCGTTCTGGATCTGCAGCGCAAAGCGGAGATTATACTCCCAGTCCTGAAATTCCTCACAGCCGTCTTCATTGTAGCCGGCCAGTACCATCACCTGAGCGGCCTGTCTGCCGTCAGCCTGGAAGACCGGTTTGGATTTTTCCTCATCGCTGCCGATACCGTCCCGATGGATATCGAGCACCACCTTGATGGTGGGGTATTCCTCGAGATAGCGGGAAACGGTGTCGAAGCTTCTGTCGTAGGCGCCGCTGTAACTGGGGTCATCGTGTACCGTGGTATCGTGAAGAGTGACGATCCCGGCCGCATTGAGTTGTTTTGCCAGTTCTTCCCCCACGGCGCAGACATTCTCGGACGGGTCGGAGGAACGCGGATAGTAGCTCTCGTAGAAATAGCCGGTGTCGTATTTCAGAAAGCTCTCGGAGGTATGGGTGTGGTAGATGAGCACCTGGGGCTGATCTGTTTTGGTGAGCCGGAAGCCCAATTCAGCCTGCAATTCGGCCTCAATGTCGATATCGGTGGAGGAACTGTTCCTGACCTGGATATTTTGATAGCTTTCGTTGCCAAGGGTTGTGGTGAACGTCCGCACGGGATACTGCTGCTCTCCCTCGTGAGACTTTTCGTATTGCCGCAGCTCCTCAGCGGTAGGCGCGGAGGCTTCAAAACCGCTGTCGGACGGCTCCGGCGGAACTGTCGGAACAGCGGCGGGCTTCGGGGCAGCGGGGGACGGGGATGCTTCTTCGGCGGAAACCTCTTCCGGAGAAGATAGCTCCTGTGAAGCGGCTTCCACAGAGGGGATATCATCGGGGAAATCGGCGGTCCCGGTGGGCAGGGTCATTTCGGCGGCCAGCAGACCGATCGGGGGCGAGATGCCTGACTGTGCGATCCTCACAGCGGCACAGGTCAGGCCGATTCCCGACAGCAGCAGGGCTGCGGTTCCCATTATGAGCTTTTTGACTGACATATCTTTATCCTCCCGGCGGTGCCATTCTGCGCGGAAATCAAGCTTATCCCTTACCTGCGGGGCGGCAGTGACTTTCCGAAGAAGTCACCATGATTTCCGTGGCCATTCCTGGGACATCTGTATTATTGTATGCGCCCGACGGTCGGAAAAGACGCCGCTATACCAGAGCGGCAAGGGTGTCGAAATCATAGGCGGGCTGGAGGGCACAGTTGACTGCCATGCCGGTGAGCTTGGCGGCCCGTGTAATCATCATATCCGTTTCCCTGGGGGTGACCATCATGGTGCGGCTCTGCGGTGGGAGGGGGATATCACATTCGCTGCCGCCGAGCAGATCACAGGCGAGTGTGGCGGCATCTACCACCGTGGGGATGCCGACAGCGATCACGGGCACGCCGATGGTGTCGGCGGTGAGCTTCATGCGGTGATTTCCCACGCCGGAACCCGGTGCAATCCCCGTATTGCTGATCTGAATCGTGCTGCCCAGCCGCGACAGGCTCCTGGCGGCCAGAGCGTCAATAGCAATGACAGCGGAGGGGTGCAGTCGCCTGACCAGACTGATGAGGATCTCCCCGGTCTCGATGCCCGTCTGTCCCAGCACACCGGGGGAGATCACCGCCACCGGACGCAGTTTGTCAAGACCCGATGCCTTTGCCAGTTCGCCGGTGATGTGCCGGGTGGCAAGGATAAATTCGGCGCTCTTCGGTCCCAGGGCGTCGGGGGTGATGGCAACATTCCCAAGACCCGCCGCGATGACTAATCCGTCAGGGGTGAGCAGACGGCGCAGTTCCCGGGCAATCTCCTCGATATGCTCACGGACCTCCCGGAAGCTGTCGGTGAGCCGCAATCCCTCGATCGTGATGTACGTCCCTACCGGTTTTTCCAGGAGGGCGGCCTCCCGGGGATCGCTGATCTCCAGGGAAGTGATGGTCAGTCCGTGAGCCGTGCGGGAGTGGGGAGGAGTCAAGCTGTTGTGCAGTTCGTGGGCTTCCAGAGCCAGATCGGTTCGGTATTCCATCATAACGCTCCTTTCGTAGATACGATTAGGTTGGGCAATTGTCGGGCGTCTCAATCATCAGTTCAATAAACGAGAACAAAAATGGCAGGAAAAATCCGATAAATACAGTAAAAATTGATTGTTGACACCTGTGTGGGATAGAAGTATAATGAAGAATGTAGAAAAATCAGGAAAAATAGCTATGCCTTTCTGTAACCATGAAGAAAGGTCAAGGATAACGGATTCAGGACGGAGGAGCGTATGAAAAGACTTATTGCCGCAATTGTGGCCTTGTCGGTGATGTCATGTGCCTGTGTGATGACAGCCTGCAGCGGTCAGAATGAACAGAATAATGAGACCAGCCGGAAGCCTCTTGAAAGCCAGACGGTATCAAAGGTGTCGCAGGCCTCGAAGGAGAAGCCCCCGGAGGTGAGCTTGGATGATTCCAAGCCGAAGATCACCGACAGTCAGCTTGCCGATATCAACAAGAAGATCGCTGCGCACCAGAACGTGCCGGAGTTTACCTGCAAGTCTGAGACCATCAATGCCAGAGAGATCTCGGCGGATAAGCTCATCCGCTTCATTCCGGAAAACTCCTCTAATTCGTATATTGAGTCGCTGACCCGGAATTTCAAAAACGCATCCGGCTCTGCGGGCTTCAAGAATGTGGCAATCTCCGAGACGGACGGCTCCTCGTCTTCTCTCAATGACGGGCTTTCCGCAGCTGTGACCGAGAAAAATGACCTGGCTATCCTGGCCGGTGATATCAACAAGGATCTGATCTCCGGCAGTATTGAAACCACCCAGGCAAACGGCATTGAGGTGTTCTCCGTGGGCAGCAAGGGTGTTTCCAAGCCCGATCATTATGTGGATTACACCGTACCGGTGAACTATGAGCTGATCGGTGAGCTCATGGCTGACTGGGGTATCGTCAAGACCAACGGCAAAATCAATGCACTGGCAGTCAATGTGACGGACTCCACCCTCTCCGGAACTGTATTTGAGGGCTTCAAAAGAGAGTTTGAAACGTATGTTTCCTCATCCAGCGGCTACTGCACCACCCTGAATGTGACTGCCATTGAGGTGGGCAACGGTCTGGCAAGCAAGATCAAGAGGGCTGTGAATGACGACAGCAATATCAATTATGTGTTTGTCTTTGATGACTCCGCCATTGCGGATGCGGAGACGGCAGCCGATCAGCTTTCCGGCAAGGTAAAGGTCGTTTCCACAGGCGGCGGCAAGGAAGCCTTCGACGCTGCGGAAAGCGGCAGGATCGAGATGCTGGTGGCACAGAGCTACGAGTGGACAGCCTATGCGACTGTGGACTATGTTCTGCGTGTGCTGGGCGGCAAGGAACTGCCTAAGGAACAGGATGTTCCTGTCAGGATCGTGGACAAGGATTCCATTGCCAAGGCAAAGAAGGATTACAGCGGTCCCTCCTATGATAACTTTGATGAGATTTGCTTCGGCAGCGCATTTGTGACCGGATATACGAATCTCTGGCGCCTGTGATATGAAAAGATCGGCTCCCTGTCGTGTCATGCGGCAGGGAGCTTTTGCGTGGCGGCAGAAAAAGGTACACAGATTTGTCGGCGGATATTGACAATAATCCCGCGGATATTATATAATAATGAAAGTGAAAATGGTATAAGAGTACCTGTTTTTAAAGAATCATATAATGATGGCAAGGAGGATCAGTATGAAAATATGTGCTTCATGCGGAGCGTCTGTGAATGATACTGCGAGAATCTGCGTAGCTTGCGGCTCACAGGAATTTACCATGCCGGCAGGTTACGGGCAGCAGGATTCCTATGGCTACGATCAGCAGCAGTACGGCCAGCAACAGGGTTACGGCTATGATGACCAGCAGGGTTACGGCTATGACGATCAGCAGTACGACCAGCAGCAGGGCTACGGCTATGACGACCAGCAGGGTTACGGCTATGACGATCAGCAGCAGTACGGCCAGCAGGGTTACGGCTATGACGATCAGCAGCAGTACGGTCAGCAGGATTACGGCTATGACGATCAGCAGCAGTACGGCCAGCAGGATTACGGCTATGACGACCAGCAGCAGTACGGCCAGCAGGATTACGGCTATGACGACCAGCAGCAGTACGGTCAGCAGGATTACGGTTATGACGATCAGCAGCAGTACGGTCAGCAGAATTATGGTTATGATAATCAGCAGCAGGATTATGGCTATGATGACCGGCAGTATGCACAGCAGCCCGTGCAGCAGCCCGTGCAGCAGCC
>ONEU01000130.1 GCA_900316925.1 uncultured Eubacteriales bacterium
GCATAGAGCCATACTATCCCGTAAACAACGAGAAGAACAACAAGCTCTATGAGGAGTACAAGAAGCTGGCAGACGCCACCCCGAACGTGATCTTCGGCGGCCGTCTGGGTCATTATAAGTATTATGATATGGACAAGGTCATCGACGTTGCCCTGGCTGCAGTGAAGGAAGAGTTTGGTGAGAACTGATCTGCTGACACTGCGTACCCTGCTGTTCCCGCGGCAGAGCATCTGTGAGAGACAGGAGCTTTATTTCCGTGCGGATCAAGGCTCTGTGTGGAACGAGGCAGGAGATTATCTGATCGTCAACGGTACGGCAGCGTTTGATACCTATTTCAATACGCTGCCTGCCGTGAAATATCGTGAATACTGCCGCCTGTCCTCTCTTTTTTTAAGGCTGAGATTGAGCGGCAGTTTTGCTGTGCATGTTTACGGGGTGAACAGGAATGAAGGGGGCCTCCATGAACAGTGCGTTCTGGAGTGTTCCTACCGAACGGCGGAGGAGTCGGGGGTAGAGCTCGATCTGACAGAGGCGTATACCGGGTATGACAGTCTCTATTTCACCCTGACCTCCAGGGGAGGCAGGCTGTACGGCGGCGAATTTGCCGGAGCCTGTCCGCAGAAGCAGCCTGTGAAGATGGCGGTGGTGATCTGCACGTTCCGGCGGGAGCAGTACCTTCTGCGGAACCACGCTGCCATCTGTGCCTATCTGGAGAGGAGCACGTTCTTTGATCCGGAGACGATACACTTCTATATTGTAGATAACGGACGGACACTCCGCCGGGAGGAGATTGAAACGCCGTATTTTACGCTTCTGCCCAACGATAACACCGGCGGCAGCGGCGGATTTACACGAGGTTACTACGAAGCGGTCCACAGCGGAGAGGCGTATACCCATATTCTGTTCATGGACGATGACATCATTCTGGACGGTGATATGCTCCTGCGGGTGGCAGCCCTGCTGCAGACACGGAGACCGGAGTTTGCGTCATTGTCGGTGGGGGGAACGATGCTCAAGGCAAGCGACCGTATCACCCAGCATGAAGCAGGAGCCGTATGGGACGGAAAGCGTATCCATTCCATCGGGACCGACTGCCGGATGGTCTCCCGTGAAGCGGTGTTTGACGTGGCGTATTATCCCCGTGGGAATTATCAGGCCTGGTGGTTCTACTGCTTCCCGGCAGAATGGCAGCAGGAATACGGTTACCCGCTGCAGTTCTTCATCAAGGTGGACGATATCGAGTATTCGCTGCGCTGTGCCGGAGAGATTGCCATCATCAGCGGCATTGCGGTCTGGCATGATGACTTTGACGACAAGTACGACGGATTCCAGGAGTATTACATCAAGCGCAATGAGCTGATCGTGACCTGTGTGAACCAACAGAAGCCCTATGCCTGGTACCAGCTGCGGAAGCTGCTGCTCAGCGTGATCAAGCAGACGGTGTATCAGCGTTATTTCCTGGTGGATCTCGTTCTGCGGGCGTATGATGACTTTCTCAAGGGATGGGAGTATTTTGCAAAGACGGATACGGCCGCACTGAACCGGGAGATTATGCAGTCCTGTCAGCCGCTGCTCACGGATGAGCAGTTACTGGAGCAGTATGGGGTCGCCTTTGATGAGGAGAAGTATCAATTGTCCCGCACCGAGCCGGAGAATCGCAAAATACAGGCACTCAGCGGCAACGGCTACCTGATCCCGTATGTTTTTTATCGGAAGGACAAGGACGGATATGCCATCACAGACCTGGCACGGTGCCGGATCGTGAACTTCTACAAGCACAAGCGGGTGCTGCACTATGATGTGACACGCCGCAAGGGGTTTGTGACGGTACAGAAGAAGTGGAAGCTGTATAGCAATCTGTGCCGGGTGGTTGGCAAGAGTGTGAAATTCCTGATCCGTTATCCCTCCGTGAGACGGGGCTTCCGGGAGCACCTGTCAGAGCTTGCCGCTTTTGAACCGAAACCATCATCCGAATAAACCATCCATGAGACAGGTACGTCAGAAGCGTACCTGTTTTTTGTGTTGGTAAGTGATAAATTGTTACAATCATTTTCCCTGCCGCACCACCGGGACCTGTTTTTCATATCATGGTAAGGGATAGAGAGGTGATTATTATGGGAAAGCTGATCATGGTTTCATCGGTGACATACGCAATGAAAGGCAGGGAGCTGCTCAGGGACTACGGCATCAAGTCGTCGATAGAGCGGACCCCGAGAACGAGCCTGCACCAGAGCTGCGGATACAGTCTGTATGTGCCGCAGCGAACCGATGAAGCGGAAAATATCCTGCGGGAAAACGGGATCAAGGTATTAGGACGTACCGAGAGGAGGGAACACACATGATTTACCTCGACAATTCGGCGACGAGTTTCCCGAAGCCCCCGGAAGTGAGGGCGGCAGCGGCAAATGCCATGAGTACCAGTGCCAATCCGGGAAGAGGAGGACACCGGCTGTCCATTGCGGCGTCGGAGGAAATATTTGCAGCCCGGCAGACGGCCGCGGAGCTGTTTCACGCCGAAAAGAGCGAGAATGTCATCCTGACGCTCAACTGTACTGCCGCGATCAACACGGTGCTGAAGGGTATCCTGCACAGCGGGGATCATGTGGTGGTATCCGACCTGGAGCATAATGCGGTCATGCGGCCGCTTGAAAGGCTGAAGAAGCTCGGCGTAACGGTCACGGCGGCAAAGGTCGTGCCCTGTGATGATGAAAAGACATTGAACGCTTTCCGTCAGGCGATCAACGCCCGGACACGGCTGATCGTGTGTACCCAGGCATCGAATGTATGGGGGATACGGTTGCCGGTGGAGCGTCTCTCCGCACTGGCACACGAATACGGTCTGCCGATCCTGGTGGACGGTGCCCAGAGTGCGGGGGTGGTTCCCATTGATCTGCAGCGCAGCGGGATAGATTACCTCTGTCTTGCCGGTCATAAGGGACTGTACGGTCCCATGGGAACGGGAATGCTCATCATTTCGGGAGGGGCGGTGCCGGACAGCCTGACAGAGGGCGGTACGGGCAGCAGCTCGGATTCCTATGAACAGCCCCCTCAGCTTCCGGACCGGCTGGAAAGCGGTACGCCGAATGTCTCCGGCATAGCGGGCCTGCGGGCAGGCATGGAATTTGTCCGGCGCCGCCGACCGGAGCAGATCGCAGCACACGAGTTCCGTCTCATACGACGTTTATATAGAGAACTGAACCGGCTGGAGGGAGTGCGGTTGTATCTGCCGGAGCCGGTGGAGGCATTTTTTGTGCCGATACTGTCCTTCAATCTTGAGGGGATGGACAGTGAAACGGCAGGACAGCTGCTGAGCCGTCAGGGAATCGCCGTGCGGGCGGGACTTCATTGCAGTCCGGCTGCCCATCAGGCGATGGGGACCCTGCAAAGCGGTGCGGTAAGAGTATCGCCCTCGGTGTTCACCCAGGAGCAGGAGATCGAGCGCTTTGTAGCTGCCGTTAAAAAAATACTCCGGAACCGGATATGACCATCGGGGCTGCTGTCTGACAAACGGCAGTCCCGAATTTCGTTTTCCTGCGATTCCTGATGAAGAATTAGGAATTTAGACTTGAATATCTTCTGGAATATGATAAAATAGAAAAAGATAAGAATAAGATGGCGTGGTGTATCCCTTTGGGGAAACAAGCGCCGTCATGGAGATAGCAAAACAGGAGATCGGAAAAGGAGGGAACGGTTTTGTGGGATTTTATCGTCAACGCCTATAACTGGTTCGTAGCCATGATGCTCACCTTCAAGGCAACAGACGTATTGGATATCATGGTCGTTTCGTTTATTATCTATAACCTCATCAAGATCGTGCGTGAGACAAGAGCCGAACAGTTGGTCAAAGGAATTCTGGTGCTGTTGGTAGCATTTTTCCTGTCGGGACTGTTCAACCTGAAGATGCTCAATGCGCTGTTCACGTCATTCTTCCAGTTCTCGGTGTTGGCGGTGATGATCGTGTTCCAGCCGGAGCTGCGCAGCGCCCTGGAGCATATCGGACGCAGCAAGATCGGCAAATACTGGAACAATCTGTCCGGCAGCCGTGACTATGATGAAGAGAAGAACAAGCAGATCAAGCTCGGCATCAAGTGTGTGGTGGAGGCTGCCAACAGCTTCCAGAAAACCAAGACCGGTGCGCTGATCGTCTTTGAACGCCAGACCAAGCTCGGTGATATCATCGACACCGGCACGATCATCAATGCAGAGCCTTCTGTGCCCATGATCGGTAATATCTTTTTCAATAAAGCGCCGCTGCATGACGGCGCCATGGTCATCCGTGACGGTATGCTCTATGCCGCCGGCTGTATTCTGCCCCTGACCAAGAATAACAATAGTGTCAGCGTGGATCTGGGTACCCGTCACCGTGCCGCGCTGGGTATCAGTGAAAACAGTGACGCCGTGATCGTGGTGGTGTCGGAGGAGACAGGCACGATTTCTATGGCGCTCAACGGCATCATTACCCGCAACTATACGCGAGAGACGCTCAATGCTGCCCTGGAGGAGCTTCTGGTCCCGCAGAGTGCGGAAAAGAGCGAGCGCACACCGATCCTGTCGGGAGCAAGGAAGGGAAGGAAAAATGAGAAAACTAAAAAATAAGCTGGGTTTCAAGCTATTTTATAATGACAAGTTTGTCATGGTCTTTTCCATCTTCGTGGCATTCATTTCCTGGCTGTATGTGTCCTCCACAACGCAGGAATCCTCTGTTTTCACCGTGACGAACATCCCTGTGACGCTTCCGGAGCTGACCGGCGACCTGCGGTATTTCAATGCCGACGGTCTGACGGCAGAGGTAAAGATTTCCGGCAATGCCCTGGTAGTAGCCAGCGTGACCAGTGAGGATATCCTGATTACCGCTGCCGATATCAGCAAGATCACCGCCCCCGGCACCTATGACATTGAACTGGTGCCGAAGAAGAGCAGCATCAAGACAGACTATTCCTTCACCTCTACGGTAACGCCGTCGAGTGTGGAGGTATTCGTGGATCAGTACATCGAGCGTGAGATCCCCATTACCGACAAGATCGTGGTAAAATCGGTGGATGAAGGCTGCTATGCCTCGCAGACGGTGCTGTCCCAGCAGACGGTGAAGGTCACCGGTGCGAAATCGGTGGTGGACAGCATTGAACAGGCCGTGGCGGAATACACGTTCCAGTCCACTCTGTCGGATACCACCGTGGTAAAAGCGCCCATTGTACTCTATGACAGCCTGGACAAGGAGGTCAAGAGCAGTTATATCAAGATGGATATCTCCGAAGTAGACGCCACCGTTCCGATTCTCGGCGTACATAACCTGCGTATCGAACCGAGGATCGTCAATATGCCGGAAGGACTGAAATTCGACAGCAGCCGTATCAAGGTAGAACCTGCTGCCATTAGTGTTGCCCTTCCCAGCAGTGCCAGCCTGACGAGTCTCTTTACGGAGAGTATTGACTTCTCCCAGGTGAGCCTGGAGCGTACCTCCTTCACGGTGAAGATTGAGACACCTGTCGGCTGCAAGAACATTGACGGTACCGAGACGGCGGAGGTAACCTTCGACCTGTCGGATATGACGACGAAGACCTTGGCAGTCACAAAGTTCGGTGTCATCAATATGGGCAGTGAGCAGAAAGCGGCGGTGTCCACCAAGTCGGTGAACCTGACGATCGTCGGACCGAAGTCGAAGCTGGCGACCATTACCGCAAATGATATCACAGCAGTTGTGGATCTCTCAGAGAAATCCTCGCTGCAGAAAGGTATTGTGGAGATGCCGCTGTCGATTGCGTTCAGCGATAAGTATTCCGATTGCTGGGTACAGGGAGACTATACGGTCAACGTGAGTTTTTCGTCGAAAACCACCTTGATCGATCCCCTGATTTCCTCGCCGTGATGCGTCCTGACCGGGAAAGGGAAAAGAAAGAAGAGACTAATTGGAAAGGGATATTCAGACAATGACGACAGTATATTTTGTAGTACCCTGCTACAACGAGGAGGAGGTTCTCCCCGAGACCATCAAGCGGCTTACTGCGAAGCTCGAGAAGCTGATAGCCGCCGGGAAGGCAAGCGAGGATAGCAGGATGCTGTTTGTAGATGACGGAAGCAAGGATAAGACCTGGAGCATTATTGAACAATATAGTGAAGAGAACCGGTATGTCGGCGGTGTGAAGCTCTCAAGGAACCGCGGGCATCAGAATGCGCTGCTCAGCGGACTGATGACGGCGAAAGAGCATTGTGACTGCGTGATCTCCCTGGACGCCGATCTGCAGGACGACATTGAGGTGCTGGACGAATTTCTGGATAAATATGAAGAGGGCTGCGAGGTGGTCTACGGAGTGCGCAGCAGCCGCAAGAAGGATTCGTTTTTCAAGCGTTCCACCGCACAGGGGTATTATAAGTTTATGAAGCTGTTGGGGGTGGATATTGTCTATAACCACGCAGATTACCGGCTGATGGGAAGCAGGGCGCTGGATGCCCTGTCGGAGTATGATGAGGTGAACCTGTTCCTGAGAGGCATCGTCCCGCTCATCGGCTACCGCAGCGACTATGTGTATTACGAGAGAAACGAACGGTTTGCCGGTAAGTCCAAATACCCGCTGAAAAAGATGATCCGCTTTGCCATCGACGGCATTACCTCGTTCAGCGTCAAGCCCCTGAAGCTGATCTCCAACCTTGGCATCATCATCTGTGTGCTTAGTGTGATCGGTTTCATTTACGCACTGGTTTCACTGTGTATGGGTGTGGCGGCCTCCGGCTGGACGTCAACGATCTGCTCCATCTGGTTCCTCGGCGGTCTGCAAATGCTCTGCATCGGTATCGTCGGCACCTATGTGGGCAAGATCTATCATGAGGTCAAGCACCGTCCCCGTTACCGTATCGAAAAAACGATTATCAACGATGAAGAAACAGAATCACCAATAGATTAAGGAGATGATTTCATGTCATTCGGACAGAACATTTTATCTTATGAGGAGGATATCCTGCACGATCTTGACGAGCTGATCAGGATCCGTTCCGTATCGGCATCCGATCCGCAGACAGCCTCCCAGGCGCTGGATTATATGCTGCAAAAGGCCTCTGAAATGGGCTTTGCAACGAAGAATATTGACGGGATTGCCGGTCATATCGAATATGGTGAGGGAGAGGAACTGGCAGCAGTGCTCTCTCATGTGGACGTAGTGCCGGCAGGGGACGGCTGGAGCGTCGAACCCTATGAACTTACCGAAAAGGACGGACGTCTGTACGGCAGAGGTGTCGTCGATGATAAAGGTCCGTCCGTAGTGGCGCTCTATTGTCTGAAAGCCCTGAAGGAT
This sequence comes from uncultured Eubacteriales bacterium, assembly GCA_900316925.1. Lineage (GTDB taxonomy): Bacteria > Bacillota > Clostridia > Oscillospirales > Acutalibacteraceae > UBA1213. Next base: position 7,287 of record ONEU01000130.1, read on the forward strand.
CAGGGAATCGTTCCGAAAAGACGGATCCGGCTGATCCTGGGAGCTGCCGAGGAGATCGGCATGAACGATATGCAGACGTATTTCGGTCAGGAGGAAATGCCGTCCATGGGCTTCACGCCGGATTCCGAATACGGCATCTGCTGCTGTGAAAAGGGCATTATGTCGATCGAGGTATCCGCCCGTCAGCATGACGGTACCATTCTTACCGCTCTGAGAGCCGGAACCGCCGTAAACGCCGTGCCCTCCAAGGCATACGCCCTGATTGACTGTACGGAGAACGAGGATCATCAGCTCCGCCGCTTTGCCGACGCCAAGCCCGGCGAGTATGATTTTATCTACACGATGGACGGTCTCAAGATCGCCGCCACCGGCAAGGCAGCCCACGCTTCCGTACCGGAAGAGGGACTCAACGCCGCAACGCATCTCATCAGGATATTAGCTGCCAATTTCGGTCAGTTGGTACTGGGCAGCGTGTGCAGCTTTATTGATGACGCCATCGGTCTGGAAACGGACGGTACTTCCCTGGGGATTGCCTGCCGCGACAAGGAATCCGGTGCTCTGACGGTAAACGTGGGCGTGGTGGACATCAGTGAAGAGGCTGCCAGGGCAAAGATTGACATCCGTTATCCTGTCACGGCCGACAGCGACGAGATATTTGAACGGATTAGTCAGCGTGCGGCAGAGGACGGTCTGAGCACAACGCTGCTGAATCACGAGCTGCCGCTCTATGTCCGGGAAGACCTTCCCATCATTCAGATGCTGAAGGATGCTTATCAGGCGGAAACAGGGGAGGAAGCCGAGCTGTATACCACAGGCGGCGGGACCTATGCCAGAACGCTGCATAATAACGGCGTGGCGTTCGGACCGGTATTCCCGGGTGACCCTGCAAAGATCCATGATGCCGATGAGGGGATCAGCAGGGAGAATTTCTTCAAGCACGCCAGGATCTGTCTGGAAGCCATCTATCGGATGAGCCAATAAGTGACAGGAAAGCCGCCTTGTGAACTGGAAATTTTTTACAGTTTTGTAATGTTCAACAAAATTGATGAAAAATACTTGCTTTTTTGTTGATAATGTTGTACTATGGTTCTTATCAGAGCAGTATGCTTTGAAAATACCATGTGACGAGGTGGATTATGTCAAAGGAATTTAAGATCAGGACCAAGAATCAGGATGTGTTTCTGCGCGTCAGAAAGGGACACTTCGCCACCATGCACAGCCATACCAACTACTTCATTGATGTGACCACCCAAAAGATGCGTCTTTCAGAGGCAAAGGCAGTGTCGGAGGAACTGGTGGAAAACTATAAGCGCAACACCATTGTTGATACGATTCTCTGCATTGACGGCATGGAGGTTGTAGGGACCTGCCTTGCGGAGGAGCTGACAAAGGACGAATACGCCAACATGAACGCCCATCAGACCATCTATGTGATATCACCGGAATATATTACCGGCGGACAGCTCATGTTCCGGGATAATCTGGTACCGATGCTTGCGGGAAAGCACGTTCTGGTTCTGGCAGCATCCGTTACCACGGGCAAGAGCGCATTGGCCGCCATTGATGCGATCCGCTACTACGGCGGGACGACGGTTGGACTGGCTGCGATCTTTGCTACCGTTGACGAGTGTGACGGACATCCTGTCTGCTCGGTATTCGACCCCAACGACCTGGGTGACTATGAAAGCTATAAGCCGCACCAGTGCCCTATCTGCCGTCAGGGGATCAAGATCGAGGCGCTTGTCAACAGCTTCGGCTATTCTGCTTTATCAGAAAAATAGTATGTTAATAACCGGCGTGAATCGGCTCTCTGAGCCGGTTCACGTTTTTTCATGCCCTTTGCGGGAGCCGGAAAGCGCTGTCTGAGGGGCTTTGCACATTAAGCTCATTTAACAGACGGGTTGGGAGTAAATTTCGTTCAAAACTCCGATTTGTCGAAAAAAGTGCCTCTATTGTTACAAGATAGTGTTGACCTTGCGGTGAAATGATGATATCATAGAAATTATGATGCCGAATCTTATGTGGATTTGAAATAAAAGTGTTCGTGAGTAAAACCTTGAGGTGAAAAAAGAATGGGAGCTTTCAAGAAAATCAAAGCCCGTGTTCCCTGGGGACTTATTTTTAATCTCGCAATCATTGCTCTGACGATATCCCTGATCGTTTTCTTTATCTTCTCAAAAGATGGCTTTATCGACCTGCTGAACAGCGGCTTGCAGATCAACATGATGTGGCTGCTGCTGGCAGTAGGAATGCACCTGCTGAATATTGCGATTGATGCAACGATCCTGTATCTGTTCATCAAAGAAAGTACACCCCAGTTTACCGTTAAAAAAGCGATTGTTGTCTCCATGGTGGGACAGTTCTATTGTGCGGTGACGCCCAGCGCCTCCGGCGGTCAGCCGATGCAGATCCTCTCCCTGACCAGAATGGGGGTGAAGGGCTCCAACGGAACGGCTGCCCTGATACAGAAATTCCTTGTATGGCAGTTCACCCTCACGACGTATAGTATCATTGCCATGGCCGCCAAATTCTCCATGTTTGTGGGAAGATTGGATTACGGGATGTGGATCCTTACCGCCATCGGTTTTACCGGTCAGATTCTGACCATCATTGTTCTGCTGCTGGCGTCCTTCAATAAAAGAGTGACATTCAAGGTGATCGGCGGTCTTTTCAAGCTGCTGGCCAGGCTCCACCTGATGAAAAATCTTGATAAAAAGCTGCAGAGCCTGGATGAATCCCTCACCTCCTTTCACGATTGCAACAAGGCGCTCAATAAAAACAAAGCGCTGGTGGTGAAGGTATATGTGCTCACCTTTGTGCAGCTTACCGTGCTGTTTCTGATCCCCTACTGCATTGCCATGTCCTTCGGGCAGAACGGCGTGAATATGTTTGATATGATCTGTGCCCAGTCCTATGTGAGCATGGTATCGGGACTTGTGCCGCTGCCCGGCGGTTCAGGCGCTGCCGAATACTGCTTCAGCCAGTTCTTCGGCTCTTTCTTCACGGCGGAGATGATTAAATCCGCTATTCTGATCTGGCGCACGATCACCTATTACTTTACGATTCTGATATCGCTGCCGTTTGCGGCTGTCCGTAAGAAGAACGCCGGCAATGACAATCCAACAAACAATCAGAAGCCCGGTCAGGAGCTGACTGAGGGCTGATGCAGGAGGAAAATGTATGGCAGAAATACAGCCTGCGGTGAGCGTGATCATCCCTGTGCACAACTGCGGTGAGATGCTTGAACCGTGTCTGCAATCCGTACAGAAGCAGAGCTTTCGTGATTTTGAAGTGATCATCGTCAATAACCTCTCCACCGACGGATCGGCGGAGGTTGCCGCAGCGTATGCGGCTGCTGATGAGCGTTTCCGGGTGATCCACAGCAATGGCGGATTTGCCGGGACCAGCCGCAATACCGGGTTGGATGCGGCCAGAGGCGAGTATATCGCATTTGTGGACGGTGATGACCGTCTGGATGAGCAGTTTTTGGAAAAACTCTATACGGCAGCCCGTCAGCAGGATGCCGACGTCGCCGTATGCGGTTTTTATTTCTATTTTCTGAACACCGGAAAAACGGAGCGTGACAGTCTCCCGCCGGATAAGGTGTATGACCATGACGGTGCCATGCATTGTCTGCTGCAGGATAAGCAGATGCGGTTCTACCTGTGGAACAAGCTGTGGCGGAGACGCCTGTTCACCGAACACGCGATCCGTATTCCGGATATGTATTATGAAGACGCGGTGGTGACGCCTCAGCTCTATTACTTTGCGAACCGGGTGGTGTCCCTGCGCTACTGCGGGTATTATTATACCCGTGCGTTTTCCAGGTACACGGAGGTGAGCATGAGCCCCCGCCGTGCCAATGATTATGTCAACACCATCCCACTGATCCGTCTGTTCCTGGAGGAACACGGCTGCTATGAGCAGTTCCGGAGGAGCTTCCGGACACATATTTTCCATGTATATTTTGCGCTTCCATTTGTTATCCGGCAGATCACGGAGGAGATGAAACAGACCGACCGTGAGAATCTGCGGCGAGCCAGAGCCAAGGTGCGTCTGTGCTGCAAGTCGGATTATGCCAGACTGCTTCAATTTGATCTTGAGAAACCTGTTATAGAATAATAATGAGGTGATTTCTTGAACAAAAACAAAAGACCAAAGATATCGGTCATTGTTCCGATATATAACGTAGAAAAATACATCAGACGCTGTTTGCAGACAATCAAGGATCAGACCTTTACGGATTTTGAGGTGCTGTTGATCGACGATGACTCCCCGGACGGCAGCGCGCAGATCGCAGAGGAATTTTGTCAGACGGATCCCCGGTTCAAGCTGTTTCATAAGGAGAACGGCGGACTGTCGGACGCCAGAAACTACGGCCTGAAGCGGGCACAGGGAGAGTATATTTCGTTCATTGACAGCGACGACTACATCCATCGGGATTTTCTGAAGGTGATGTACCACGAGTGTGTGGACAACGGTGCGATGATGTCCTACTGCCGCTTCAAGTATTCCTATTTCAATACAGGCATCACATTGGCCATGCCCTTCTCCGCAAAGAAGGAGGTTATGAAAAAGGAAGATGCTCTGAATATCCTGATCAAGGATAATTATCTTCACAGCTATGCGTGGAACAAGCTGTATAAAGCAGAGCTGTTCCACGACTATGGGATTACCTATCCCGATATGTATTTTGAGGATATTGCCACCAGCGGCCGTCTGCTCTACAATGCGAATAAGATTGCCATCAGCGACAAGTATCTTTATTACTATGCCAAGCGCTTCGGCAGCATTATGAGCACCATGAATGCCGCAAAGCTGAACGATTACTGGCTTTCCGTACTGGTTGTCAGAAATTACATACAGTATGTGGGCGAGTATGAAAAATATAAGGTATCTGTCAGGAAATTCGCCAGCAAGGCCCATGTGTTGAATATGTATTCCATTGTACGTCAGCATCTGCTGCACCTGGATTTTCGCAAGATGAAGCGGAATTTCGATATCAACCGCGATATCTACCGTTACATCATTTCGGATGATTATCAGCCGGTGGAAGGAATGCCGGAGCTGCCTGCTCGGTTGATCCAGCCGGGGTGGAAGAATAAGGATAAGGAAAAAAAAAACGAAATATCCGGAGTGAGCCCGTCGCCGATGGAGGATGATGCGGAGGCGCTCTATCCGGAAACCGAGGAAGCATCAACGGACACGATCCCTGAAATCTGAGAGATCGTGTCCTGCTGATTTACCGGAAACCTGATGATCTGACGTCACAGTCGGAGGGGCTTCCGGACGTATACGATTCATAGTATACCTTATTATGCATAGAAAGGAGTCTCTATGAACTTCGATCAGAACAATCGTGATGATGACAGGAAGTCGGAAAACAGGACGGATCCGGAAACAGAATTGTCCTCCCGATATGAAAAGAACCCGAATATCCTGATCCGGAAGCTCAGGCACTTCCGGGACGCCTTCACGGTGGACTTTGATAAGCCGTTGACGTTTTCGGATCAGATGATTATCATGTTTGTGGTGTTGTTCATTTCTTGTGTTTTGTTCGGGTTCCTCTATCTGCTGTCCGTTCATGTGAACCCGCCAAAGACGGAAGGACTCGAACCGGTGAATACCGGCAGCGTGGAAGCGCCGGTATCCCAGCAGCCTGTTACGGTGAGCCGTCAGGAGAGTCACCCGCAGGAGAGTCGGGAGCAGCCGTCAAAGCAGGAGTCTTCTGTGCAGTCCTCCAAGGAGGAAAAGAAGGAGGAATCCTCCGAACCGGCGTTTCAGTTCCAGCGGACGACCATCGAGGTATCTTATGACGAGATACACAAGGGTGAGCTGGTTCTGGTGGATAAGGAATGTCCCAGTTATTATAACGGTGAGAATGTAGCGCCATTGATGGAATCAGGCAATATCCACTATGACCTGACGGATTATGATGTGAGCTTTGACAAGGACAGTACGGAGTATTTCAATACCATGCTGGAGGACTTCTATAACATCTATGGTGATACCGATATCATGGTAGCCTGCGGATACAGGAGCTATGATACGCAGGCACGGCTCTATAACAATGAATTGGAGCAGCAGGGTGAGGAACAAGCCGAGATGTGGGTGGCACAGCCCGGATTCAGCGAGCATCAGACAGGCTTTGCGGTGGATCTGAACCTGAATATCAACACAGAAGCCGGCGGCATCAAATACAGCGGCGAGGATATCTACGCCTGGATCAACGAGAACTGCCACCGTTACGGATTTATTGTAAGGTATCCGTCAGGCAAGGAGGAGATCACGGGATACAGCTATGAACCGTGGCATTTCCGCTATGTGGGACTGCCCTCTGCGACCTATATTCATCAGCTGGAGATGACCCTGGAGGAATATCTCGAGATCGTCCACACCCATTCTGTTGATGATCCCCTGAAGATCACAGGAGATGACGGCAAGGAATGGTACGTCTACTACTGTCAGGCGGACGAGGGATATGACACCACCACTCTTACCGTGCCCAGCGACCACGCCTATACGGTTTCCGGTGATAATTACAGCGGCTTCATTGTGACCGTCTCACAGGAGGAGCTGCCGCAGACCAGCCAGACGGAAGAAACGCGCGAAGAGGTGCCGGAAGAATAGCAAAAGCAAACAGACACGCCCGATTATGAGCGTGTCTGTTTTTTGGTGTCGGTTTCCTGTTTTGCCGGAAGTTTGTTCTTGTTTTTGGGGGTGCCGATGTTGTATAACAGAATGGTAACGAATCCGAGGATAAAGGTAAGAAGGAGCATCAGGATGATGGAAAGGTACCATCTGCCGCCGGCATTGAATTGATAGAAATCCCACCAGCCGCCGTTTTCCTGACCGATGATGACCACCTCCGTCAGATAGACAGTCCCGTAAAGGATCGTGGGGAGCAGTCCGAGCAGAGCGGCTTTTTTTGGCAGACGGCTGTCCTTTTCTAACAGGATGAGTGAGAGGAAGGACATGATGGGAGCAGCAAAATGCATGTGGAAGGCTTTTCCGCCGAGCATTTCGCCCAAGCCGTAGTAGGGGATGAGGAGAAAAAGCACGGTGGTAAATGTTACGAGGATACTGACCGTGCCGATCAGCTTGAAAAGGATCGCCCATCGGGGCAGCCGCTCACTTTTTCCGGTGAGCACGAGGATGTCGCAGATCAGGATGACCAGAGAACCGAGTGCTGCCAGGACATTGGAATCGGTTGTGAAGAACTTGAAGCTTTCAAAGCCGTTACGGATCAGCGGACCGGGTTCTTCAAAGAAGTAGGAGATCACCACAGCGGTAGTTGCCAGGAAAAGAATGGCATTGATCGCGGCGGAAACAGCCGTTTTTTGTTTTGACATCATAAGTATCACCTTTCTTACTATAGCATAAAAATGCCTATCAGACAATAGAATACACCAGGCTTTCCGTCGATTTGGCGGTTTTTGAGTAGGTTGAATAAAAAAATAGTCGAAAAATAGGCAAAAAAGCTATTGGTTAGCAGCGTGGGTTGTAGTATAATAAAAATAATTGCGTTCATGGAGAGAGTCTTTTTCTTTGGTAAAAAACAAAGAAAAATGCGAATAACTTTTGTGCATTATCACGACTATTTTGTTAAAAAAGGCTGTAATAGAGCCAAATTGCCGTTCAAAAGGGACGGCAGCAGGGGGAGAGCTTGAATGAGACTACATGGTATCAGGATACCGCACAAAAAGAATACAGCAGGGATGAAGCCGGTACGTCTGCCGCTGCCCGAGACGGTGACGATCCCGATGCTGATGCACATCGGTAAACACGCCAGAGCGGTGGTAAAACCGGGTGACAGCGTGAAGGTGGGACAGATCATCGGAGCTGCGGACGGCTACATTTCCTCCGATATCCATTCCAGCGTGTCGGGGACGGTGGAAAAGATGGTGGAGCTGACGGCTTTTAACGGCAATAAGGTCTCCTGTGTACAGATCCGCTGCGACGGCAAGCAGGAGAAGGATCCCACGCTGCGGGTGCCGGAGGTCACGGATTTTGACAGCTTCATTACGGCGGTCAAAACCAGCGGTGTGGTAGGACTGGGCGGAGCGGGATTCCCCAGCTTTGTGAAGCTCGGTGTGAACGACCTGTCAAAGATTGACGCGATCATCCTGAACGGTGCGGAGTGTGAGCCCTATATCACCTCCGATACCCGTACCATGATCGACAAAGCGGATTATGTGTTCAAGGGTATCCGGACCCTGCAAAAATATATGCACGCCAAGCGTGTGATCATCGGCATTGAAAACAATAAGCGGGAAGCCATTGCCAGTATGAAGTCCTATGCGGATAAGACGGAGGGCGTGGAAGTGAAGGTGCTGCCGTCAATCTATCCCCAGGGCGGCGAGAAGGTACTGATCTATCACACGATTCATAAGCTCGTGCCGAAGGGCGGTCTGCCGCTTGATGTCGGCGCCGTGGTCATCAATGTTACCACTCTTGCGTTCATCGCGGAGTATATGGAGACCGGCATCCCGCTGATCGAGAAATGTATTACGGTAGACGGCTCCGCAGTGAAAGAGCCGAAAAATGTCATTGCCCCCATCGGGATGACCATCAGCGAGCTGCTCAAAGCAGTCGGCGGTGTGAAGGAGGAGCCTGCCAAGGTGATCTACGGCGGACCGATGATGGGAATTGCCATGCAGTCACTGGAGGAACCGGTGCTGAAGATCACCAATGCCGTGATTGCCATGGGAAAAAAGGAAGCCACCCTTCCGAAGATCACCCCCTGTATTGCCTGCGGCGGCTGCAGTGCCCACTGTCCGTTCCGGCTTGATCCCAGAGCCATTGCAAAGGCTTATGATCGGAAGGATGCCGAGGAGCTGGAGAAGCTCTGTGTGGATATGTGTATGGAATGCGGCTGCTGTTCATATATCTGCCCCGCCAACCGTCCGTTGGTGCATACCAACAAGTTGGCAAAAGCCCTGCTCAGGACGTATCGGGCAGAGAAGGAAAAGGAGACGAAATGATGAGTAAACTGATGGTAGCGGTATCGCCGCATTTTACCGGCAAGCGTACCACACAGAAGATCATGCTGGATGTGATCATCGCATTGCTTCCAGCAGCGGTTGCTTCGGTGATCCTGTTCGGCTGGAGAAGCCTGCTGGTGATCGGAGTGTGTGTGGCTGCGAGCGTGGCCTCAGAGTTTTTGTTCGAGAAGCTCTGTAAACGGAGCAACACCGTCTATGATCTCTCGGCAGTCGTCACGGGACTGCTGTTAGCGTTCAATCTGCCCGTCAGTATCCCGCTGTGGCAGGCTGTGTTCGGCAGCGTTGTAGCGGTGATCGTTGTCAAGCAGCTGTTCGGCGGCATCGGACAAAACTTTGCCAATCCCGCCATCACTGCCCGTATCGTGATGATGACGGCTTTTTCAAGCACGATGACCAACTGGGTGGTTCCATCCACCCTCAAAATGCCGGATGCAATTACCTCGGCCACACCGCTTGTGGCGGCGGCAAAGGGAACGACCTCCATGATGCCCTCTTATCTTGATTTGTTTCTTGGCAGGCACGCCGGCTGTCTGGGAGAGACCTGTGCGCTGGCACTGCTGCTGGGTGGCGTCTACCTGCTGATCCGCCGTGTCATCAGCTGGCACACGCCGGTTGCTTTTCTGGGAACCGTGGCGCTGATGTCGCTGGTCTGCGGCAAGGATGTCCTTTATCAGCTGCTGTCGGGCGGTCTGCTGCTGGGCGCTCTGTTCATGGCGACCGATTATGCCACCACTCCTCCCACCAAGACGGGTAAGCTGATCTTTGGTGTAGGGTGCGGTCTGATCACGATTCTGATCCGTTTTTGGGGCAATCTGCCGGAGGGCGTATCCTTCTCGATTCTGCTGATGAACATTTTCACCCCGTATATTGCCAAGCTCACCCGTACCCGTCCGATGACAGGAGGTGCAAAGGGATGAAGGAGATTTTCAAGCCGATCATAGTCCTTGCGTCCATTTGCCTGGTGGTCACCGCGCTGCTGGCCTTTGTGAATATGGAGACCCGTCCGATCATTCAGGCGGCAGAGGAAAAAGCAGCCGCACAAGCCAGGGCGGAGGTGCTTCCCCAGGCGGAGAGCTTTGAAAAGATAGAAGGTCTTTCCCTGCCGGAGGGTGTAACGGAGGTCTATGAGGGCAGTCATCACAGCGGTTATGTCATTATGATGCAGGCAAAGGGTTACGGCGGTTATATCCGTCTGATCTGCGGGATCCGTCCCGACGGCAGTATCGAATCCGTCAAGACGCTCTCTCATTCCGAGACAGGCGGTATCGGCTCCCGGGTAGCGGATAACGGTTCCGGCTACCGTGAGGGCTATCGGAACAAGACAATTGATACCTATCAGGAGGTTGACGCCGTGACGGGAGCAACCGTCTCCTCCAAGGCCTATCAGAAAGCGGTAGGCCTGGCGTTAGAAGCCTATGAAATCATCAGGGGGGCAGAGCAATGAGAACCTTACGGAACTTTTCCAAGGGCATTATCAAGGAGAATCCTGTTCTGGTACTGGTGCTCGGCACTTGTCCCACGCTTGCCACCTCCACCGGCGTGCTCAATGCGCTGGGCATGGGTGTGGCGGCCACATTGGTGCTGACCTTTTCCAATATCCTGATCTCAGCCCTTCGCAAGGTGATTCCCGATAAGGTGAGGATACCGTGCTATATTGTGCTGATAGCGGGGCTTGTCACCGCCGTGCAGATGCTTGTCAAGGCGTTTGCACCGGAGCTGGATAAATCGTTGGGAATTTATCTGCCGCTGATCGTCGTGAACTGTATCATTCTTGGCAGAGCGGAGATGTACGCCAGCAAGAACAAGGTGTTTGATTCCGCCGTGGACGGTCTGGGAATGGGCGTTGGCTTTACGCTGGCGCTGTTTCTCATGGCCACCATCCGTGAGATCTTCGGCAACGGCACATTCTGCGGGTTGGAGATCCCCGGTCTCAAGGAAAACCATATCTCGATTCTCACAATGGCGCCGGGCGGCTTTTTCGTATTCGGCCTGCTCATTGCCGCTGTGAATAAGTTCGGTAAGCACAAGCCCAAAAAGAAGCATCCGGGCTGTGCAGGCTGTCCGCAGGCGGAGATCTGCCAGAAGTCGGACACCGCCGGAGATGGGGAGGAGGCTGCTTCCCATGACTAAACTGATTATTATTCTTCTGTCGGCAGTATTCATCAATAACTATGTACTGTCGCGTTTTCTGGGGATCTGTCCGTTCCTGGGCGTATCCAAAAAGCTCAATTCCGCCACCGGCATGAGCCTGGCGGTCATCTTTGTTATGCTCATCGCCACGGCAGTGACCTGGCCGATCCAGATGTACCTGCTCAATCCCTACGGATTAGGCTATCTGCAAACCATCGTCTTTATCCTGGTCATTGCGGCGCTGGTGCAGCTGGTGGAGATCGTCCTCAAACGCTATGTTCCCGCCCTGCATAAATCCCTGGGAGTGTATCTGCCGCTCATTACGACCAACTGTGCTGTACTGGGCGTGACGATCCTGAATATCGACGAGGGCTACACCTTCCTGGAGGCAATGGTCAATTCCCTGGGCAGCGGTCTGGGATTTTTCCTTGCCATGGTGATGTTCTCGGGGGTGCGCTCCACCATGGAGGACAGCGATATCCCCGAGAGCTTCAAAGGACTGCCCATTACTCTTGTAGCCGCCGCAATCACATCTCTGTCTTTCCTTGGTTTTGGCGGCGTGATCGAAAACCTGTTCGGCTGACGGAGGTGCAAGCATGAATGAAATACTGTTGGCGGTCATCCCTGTGGTGGTACTGGGCATACTCTGTGCCACCGTGCTGGTGATCGCTTCAAAGCTCATGGCCGTCAAGGAGGATGAGCGGTTTCCTGTCGTCCGTGACTGTCTGCCGGGAGCAAACTGCGGCGCCTGCGGCTTTGCCGGCTGTGACGGCTATGCCAAGGCGCTCTGTGATAATCCTGAAACTCCCATCAATCTGTGTATCCCCGGAGCAAAAGGAGTCGCTGACAAGCTCAGCGAGGTACTGGGTGTTGCCCCGGCGGAGGTGATTAAAAAGGTAGCCGTGGTGCATTGTGCCGGCGACTGCTCCAAAACGGAGGATAAGATCATTTACCAGGGGATTCCCAGCTGCAGTGCGGCCAAGATTCTGTACGGCGGCAAGGGGAGCTGTGTGTTTGGCTGTTTAGGTCTGGGAGACTGCGTGAAATCCTGTCCGCAGCACGCGATCAGCCTGGTGAACGGGGTGGCAAAGGTAGACCCGGAAGCCTGCATCGGCTGCGGAATCTGTAACCACGCCTGCCCGAACCATCTTATCTCGCTGGAAGAGGATATCAAACGTGTGATCGTCACCTGCAGCAATAAAGACAAGGGTGCTCTTACCCGGAAGGTCTGTACCAACGGCTGTATCGGCTGCAAAAAATGTGAGAAGGTCTGTCCGACTGGCGCTATCAAGGTTATCGGCAATATCGCCGTGGTTGACTACCGTCAATGTCCGGACTGTCCCTCTTATGCGGTTTGTTCCGAATCCTGCACCACACACTGTCTGATCACTTCGGAATAACGGGTGCGGATATCCCGTCGAACCATGACTTTACCGGACACATGAGGCTGTGTGTCCGGTTTTTTATTCGGAAAAAGGAGTGACAATATGCACGGGAAGAACTGTATTTATCTGGCTGATACCCATGAGATCACCGATCGGCGGATGTTTGAGGAGCTGTTTCGTCTGATACCGCCTGAGCGTCAGGAGAAGGTCTCCCGTTTTCTGCGGGACGAAGACAAATATCTGTCTTTGTGTGCCGGACTGCTGTTGGAGGAGGGAATCCGCCAACTCGGGTTATCGGCGGAACCGACGCTTGCTGTCACGGATAAAGGCAAACCGTACTTTTATGATCTGCCGGGGGTGTTCTTCAACCTTTCCCATAGCGGACATTTTGCAGTGTGCGTGTTTTCGGACAGACAGGTAGGCGTGGATATGGAGTGTATCCGCTGTTTTGATGACCGGCTGGCGGAGTTTGTGTTCCACGGGGACGAGATCGGGAGAGTCCGTGAGGAAGCGGGGGATACCGCCTGTGACGCACTCTATACCCGACTCTGGACGATGAAGGAAAGCATTATGAAATACTATGGAGAGGGGCTTGCTCTGGAGCCGAAGGATATCCATATCGGCAGGGGCGGGCAGATCATCGGAGTGAAGGGGCACCCGGACGCCCGGCACCTGCATATATCGGGCATTTCCACAGCGGAAACGGAGCTGTCCGTTTGTTCGGAATATGAGGTTTTTCCCGGAGAGCAGAAAAAAGTTTGCCTGCGCGGGCTACTTTCCGGAAAGAAAAGAGGATAAGTTCCTACTTTTCTGCATTGTGCATGTTCACAGTTAATATTGACAAATATCCCTGGGAATAGTAAAATTATGATAGTGCCCGCAGAGTCGGAGCATTGGTTCACAGGCAGTCATGCTGTTTGTGCCGGATGTGAGTGATACTGCATGAAACGTACAGGGGAAGCGTCAGCGAACGAAGACGTGACAAGGACGCGGCAGCCTGATGCCGGGGGGTGATGGAGTGAACAAGAGGATATGGAAGATCATTTTGCTGAATCTGGTGATTGCGGTAGTAAATGTGATATTGTTTTCCAAGGGATTGGTAGGACTGACATTTACGGGAGGAGCGCTGACAACGGCGCTGGCAGCTACCGTGATTACCATGAGCGTGCTGGCATTCGGCTACGGTAACTATACCCTGCTGTTCAAGGAACCGAAAACTCAGCCGATCAAGCTCTTCAAAAACACCGAACTGACCTCCTCGACCGATTACCGGAGTGCGCTGGAGGGATTAAAGACAAAGGTGGTGTTCCGCGGCGATATCGAAAACGCCCTGGAACAGATTGACAGAATGGAAGATAAAGATCATGCCCTGGATACGATCCTCGCACAGTTTTTCACTCCGCAGGAAATCACCTATACACGGTTTCAGAGCGCGATCGACTCGGTTAAGACCCTGTTTTACCATAACGTCAAGAAGATGATCAACCGTATGGTGATCTTCGATCAAAAGGATTTTGAGAAGGTCAGCCTCAGAATGACGAGAGCATACCAGAATCAGGAGGATTCCAGTACGCTGAAGGCTACCAGGGCACAGTATGAGATTTACAAGGAGCATCTCAACTATATCCGCAGTCTGGTGGAGATGAATGAGAATATCCTGACCAAGCTCGACGGCCTGCTGCTGGAGGTTTCCAAGCTCGATGATATCAATGAAGAGGATCTGGAAAACATGGCTGCCATTCAGGAGATCAATAACCTGATTGCGCAGACCAGATACTATAAAGTCTGATGGGAGGTCATACTATGTCAAAAATTTCAACAGGCGCTAAAATTGCTATTTTTGCCGCCATCGCATTGGTGGTGTTTGGCGGCGTGTTCCTCGGCATCACGCTCACGAAGGATGTGGGCAAGTCGGAGGAACAGCTCACCTCGGAAAGTGCGCAGAACAGAATGGAGGACCTGCTCAGCGGTATCAAGGTACAGCAGGTCAATACCAAGAAGGCTGCGATCAGTGATGAGGATGTACTCTCTGAAAGCGAAGAGCTGCCCGATATCAATAAGACCTATCCGATGAGTGTTACCGGCAGCGGTGCCGTGAATATTGAAATCTTCTCCTCACCCGAGAAGGCAGGCACCGGTACAGACGGCTGGCTCAATGATGTGGCAGCGGAATTTAACCGTTCCGGAGCAACCGTCAACGGCAAGAGCGCAACCGTTTCCATCCGTTCCGTGTCATCCGGTCCGATGCTCGACTACATCAAGTCCGGCAAGTATATGCCCGACGCGATCAGCCCCTCCAATGAGTTCTGGGGGAATATGCTGCAGTCAAGCGGCGTGAAGATTACCATGAAGGAAAAGAGCATTGCCGGCAATACCGCAGGCATCCTGCTCTCCAAGAGCAAATATCAGGAGATTATCAATAAATACGGTGCCGTGAACATGAAGGTCATCTCCCAGGCCACCGCCAGCGGTGAGATCGCCATGGGTTATACCAACCCGTTTGTCAGCTCCACCGGTCTGAACTTCCTGGTGAGTACGCTCTATACCTACGATCCCGACGATCTGCTCAGTGAGAAGGCTGTCAACGGCTTCAAGACCTTCCAGGAGAATGTGCCGCTGGTATCCTACAACACCCTGCAAATGAGAAAATCCGCAGAAGCAGGCTCACTGGATGCAATGGTCATGGAGTACCAGCTCTTCACGAATGACGCCAGCCTGAACGTGAATTATGTGTTCACGCCCTTTGGGGTGCGCCATGATAACCCGGTGTATGCCATCGGTGATCTGACAGCCGAGAAAAACGAGCTTCTGGAGATGTTCTGTGCATACTGCCTGAACAGCACTTCACAGCAGCACGCCAAAGAGTGCGGCTTCAACCTCAACGAAAAGTACAAGAGCGAGCTTCCCGACAATATTCCCGGCGAAAAGCTCCTCCAGGCACAGAAGCTCTATAAAGAGAACAAGAATAACGGCAGACCCATCATTGCGGTGTTCATTGCCGATACCTCCGGCAGCATGAGCGGCGAGTCTATCAATGCACTCCAGACCTCACTGGTCAACTCCATGCAGTACATCAGCAAGGATAACTACGTCGGCCTGATCTCCTACAACAACCGTGTGTATATGAACCTGCCCATCGGCAAGTTTGACATCAACCAGCAGGCGCTCTTCAAGGGAGCCGTGCAGAGCCTTGACGCAACCGGTCAGACAGCGACCTACGACGCACTTGTCGTAGCCATCGACATGATCAACAAGGCAATGGAGACGCAGCCCGATGCCAAGCCTATGATCTTCCTGCTCAGCGACGGCGAGCAGAATGTGGGTTACTCCCTCAATGATATCGAATCGGTGGTGAAGTCCTACCAGATCCCGGTCTACTCCATCGGTTATAACGCCAATATTGAGGCACTCAAGAAGATCTCTGAGATCAACGAGGCTGCCACCATCAATGCGGACAGCGACGATATCATCTATCAGCTCAAGAATCTCTTCAATTCGGAGATGTAATCACGCAGACGGCCATCTGAAAACACAGGAACACACAATTCACATACTATCAAACAGGAGGAATGTACAATGGCATTTTCAATGGATTTACCCGATGTAGAAACCGTGAAGGAAGAAGTCAAGGAGGAACTGGTTCCCGCTCCCGAAACGAAGGAAAAGCTGGAAAAGGTCGCCGACAGCAATACCTCAGAGCTGTTCACCTTTGACCTGGGTTCTCTGGATGACAGACGTCAGATCGTCACCTCCATCGAGACCTTCGGTACGGATCTGGTACAGAAGTCCACACAGAAGAACGAGCTGCTCAACGTCAGACTGGTTGACCTGACCAAGATGGGCGGCGAGAACGGCGAGGTCGTGAACGGCCTGGCACAGCTCCAGACACAGATGAAGGATCTGGATCCTTCCGGCATCGACTTTGTGAAGAAGAGTGCTCTGAGCAAGCTTTTCAACCCGATCAAGAATTATTTTGCCAAGTTTGAGAAGGCTGATTCCATCATTGCCGACACCGTAGAGTCGCTGGGTAAGGGCAAGGCAGTCCTGAAGCGCGACAATACGACCCTTGAAGTAGAGCAGCTTGCTCTGCGTGATCTCACCAAGAAGCTTGCCCAGCAGATTGAACTGGGTATGCAGATGGACGAGGCAATCTCCAACGCCATTGAAAAGGCCAAGGTGGAGAATGTGGACGAAGAGCGCATCAAGTTCATCGAGGAAGAGGTACTCTTCCCGCTGCGCCAGAAGGTCATGGATATGCAGCAGATGCAGGCTGTCAATATGCAGGGCATTATTGCGATGGAGATTGTCCGCCGCAATAACCGTGAGCTGATCCGTGCCGTTGACCGTGCCGAGAGCGTAACGGTTTCCGCATTGAGAATTGCCGTGACCGTGGCAAGTGCCCTTTACAACCAGAAGATCGTTCTGGAGAAGGTAAACGCCGTCAATGAAGCTACCAACAAGCTCATCGGCGCCACCTCCAAAATGCTCAAGGAGCAGGGTGCTACCATTCAGCAGCAGGCAATGGAGACCAACATTTCTGTGGATACGCTCCGTGCCGCCTTTACGGACACCTTTGAGGCACTGGATTCCGTCACAGAGTATAAGGCAAAGGCTCTGCCGCAGATGAAAACGACCATCGAGGAGTTCCGCAAGCTGGCTGATGAGGGCGAGAAGCGCATTGTCAGGATGGAAGCAAGAGAAGCTGAAATCAACAAGCTCACCGGCGGTGACAATAATCCCCGTATCGGCTGATCCGACAAGAGAATACGATCCGATCTGCTATTCTGTCACACAGGATAGCAGATTTTTTTGCTTCTTGCAGCGGATTAAGAATGATACACCAAATTTGGAAGATGATGTCAAATTTTTCGTGAAAAACATAGAATTATTCTTGTATGCACGAAATGAATGCGGTATAATCGTATTTATAGTAGATAGCATCAAAGCTGAAAGGAGTCGTGTTATGGAAATTCTCAGAACAGAAAATCTCATCAAGACCTATGGAACGGGGGAGAATGCATTCAATGCAGTTGACGGCATTTCCTTCTCGGTACAGGAGGGCGAGTTTGTCGCCATCGTGGGATCGAGCGGCAGCGGCAAGAGTACGCTGATGCACATGCTGGGCGGTGTGGACAGACCCACCAGCGGTTCCATCATCATTGACGGAGAGGATATCACCACCAAAAACAATGACCAGCTTGCGGTTTTCCGCAGAAGAAAGATCGGCATTGTTTATCAGTTCTATAACCTCATTCCCATCCTCACCGCAGAGGAAAATGTGACCCTTCCCATGCAGCTGGACGGCAAAAAGCCCGACAGTAACAGGGTGGACGAGATTTTCGAGAAATTAGGTATCGCCCATAGGCGCAAGAATCTCCCGAATGAGCTGTCGGGCGGTCAGCAGCAGAGGGTGTCCATTGGCAGAGCCATCATCAACGATCCTGCCATCCTGTTAGCCGATGAGCCTACCGGTAACCTCGACTCCAAGTCAACAGACGATATCGTGAGCCTGCTCAAGCTCACCAACAAGACCTTCCATCAGACTATCATAATGATTACCCATAACCTGGAAATTTCCAAGGAAGCAGACAGGATCATCCGTATCCGTGACGGAAAGATTGAAGAGGAGGTGTAAGCCTTGAATATTACCCGGAAGCTTACCCTCAAAAACCTGAAATTAAACAGGA
>ONEU01000100.1 GCA_900316925.1 uncultured Eubacteriales bacterium
ATAAACCCGAAGGACTTGCCCTCGTCTGCCACTGTAAAAACAGACAAGTAAGGATGATCTCATCGGTGCTTTCGTGGATATGCGGCAAGCTGCCGCCCCCGATTTACCAACGACTGGCGGATGATATAAACCCGAAGGACTTGCCCTCGTCTGCCACTATAAAAACAGACAAGTAAGGATGATCTCACCGGTGCTTTCGTGAATATGCGGCAAGCTGCCGCTCCCCCGATTTACCAACGATTGGCGGATGATATAACCCCGAAGGAATTGCCCTCGTCTGCCACTGTAAAAACAGACAAGTAGGGATGATCTCACCGCCGCTTTCGGGGGTGTCGGGGGGACTTTCTCGTGAAAGTCCCCCTGACCGTGAAAGTCCCCCTGACTCGCGCTGCGCAGAGAGAGAAACGCTTTGGGGCGGCGGGGAATACAAAAAAATCGGAAAGTGATAAAAAAATATGGACTTTACAAAAGTTTTGTAGTATAATAGCTTTGTATGTTAAAAAAACCATGCGAAGGGACGATATAAGAAATGAAAAAAATCTTCAAAACAGCAGCTGCTGTATCGGTTGCAGCGGCGGTTGCCTGCTCTGCCGGCTGCGGCGGCAACACCAAATGGAGCTTTAAATCCGGCGATAACGAGCTGACCAACGGTAACTGGATCTTTGAAACCTATATCGGCACGATGAACGCTGTTTCAAAGATCTCCGAAGGAAATTCTGAGAAAAATATCCAGAATATCGACTTTGAGAAGGAAGAGATCGAAGGTAGCCCTGCAAAGGACTGGATCTATATGCAGGCGAAGATCGACTGCAAGCGCCAGCTGACCCTCGATAACCTGATGAAGAAGTATGGTGCCACCGTCGACCAGAGCGAGGCGGATTCCATGAAGCAGATGTATGTCAATTACTTCTATTCCGGCAGCAAGGAGCTTTATGAGAAGCTCGGTGTTTCTGAGGATAGCTTCGTTACAGCCTATGTACTGCCGAACCTGAAGTCCAGCGCCCTGTTTAATAAGCTCTATGGCAAGGGCGGCGAAAAGGCAGTCTCGGATGAGGAGATGAACAAATACTTCACTGAAAACTATGTCACCTACTATACCCTGACATACAACCTCAAGACTTCAAATGACAGCGGCGAGTCTATGGATATCAGCGACGAGCAGAAGGACATTGCCGAGACGAATTTCAGAAAGTATGTCAAAATGCTCAACGAACAGGGCAAGACTACCCAGGAAGTGAGCGATCAGTATAAGGTCGATTTCTCTGTGGAGACGGCTCCTGCTACCAACGAGACAACTCTTGCTTCCGATATGGAGGATGAGGATCTGAAGAAGGAAGTGGAAGCTGCCGAGGTGAAGAAGGCCAAGACGGTTACCATTCACGACACGCTCTACCTCATCTATAAGGGTGATATCAATGAGAAGGTTGCCGATCTGAAATATCCCGAAGATATCAAAGAGGACGATACCACTTCGATTTCCCGTCTGTCCGTGGCACGCAACATGAAGACGGAGGAGTATGAGGATTTCCTCGACAAGGAGATCGATAAGCTCGACTACACCAGAAATGACGACTGCATCGCCAAGTATTCCGTGATGCGTACCGTTGGTATCATCAAGGAAGAGGAAAAGAAAAACGCTTCAAAATAATCACATTTCCAAGAACTCCCTTGCTTTCAACAGGGGAGTTCTTGTTGTGTGCGGAGAAATTGTCTGCGTGCTATGAAAGAAAGGCCGCAATGATTCTATCTTTGTGAAGATTATACGATAGACAAATTCGCCGTTTTCTGATATGATAATAAATTGAATAAAAGCGCCGTAGAAGCAATTTACTGATTTCCGGCAGGTTGAGATAAATCGTTTTCAGGAAGGGCTGGATGCCCCGGTTAAAAGGATTCCCGAGAAATATTTGTGTTTTGACTTGATTACAGCGTAAAAATTTTGTAAAATAAAAGGAAGGGTGTCCTGCTTTTGGAGAGTGCTCTGATCGTATCCGCAAATGAAAAAAGCATACTTTCCGTGTCGCAGCTGTTGCAGAGCGGGAACGCTGTCCGTACCGACAGCGCCGCCGGAGCGGCTGAGGCCAGAAGGTGCATGGGTGAGAGGAGCTATGATCTCATCCTGGTGAATGCGCCGCTTGCGGATGAACCTGCCGAAGCGTTTGCGGCGGAGGCTGCCGAAAACACCGCATCAGGTGTCCTGCTGCTGGTGGAGGGTGACGCTGAGGAGGAGACGGAAGCCCGCATGATGCCCTATGGAGTGATGGTGCTGGGAAAGCCCGTGAGCAAACGGCTGCTTTCCAAGGCGCTGCATCTGCTGGAGGCGGCGACAAACCGTCTGAAAGGTATCCGGCAGGAGAATGTCCGGCTGCATAAGAAAATCGACGACAGCCGCATCATCAACCGCGCCAAAGCCATTCTCATCGAATACCTGAACATGACCGAGCCCCAGGCGCATAAATACCTGGAACGGCAGGCCATGGAACTGCGGGTACCTAAGATCGAGGTGGCAAAGCGATTGCTGAGCACCTATGAGAATTAAGGAAAGTGAAACAAGGGCTCCGGTTCGCTCCGAACGCCCGTACAAACAATGTCTGATATCCCCGGAACGTCGGGACGCAGGTTGACTGCTGCGTGTCGGTACCGGATATGATCCGGAGGGGTTGAGGTAAATCCCCACTATACAAGAAAGGATTGATAAAAGATGGAAAAAAGGGCCTATCTTATTTTGGAGAATGGAGACGTCTATGAGGGCTATTCATTCGGCGCTGAGAAGGAGGTAGTCGGCGAGCTGGTGTTTACCACCGCTATGACAGGTTATCTGGAAACGCTGACAGATCCCAGCTATTACGGCCAGATTGTTTGCCAGACTTTTCCGCTGATCGGAAACTATGGGGTGATCCCTGCCGATTTTGAGAGCGGCAAGCCTGCCCTCCGTGCATATATCGTCAGAGAATGGTGTCAGCAGCCTTCCAACTTCCGTTGTGAGGGTCAGCTTGACGCTTTTTTAAAGGAAGAAGGCGTTCCTGGATTGTATGGGATTGATACCCGCCGCCTGACAAAAACCGTGCGTGAGTACGGTGTGATGAACGCAAAGCTCACCTACGAAAAGCCTGATGCTTCCGTTGCGGAAGAACTGAAAAGCTATAAAATTACCGGTGCCGTGCAGGCTGTTACCGTGAAGGAGCCGGCGGTGCATACACCGGAGAACCCCACTCTGAAGGTGGTGCTCATGGATTTCGGCGCTAAAAGACGTATTCGCCGTAACCTGATGAAGCTGGGCTGCCATGTCACCATCGTTCCGGCATCCACCTCGGCTGAGGAGATCATCGCCATGAAGCCCGACGGCATCATGCTGTCCAACGGCCCTGGTGATCCCGCCGATAACCCCGAGATCATTGAGCAGCTCAGGATCCTGTGTGAAGCGAAGATTCCTACCTTCGGTATCTGCCTGGGCCATCAGCTCCTGGCACTCTCACAGGGGGCAAAAACCAAAAAGCTCAAATACGGCCACCGCGGCGCTAACCAGCCGGCTACCGATCTGGAAACAGGAAGAGTGTATGTGACCTCCCAGAACCACGGCTATGCGGTGGTATCCGAATCACTGCCCGAAAACGCTAAGGTGAGCTTCATTAACGCCAATGACGGTACCTGCGAAGGCATTTCTTATACGGACAAGCCCATGTTCAGCGTACAGTTCCATCCCGAGGCCTGCGGCGGTCCGCTGGATACCTCGTTCCTTTTTGATAAATTCATCAGCCTGATGCAGGAGGTAAAAAACAATGCCTAAAGATAATCGAATCAAAAGAGTTCTTGTCATCGGCTCCGGCCCTATCGTGATCGGCCAGGCTGCCGAGTTTGACTATGCAGGCACACAGGCTTGCCGCGCCCTGAAGGAAGAGGGACTGGAGGTTATCCTCGTCAATTCTAACCCTGCTACCATTATGACCGATAAGGCAATGGCCGATAAGGTCTATATTGAGCCGCTGACCCTTGAGACGGTCAAGCGTATCATCATCAAAGAACAGCCCGATTCCCTGCTTTCTACCCTGGGCGGACAGACCGGCCTGACTCTCTCCATGCAGCTTGCAAAAGAGGGCTTCCTCAAGAAGCACGGCGTCAGACTGCTTGGCGCTAACCCTGAGACCATCGACAAGGCTGAGGACAGACAGATGTTCAAGGATACCATGGAATCCATCGGTCAGCCCTGCATCCCCTCCACCGTGGTCAACAATGTGGAAGCAGCCGTTGCTTTTGCGGATGAGATCGGCTATCCGGTTATTATCCGTCCGGCATTTACCCTGGGCGGTACCGGCGGCGGTATCGTGAACAATGAAGTGGAGCTGCGGGAGATTACTGCCAACGGTCTGGCTCTTTCGCCTATCACTCAGGTACTGGTTGAAAAATGTATTTCCGGCTGGAAGGAAATTGAATTTGAAGTGGTCCGTGACCGCAAGGGCAATGTTATCACCGTCTGCTCCATGGAGAATGTCGATCCTGTGGGCGTCCATACCGGTGACTCCATCGTTATTGCCCCGGCAGTGACTTTGGCAGATAAGGAATACCAGATGCTCCGTTCGGCAGCTCTGGAGATCGTTTCGGCACTGGGCGTTGAGGGCGGCTGTAACTGTCAGTTCGCACTCGAACCGGAGAGCTTTACATACGCTGTTATCGAAGTAAACCCCCGTGTGTCCCGTTCCTCGGCACTTGCCTCCAAGGCAACCGGTTATCCCATTGCCAAGGTAGCCGCAAAGCTGGCCATCGGTTATTCGCTGGATGAGATCCGCAATGCCGTGACCGGTACGACATACGCTTGCTTTGAACCCACTATCGACTATGTGGTCGTCAAGTTCCCGAAGTGGCCGTTTGATAAATTTGTTTACGCCAAGAGGACCCTCGGCACCCAGATGAAGGCAACCGGCGAGGTGATGGCCATTGCTCCCACCTTTGAGCAGGCTATGATGAAGGCCGTGCGCGGTGCGGAGATCCGTCACGATACCATGTCAGCTCCCAAGTATGAGGAGCTGAGCATGGAAGAACTGCACGATAAGCTCTATGTCTGCGACGATGAGCGCATCTTCACGGTGTATGAGGCACTCAAGAGAGGCATCTCCGTTGACGAGATCCACAAGATCACCATGATCGACGAGTGGTTCCTCAACAAGCTGCTCAATCTGTCGGCCTGTGAGGAGGAGCTCAAAAAGGGCAGCCTGGATGAGGAGCTTTACAATAAGGCAAAGCATCTCGGCTTCCTGGATAAGACCATTGAAGCACTCACCGGCTGCAAGATCGAAAACCCGATGGTGCCTGTCTATAAAATGGTAGATACCTGTGCGGCTGAGTTTGCCGCAGAGACCCCTTACTTCTACTCCACCTTCGATACGGATAACGAGGCAGATGCCTTCATCAAGGAGAAGAACTCTGACCGTCAGACCATCATCGTATTCGGTTCCGGCCCCATCCGTATCGGACAGGGTATCGAGTTCGACTATGCGTCCGTTCACTGTGTATGGGCCCTGAAAAAGGCCGGCTTTGATGTTGTCATCGTCAACAATAACCCCGAGACGGTTTCTACCGACTTCGATACCGCTGACAGACTGTATTTTGAGCCTCTTACCAACGAGGATGTCATGGGCATTATCAAGACCGAGAAGCCCTACGGCGTGGTAGTGGCATTCGGCGGTCAGACCGCTATCAAGCTGACCAAGTACCTCAGCGATAACGGCGTGAACATCCTGGGCACTTCTGCCGACAGCATTGATATGGCAGAGGACAGAGAACGCTTTGATGAGCTGCTGGAGCTTCATCATGTGAAGCGTCCGGAGGGCTTCACCGTGATGACTACGGAGGAGGCACTTGATGTAGCAGAAAGAATCGGCTATCCCGTACTGATGCGTCCCTCCTATGTGCTGGGCGGTCAGAACATGATTATCGCCTTCAACGAAGCCGATATCAAGGAGTATATGGCCATCATCCTTGCTCAGAATATCGAAAACCCCATCCTCATCGACAAGTATCTCTCCGGCACCGAGCTGGAGGTTGACGCCATCTGCGACGGCGAGGAGATCCTCATTCCCGGTATCATGCAGCACGTGGAGCGTGCCGGCATTCACTCCGGTGACTCCATTGCCGTTTATCCTGCCTGGAACATCAGCGATGAGATGACACAGAATATCATCAACACCTCCAAGAACCTGGCTGTTTCCCTGAAAACAAAGGGCCTTGTCAATATCCAGTACCTCATCTATGAGGGGAAGCTGTATGTGATCGAGGTGAACCCCCGTTCCTCCAGAACCATTCCGTATATCAGTAAGGTCACCGGCGTGCCGATGGTAGACCTTGCCACCAGAGCCATGCTGGGTGAAAAGCTGGCCGATATGGGCTACGGTACCGGTCTGTACAAGAGATCACCCTATGTTGCCGTCAAGGTGCCGGTATTCTCCTTCGAGAAGCTCATCAACGTGGATAACCAGCTGGGTCCAGAGATGAAGTCCACCGGCGAGGTGCTCGGCATTGCCAACACCCTTGAGGAAGCTCTGTACAAGGGCCTGATCGCAGCCGGATACAAGATGACCAAGCAGGGCGGTGTATTCATCACCGTGCGTAATCCCGACAAGAACGAGATCGGCGATGTCGCCAAGAAGTACGATGAGCTGGGCTTCACCCTCTATGCAACCAAGGGTACCGCTCAGACCCTGAGAAACTACGGACTGGATGTCATCGAAGTCGATAAGATTCACGAGAACGATAAAGACAATACCCTGACCCTGATCGAGAGCGGCAAGATTCATTATGTGATCTCCACCTCCTCCAAGGGCAGAATCCCCACCCGTGACAGCGTTAAGATTCGCCGCAAGACCGTTGAGCGCAATATCCCGTGTCTGACCTCCATCGACACCGCCAACGCTCTGGCAGATTCTCTCAAGAGCAAATACTCCGAGTACAGCACCGAACTGGTGGATATCAACAATATGAGGACAGAGAAAATGAAACTGAAATTCACCAAGATGCAGGGCTGCGGCAACGACTATATCTATTTCAACTGCTTCGATCAGAAAATCAACAATCCCGAAGGTCTCAGTGTACGGTTCGCTGACAGACGCTACGGTATCGGCGGCGACGGCGTGATCCTGATCTGCCCGTCCGACTTTGCCGACGCTAAGATGAAAATGTACAACCTCGACGGCAGTGAGGGCAAGATGTGCGGCAACGGTATCCGCTGCGTGGGTAAGTATCTGTTTGATCACAACATGGTCAGCGGCGACACCATCACCGTGGAGACCCTCAGCGGCATCAAGACCCTGAAAGCCTACCGCCATGACGGTGTGGTGGATGTGCTGCGTGTGGACATGGGCAAGGCCATCCTGGCATCCTCCCAGATTCCGGTAGCCATCAACAAGCCCCGCGTAATCAACGAGCCTGTAACCATCGGCGGTGAAAAGTATCATATCACCTGCGTTTCCATGGGTAACCCCCACAGCGTGGTGTTCTGCAACAACGTGCAGAAGCTGGATCTGGAAAAGATCGGCCCGCTCTTTGAAAACAGCGAGCTCTTCCCGGAGAGAGTGAATGCGGAATTTGTCAAGGTCATCGACGACCATACCATCGAAATGCGTGTATGGGAGCGCGGCAGCGGTGAAACATGGGCCTGCGGTACCGGTGCGTGTGCGGTGGCAGTCGCTGCTGTGGAGAACGGCCTGTGCAAAAAGAACGAGCCCATCACCGTCAAGCTCAAGGGCGGCAACCTGGTCATTGAATATACGGACGACACCGTTTACCTCACCGGCCGTGCCGAGACCGTATTTGAAGGAGAAATCGAGTTATGACGACAAAGTATATTTTCGTAACAGGCGGCGTGGTATCCGGCCTTGGCAAGGGCATCACCGCTGCTTCCCTGGGACGGCTGCTCAAGGCAAGAGGCCTGAAGGTTGCCGCCCAGAAGCTGGATCCCTATATCAACGTAGACCCCGGTACCATGAGCCCTTACCAGCATGGTGAGGTGTATGTGACCGAGGACGGCGCTGAAACGGACCTTGATCTGGGTCACTATGAGCGCTTCATTGATGAAAACCTGAATAAATTCTCCAATCTCACCACCGGCAAGGTTTATTCCAACGTGCTTGAAAAGGAGCGCCGGGGGGATTACCTTGGCGAGACGGTGCAGGTGATCCCGCATATCACCAACGAGATCAAGTCTTTCATCTACGCTGTGGGTAAGGACTCCGATGCCGATATCGTTATTACCGAGATCGGCGGTACGGTGGGTGATATCGAGAGCCAGCCCTTCCTTGAGGCCATCCGTCAGGTATCGGTCGAGGTGGGCAAGGAGAACAGCCTGTTTATCCACGTTTGTCTGGTTCCCTACATCAAGGGCAGCGAGGAGCATAAGTCGAAGCCTGCTCAGCACTCCGCCAAGGAGCTGCGTTCACTGGGCATCAATCCCGATATTATGGTGCTTCGCTGTGATGAACCGTTAGAGCCGAGCATCTTCAAGAAGATTGCCATGTTCTGCAACGTCAAGCCCGACTGCGTGATCGAAAATATGACGATTCCGGTGCTCTATCAGGCACCGATGATGCTTGAAAAAGCGAATTTCAGCGATATTGTCTGCCGTGAACTGAAAATCGACGCTCCCAGGTCCGACATGAGCGAGTGGCTCGAGATGCTCGACAGGATCAACTCCCGTAACAAGGAGATCCGGATCGCACTGTGCGGTAAATATGTACAGCTCCACGATGCCTATCTGTCGGTAGCGGAGGCACTGCACCATGCCGGCTATGAGAACAAGGCTTTTGTGGAGATCGAGTGGGTAGACACCGAGCTGATTACCGAATACACCGTTGACGAGCTGCTGGGTCATGTGGACGGTATCCTGGTACCGGGCGGCTTCGGCAACAGAGGCGTTGAGGGCAAGATCATGGCTGCTAAATACGCCCGTGAGCATGATATTCCCTATCTGGGTATCTGCCTGGGGATGCAGACTGCCGTGATTGAATATGCCCGGAACGTGCTGGGCTTCAAGGATGCGAACTCCGGTGAATTTGATCCCGACAGCGAGCATAAGGTAATCGACCTGATGCCCGATCAGAAGGGGATTGTGGATATGGGCGGTACCATGCGTCTGGGCGCTTATCCCTGCAAGATCCGCAAGGATACCATCATGGACAGAGCCTACGGAATGCCCGAGGTCAAGGAGCGCCACCGTCACCGCTATGAGTTCAACAACACCTTCCGTACCCGGTTTGAGGAGAGCGGTATGGCTGTGACCGGAACTTCCCCGAATGGCCTGCTGGTGGAGGCTGTGGAGATCCCTGCTAACCGTTTCTATATCGGCGTGCAGTATCATCCCGAGTTCAAGAGCCGTCCGAACCATGCACATCCTCTGTTCAGAGAGTTTGTCAAGGCTGCCGGCGAGCGCCGCTCCGACGGGGAGTGATTGCCCGTCCGTCCGTTTGCGCTTACGACAGGGTGGGTTTCCGTGGGAACCTCTCACGGAGCTGCTGCCATACCTTTGAAGATAAAAAAATACGGGCTGTCTCAGTAAAATGGGACAGTCCGTTTTGTTATAGATAGGCCTTGATAAATTTCAGGAACAGCTTTCTCGGGGGAGAAGCGGCGTGGTAGAGGTCCCGGGCAAGCCGTCGGTAACAATCCTCCAGGAAGTCGCGGTCCTCTTTGGATGCCTTGCTTTCGGAATAGTTCACCTGCTGCAGAATGGCAATGATCCGGGTGCAGTCCTCCATGCTCAGGGATTCGGAAAGGGCCGCTAATTGTTCCGCAAAGCCCGGTTCCGAGCCGTTCATGTCCGGCAGCTGCCTGCAGGAATGGAGCAGGCGGAGGATTAGATCAAAGAGCCTGCGGCACCCGATGGCGGACAGTCGTTTCAGACGGTAACGGCGCCGCAGCAGGAAAAAGCCAATGCCGCCGGCCAGAATCGCGGGGGGAATGATGATGACGCTGTAATGCAGAATGGTGCCGATCTGCTCACCTACCCCTCTGTTGCCGAGGTTGTAGCCGCCATTGTCGCTTCCGCGGAAATGCCAGCCGTGTTCGTTCATAATACGGCGCATCAGGGCGGTGCTGTAGCCGGGAAAGCTGGTGACCATGGTGCCGTTTTCCGTCGGGGTGACCTCCAGCGGTACCCACCCGTAATCCTTCAGGAAGATCTCCGTCCAGGCGTGGGCGTATTCATCGGTGATGGCGGCAGTATAGTAGGTTCTGCCGTTCTCCGTCTCCTGCTGCAGTACCTCCGGCTCGATGACAAATCCCGATACATATCTTGCCGGTATGCCGTACATTCGCAGCATGAGCGTGGCGGCGGAGGCAAAATGGACACAGTAGCCCTGTCCGCTGTCAAACAGGAAGTGGTCGATCACGTCCTTGTTATAGGGCGTGGTGCCGGGGGTCGTGGAATAGCGGGCATGGTTCTGGAGCGTAACAAGAACATAGGTGACAATCTCATCGAGGGTATTGAGGGGCGTCTCACGGCAGAGTTTTTCCAATCGCTCAAAGGTATCTGTGGGATAGGAGCGGTAGTTTTTTTCGGTCTCTTTGATATAGTCGTTTACAAAATCCTCATAGAAGCCGTAGTCCTTCCATTTATCCGCCATGCTGATATTCTGCGGATAGAGGAAGGGGTTCCGGTAGCCGTCATCCCGTGTGATCAGGTTGTTGCTCCAGATTCTCGCCTCGCTTTCGGCGGAGTAATAGGGAATCATCAGGGGACCGGCATAGTTTTCGCTAAGATGACGGATACTCAGAGTCGTTGCTTTTTCGTTGTACAGTGTGAGGTTGGGGTTAGTGTAGTTGTAGTAGCTTTGCTGATACTCATCATCATTCAGATAGTCACTATAGGCTGATTCAATGGACAAAGTGCCGTCCGCAAGCATGAAGTACATCTCCGAAACGGGATCGGTGGTGGGACGTGACAGACTCTGGAACTGAAAATACAGCGCAGAGGACATTTCGCCACGGTTCTTGCTGTGACGGCGGAGCAGGCTGCTCATAAACGGCTCCTGATACAAGAGGTCGGAATCGTTATTGATACGGATCTTGTAGGCATTTTCCCACTCTCCGTCAAGATAATCACTGCCGCGGAAGGAGTGCAGATAGACCGTGCCGATAGGGCGCTTGTCAAGACGGACCTGGAGAATCTCCTCGCCGGTGCGGTAGAGATTGCCGCGGTTGATGTGTCCGCCGGAAACGTTGTCACCGGAAAAGCCTGTCATTTTGGAAAAAAGATCCTTGATATAGCTGTCTGTAACATAGACGGCGTGAAACAGGTCATCCTGCGCGCTTTTTTCGATGAGAAAGGCGGGGAGGAACAGCGTCAGCAGGATGGCGGCGGAAAGCAGACCGCAGATCAGTCCGGCACGCGGCTTGCGTTTCATCACGAGGCTGTCACGCAGACGGCGGCGCTCGGTCATGTTGACCACGATGAAGCCGATCTCAAAGGTCATCAGCAGGAGCATCGGGAAGATACTCACACTGTAGCCGGAGGCAGGAATGGCAGCGAGTGCGGTAAGGCCGATGAGCAGGAGAATGAAGTGGTTGCGCAGGACAAACTCCAGTGAAAACAGGAGATAGACCGCCAGTACCATGAGGACAATGAGCAGTCCGGTGTCTGTGCGGGCTTCGGTGATGGACATACCGAAGTGAGCAATAAAGCGGGCCAGCTGAAAAATACCCGGTGCTGCCAGCAGGACAGCGCCGACGATGAGCAGAACGGAAGTAATGATAAAGAGACGGCTCTGGTAGAAATAAAGGTACCAGAGCAGGATGGTAAAGAGAGAAACCGCTCCGATGATGATGGGGTAGAGAGAACGGGATACACCAACGGCTTCACCGGCAATGAGGATGAGCCCCGAAAGTCCCAACAGATAGAGCACCAGCAGCAGCGGTGAACGATCCGGCTGCTTGCGGAGACGTTCGTCCTCGATTTTTTCTTTTTTGGAGCGGTAATTGCGGGAGGCCTTGACAATGATTTTCTTAATATGACTCACCTCTTTTGCCGGTTGTTATCCGGGATTATTCTCACATCGGAAAAATGATCCCCTGAGGATGGTATGTTAGTTGACTAACGAAAAGGAGAGGGACGACAGCTCCCGGCGATAGACATCCTTATGGAAGCGGTAGACCGTTTTGTCCCGGAACGTCCATTCCAGGGAGCTGTTGACGGTCATGGTTTCGGGCGGGAGCACCTGCATGGCACCCGCAAAGACCGCTTTCGTGCAGGTAGTATCGGCATTCAGGAGCATGGCAAGCATTTCGGCTGCCTGTTCCGTGTTTTCCAGGCTGTATTCCACCAGTCCCCTCCGGTGACTGTCGTACCAATGGATCTTCAGCAGGACCTCCTTGTGCAGGAGGGTGATAATCAGCGAATAGAGTATCTCATACATGGCGTCGGCCGTTTCGGCATCTATCGGAATATCCGAGGAGGTGTCAAACAGCAGATCAATGATGGCGTCGTTTTCACGCTTGTATTCCTTCACCCACAGGGAATCCGTGCGGGCGCTGTAATTCTGATGAACGTACCGC
>ONEU01000133.1 GCA_900316925.1 uncultured Eubacteriales bacterium
AGACGAGGATAGAAAGTAGGGTAACGGAAGTTCAACCAGTCGTTGGTACCACGGGACCGGCAGCTAGCCGGCGTGCCTGCTTATTGCGGATGCAGACGAGGATAGAAAGTAGTGTAACGGAAGTTCAACCAGTCGCTGGTACCACGGGACCGGCAGCTTGCCGGCGTGCCTGTTTTTTCAGAGGGGATTGTAGCAGGTTGATTCTGAATGAAAGGAGGCGATCTCTTGAGCAAACTGTGCGTAAAAATAACATAAGAAACTTTTAAAAAAGTTAAAAAAACTATTGACAATCTATAAATAAGTGGTATAATATAAGCAAGATAAGCAGAGAGCAAAGTACAAGGCGCGATGTATCGCTGAACCGATCCTCTTGACTGCAAGGATCTGCTCTTGCTCATCAAATTCACGAAGGGAGGCAAGCTCCAATGGGCGAATCGGAACCCGTTTGTCAAACTCTTTATCACGCCGGTTGGTGTGATCTCTTCAACGTGGAAAAGACTGAATAAGAGCGGCTTTTGAAAGCTTTGCTTCGTACCGACCGCAAGGGTGGCGGCTCCGGATGAATAGGCTTTAACTTGCAATTTATTGCTGTGGGCTCTGAAAAGTCTTTGAACCGTATGAAGATGCCCGACGATGATGGTCACGCTGCAGGAGGAACCCGACATTCCTGAGCAGCAGGGCGTTTGACTTTCCAAACTCACAATTGAATACAGGGTGCATACAGTTGTCTCTGCATACGTTTTACAATCGCTGTATCCGCCGCAACCGTCTGACACACGGGGATTGCTCTGATGGAGAGAGAAACAGTGTCTGAAAGGCTGAACTTAGCATTTGCTCCGTCTGAGGCCGGGAGTCCCACAGTTTATTGATGATCGTTTGGTAAGCTGTGACCTGATAGAAGGGTCAGGTAAGTGGACAGTGTATTAAGGACCATGTCTGAGGGTAATTGGCGATCAGATCTTTTACCGTATGCGTTCCGGTCAAGGATAGGATAATCACTGCAAGCAGTTTTTTATATAAAATACAGTTAAGGACTGAGTCCCATGTAATATCTGATATGTGATAACGAATCCGTTGAAAATTGGTCTGAAAATTCTTTTATGGGAATGATTCCAATGGTAACGACGTAATTTGTACATATCCTTTTATCTCCACATCTGATCCCGACGGTGATGCCGCCGGGATCTCTTTTTGTGTGAAAATCCTTTGGGAAAATGTCAGCCGGAAAGCTGTTTCTTCAGATAATCTTCAGACGAATGAAGTATCATAGTCATCAGAGAGAACCGATAACCGCCGGATGCCTTTGATACATAGGAGGATGCTATCTGAAGAAACGATCTGCAGCCTTGCTTGCTGCAGTTCTGCTTTCCACATCATTGTTCGATGTTGCCGTTCCTGCCAATGCTGTTCCCGCTGACGGTACTACCTACCGAAAGGACACCATCAATGCTTATACCGTGGATGCTCCTGATACCCCGCTGGCATTGACCTGTCTGTATCGTGAGGATCTTCCCGAGGTTCCGTATATCAGCATAGAGGACGGTCTGAATCAGCTGTTTACCACCAAGATCAAGGTTACGGACAACGGCAGCGGGACCTTTACCTATACCAATGATGATACGAATATGGTGGTCGATACTGAAAAGGATACCATCTCCTTCGATTGCTGTGAGATGTTTATGATGAAGAATGGCAGAAACTATTTTCAGCCAGAGACACCTTTCTATCTGGAGGAAGTGGAGACGGATAAGATGATCGGTGAAGTGAAGGGTGTGACCCTGAACCTTTCAGAATACGGCATCGACATCACGGCAGCCGACGGAAACGCCTATGTGCCGTACTGTACATGCAGCGATATCGTTTCCAACAGTTATTGTGCGATACGGAATATGGAAGACGGTCTGCATTTTTTTGACTCATACGGAAAGTGGACCAGCGGCGGTATTCCTGCCAGCCTGGGACCTACCCGTGACAAGACAATGGCAGCTTTTGAATATAATGAGCTGTGTCTGATTATGGATAATCTCTACGGCAAGCCTCCCAAGGCGGTTCTTGCCAAAAGTATCAGCGAGATGGGCTTCGACAAGACGCTCTCCACCTATAGCCGTGCGACGTCCCAGGTCCGTGAGCTGCTCCTGTCCCAGAATACCGAGGATTATCTCAAGGGTATGATGATGTTGAATTATTATTTGTATGACGGCGGATACACCTCCTTTACCGACGGATTGAACGGGCTCTTTCGGGATTATCAACTGACGGGCCAAGCCGCAGTTGTCCAGGAGCTGTTCGGAGAAAGTGATCCTGAAGAAGCCGCAAAAATCCTGCAGTTCTTGTATACCATGTCAGAAAAGCAGGCGCAGAGGGATGCGCTCTTGTTTGAAAAGGGTGCCGCCCATGAGTTGTTCCAACTGGTGAAAAGCTGGAACAAAGCAGCGCTGTGGCAGTCGGGAAACACCTATCTGTTTGATTTCAACGGATTCGAGGATGAGGTTGTGGAGCCCTTCAAGTGGTCGATGGACTATGCTGCCGAGCATGGCGCAAAATACTTCGTGATCGACCTGACGACAAATACCGGCGGTTCTCCGTATGTGGCAAGATATATGATGAACCTGATGTTCGGCGACGACACAAGCGTCTTCAAAACGATTCTGTCCGGCAACCAGCGTGTGTTCACAGGCAGAGTGGATAAGAACCTTGACGGCAAGTTCGATGAAAAGGATGACGAGGTGAAGTACAATTTCCGCTGTGCGATACTGACCTCTCAGTTTTCCTATTCCTGCGCGAACAGTCTGCCGTGTATCTCACAGGATAACGGGATTGTCATTCTCAGCGAGACAAGCGGAGGCGGCTGCTGTAATGTAGTGCCCCGACTCTTCCCGGACGGCAGTATGTATTACACATCCGGTTCCTATGTGCTGCTGCGTAAGAACGGGGAGGATTCAGATGGCGGAGCCGTTCCAGATGCACCGCTTCCCGCTGCAAGCCAGAATAATGAGGGCTTTTACGATATAGAGCAGATCAATGCCAGTATTGATAAATGCTATGATGCTCCGGTGAAGCCTTCGGAGGAGAAAAAGGAAGCTTCTGCGGAATCAAAGGCTGTTTCGGAGGCAGGGGAAAGCAAGCCGTCTGACAAACAGGATATGAGCTTCCTGTACTGGTTGGTTCCCGTGATCGTTGTTGGCGTTGCAGCAGCAGTGATTGTAGTGATCTTTGTCCGTAAAAAGAAATCATAAGCGCCGGCCGTTTTCAAGGAGAGGTTTTACCCCCGCCGTCTCCGGAAAATGACAGGTATAAAAAAGAGTCGGGCGGTAACTACCGCTCGGCTCTTTTGGCTGCAGTTATCCGGTATAGTCTGACCAGGTTCCTGCGGGATAGACAAATTTGGTTTTTTCGTTTCCTCTGCCCGGCTTGGGCTGCTGAGACAGGTCGATCTTGTAGACCTTTCCGGGAGTTTCATTGGCTTTGTAAACCAGATCCTTTGTCTGATAGGCGTTTGTCCCTTTTTTGACCTCATCATCCGTGACGCCTGAATCAAAAATGATATTGGCGGCCCCATCCGGTGCAATGACACGGTAGAGGTCGGTACCACTGATCTGCTCCATCCTGATGCCCGGCCAGGGTCTCTCATAATAGCCGCCGGAGATGATATTGGTAGCGAAGCCTTCGTCGCTCCACCAATATGCATAGACGTTTTCCCACTTGGTTTCGCTGTTGTCGTAGTAGACATAATTGTTCTTATCCAGCAGACGAGGATCGTTTTCGTCGATTTTGATCTCTGTGATGGTATTATGCCTCATATCCGTTCTGTCAGCATACTCAATCTTTGCGCCGAACTCAAGTGCCTCCACCTTTTGCAGGAAGGCGGCCTGCAGAAATTCAGAAAAGATGTTTCTCCAGTAGACCATCAGATGAGTGCCGCGCTCGTATTTGTTGTATACCAGTTTATTCTGCGGGTATCCTTTATCGGTCAGCTTCTTGTACATCTTCTCCATGGCATCACCGTTGTCAAAGCCATAGCTGCCGGCATAGAAATAGAGGAACGGAGCATTGTCCGCTTTCATCTTGTCGCTGAGGAAACTGTCCCATACGGTGTCATCATACACGGTAAAGGTGGCGGACATGACACCGCCGGTACCGAATTTATCGGGGTGGGAAAGTACGGTATAGAAGGTTTCCAGTCCGCCGAGGGAGGAACCTACCAGGGCATTATGCTGGGCATCGGTATAGACATGATAGTTTTGCTGCACATAAGGCATCACCGTATCACAGAGGAAATCAGCAAAGCGGTTGCCGCTCTTGTCGGTATGTAATTGAAATTCGTCGGGCATTTCGGGATCGAAATACAGTTCGCCCAGATCGGGAACCAGTTCGTTTTCTCTTTCGTTGCCGTCGGTGACGATTGCGACAATGATTGCCTTATGATCCGTCACGGACATCATCCCCTTGACGCTTTCGGCGATATTCCAGGATTCCTTGTCATTGTCCATGCCCCTGTCCCTGCCGGAAGCAAGGACGCTTTGCCCGTCGAATGCGTAGATGGTGGAATACTTTTCGGGAGCATTTGCGTCGTAGTCATCCGGTGTCCAGATATAGACAGTCTTATCGTAGTTGTCAAACCGGAGCTGTGTGGTCTTGAAATCGGGTTGATAGAGCAGATCCATCCCCTCGGCATAAGGAAGAAGGGGATCATAGGAAAAATTCTCGTCTTCTTTGAGGTACCAGCCGGCGACAAAGCTGTTAAAGGCCACATCCTTGCTTTTGATTTTATTGTCGTAATTGAGGTGGACCATATTGTACCGGTTGGTATCGGCCTGACAGGTGTAGAGGAAACTGTCATCCGTTTCGCCGGTTTTTGTCATGGGAATATCCTCACTGGCGCCGGAGACGGAATTGATGAAGGTTGCGGTCATGGCATCATTTTTCAGACTGTCACGGATCAGCAGGGTCTGCATTTTGACATCTGCGGGATGATCGTTCTTGCTTTCCTCGTTCTTGCTTTCCTGCACGTTGCTGGCAGATGTCCCGGAAGACGCTTTTGTTTCGCTGTTATTGCTGTTTGAGCTGCCTCCGCAGCCTGCCAGCAGGGGAAGGCAAAGACCCAGTGAAAGGATGGCTGCTGCGCTTTTTTTGATGTTCATTCTGATTCCTCCTTGTAAAGATATGGATACCGGTCTGTATGATACTATCAATAACATTTCCCTTAGAATAACACAAGCTATTTTGACCGATTCTGTGATAATAAAAGGTAGTCAGAATCAGTGTTCTGTTCCGATGCCGTACCGTATGCACGGCCGATGTCCAATGGGGGATGCAGCGGTATGATAGTGCGACTATCTTTCATCAGAAGGCTGGCAGGAGAACATAAGGACGATATGAAAAAGGAACCGGTTTCCCTGATGGAGAGAAACCGGTTCCGGATACATCAATAAGCAACGGTGAAATACAGCAATGAAAAGAAGAGACTGCCTGAGATGATGAAGAACAGGTGCCACATTTTCTTTTCAAAGAGAAGCCCGATAAACTCACGCAGAAAAGCGTTGGGGGAGAAGTAGAGCTTTGTTTTTGCGGAAAGCCCTTCCACCTTCATTCTTAGCTTATGGGCCAGGGTATAGCCGCGGAAGACATGATAATTCGTTGTGGAGAAAGCGATGCTCGTTTTGTCGAGACTGCCGGCATCACTTTCGATGACCTTTTTGGAGAACGCCATATTCTGATAGGTATTGACAGACTTGTCCTCCTTGAGGATACGCTCTTCGGGGATCCCCTGTTCCATGAGGTAACGCTTCATGCTTTCGGCTTCACTGATGACCTCGTCGCTGCCCTGACCGCCAGAGGGGACAAATTTTGCGTGGTGCCCCCATTTCTCGGCCTGTTCCCGATCAAAAGCGATGGCACGGTCGATCCTGCTGCGAAGGAGCGGGGTAGGGGAGCCGTCCCTGCGGATGGCACAGCCGAGAATGATAATGTAATCCATCGGCTTGTTGATTTTGTAACTTGCTGAGGTCAGCGCGCAGAAGACGGTGGAAGCCATGAGGCTTTCCAGGTAACAGAAGAGAAAAGCGACACCGGTATGGATCACGGTGAGCATCCGTCGCTCTGCGTCAGGATAAGAGTAAGGGTTAATGCGGAGCAGATACATCAGGATCAGTCCGGCGACCACAGCAAAGCCAAGCAGTACGCCTAACAGATTATGGATACGGAAGCCTTCGTGCCGCACCAGTATGATATTACTGATACTGAGCAGGATACAAAATGCCATGAAGGGAACGATTGTGTAATAGACAAAGGGGGTACTGATATCACTGAGGTCGTAAATGATCATATCCACACTCAGGATACTATTGAACCCGAAGGACTGGATCATATTGATGAAGGAGAGGATAATAAAAACCGAGAAGAAAAAAATCAGACCGCCAATGGTGACCATCTGATAAGAGAACTCGCCCTTTTTCCGTTTATCGTGGAAGGACAGGCAGAGATAGATGATGACAACGGTCAGGAGAGCATACGTCAGGATCCTGACAGTCCAGAGGCCGTTAAAGTTATCGGCGTCCCTGTTGTAGATCAGCCCGAAAAAGGTGACGTGCAGGGGGACGGAGACGGCTCTGTGTTCGGTGATGATCTGTTGATGGTTCTCGGCATCCTGGTAGATATCATCATAATACACGGTCACCGTGACATCACCATGTCCGACGCTTTCCAGCTCGATATCCAATTCCTCCAGTATTTCTTTGAAAGAGTTCTGGCTGATCCCCTTCACCTTGACGATGTTTTCTGGGGAGCATTCCACTCTGACCTGACTGACATCAGTCGTTCCTAACAGAAAGTGGATGAGGGTATAATTTCTGCAGTAAGTACACAGAAAAACGAAATAGCTGACGAGAATGATGATGACAGCGGAGAATAAGAAAATATGCCGACGTTTTATTTTATGGAGTATTTTTTTCAATGCATCGCCTCCTGAGAATCATCGGCCTTGAAGTGTTCCTTCTGAGGAAGGGGAGGGGGAGTCGGGTTATTGCTGCGGAACATATCCTTTCGTCCCTTGTTCATCCGGATGCACTGCATACAGTACACGGCACGTCCCAGATTCAGACATTCTGCGCATGAATTATTTGGTTCCATTTCATTTACCTCGTATCTTTCAGATTGAATATGGCAGCCGGAGTCATCATTGAACCCGCTCACGAGGGATGCACCGTTCGTGAAGCAGAGGATTTCCGGTGACGAATCTCACGGGAACGCAGCGGCAAGAAAAAAGGCAAAAAGGACAGGCTTTCTGCCTGAAAACGCCCGGGATGACAGGAACTGAGCCTGTGTGTCTGCGTTCCGGAAGAATCCGGTCAAAGCGAACATGGAATATTATATCATTTTCAAAGGGCGTGGTCAATCATTTTGGGGAATAATGCATGAATTGTTTTTGTTTGTTTTTGAAAGCCTTTTGAAATAATACTATTGAGATTTTTCAGAGAAATATTGACAAACCGAAAAACACCATTTATAATGAATCTGTCAGAAAATGACGATTTTAACAACAAAAAGGATGGATTGGTTATGAAATCAAAGATCTGGTAGGTATTAGCAGTTGCTATGGCAGCAGCAATGATTGCCTGTGTCAGCGCAGGCTGCGCAAAGAATGACAATAAAGACCAGCAGAGCTCCACGACATCCTCAGCATCCTCAAAGGACGCTTCAAAGACGGAGAGTAAGACAGAATCCTCCGCTGCAAGCAAGAACGAGTCTACCGAAGCAAGCAAGACCGAGTCTGGTGAAGCAAGCAAGACGGAGTCCACAGAAGCAAGCAAGACCGAGTCTACTGAGGAAAGCAAGACAGAGTCCACGGAGGAGAGCAAGACAGAGTCCACGGAGGAGAGCAAGACAGAATCCACAAAGGAAAGTACAGAGGAGTCCGGAGAAGAGAACGTTGATCCCAGCTTAGCCGCTGCATTTGTCGGCTCATGGGAATTTAATGTTGGCAGCAAGTATGTAGCATTTACCATTTATGAGGACGGTTCAGCTGTCTATGTCAGCCCCCTGG
>ONEU01000019.1 GCA_900316925.1 uncultured Eubacteriales bacterium
AAGGGGCGTGGCG
Organism: uncultured Eubacteriales bacterium; assembly: GCA_900316925.1. GTDB lineage: Bacteria > Bacillota > Clostridia > Oscillospirales > Acutalibacteraceae > UBA1213. The sequence continues at coordinate 14 of ONEU01000019.1, forward strand.
GCGGACAGAGAAAAAATCGGCGTAAGCCGCCGTGCCGGATGTTAGCGACATAGCAGTTTCGCCTTACCACAAACAGAGTGAGCGTAAGCGAACGACAGCGTGACGCGGGTGCGCAGGCTCTGCGCTCTGCGCCGTTTTTGGGGAATGGGTTGCAATTATCATTCATTTATTGTATAATTATACAGATAGACATTTGTTGCAGTGGCAGCAAATGTCGGATGAAGCTGATGGGGGGTGTCCGACGGGATATTCTCCGTCCGACAACTGAAAAAACAAGGAAATCGTACACCTGACAAAAGAAATCGGTGAACAGATATGACAGATAAATCACTATTGGACAGGGTGCACAGCCCTTCCGATCTCAAAGAGATGACGGATGAGGAACTAACGGCTCTGTGCGGTGAGATCAGACGCATCCTCGTGGATACCGTCGCACAAAACGGCGGCCACCTTGCTTCCAATCTCGGCGTGGTGGAACTGACCGTGGCTCTGCATAGCGTCTTTGATACCCCTGCCGACAAGATCGTCTGGGACGTGGGTCATCAGGCATACGCCCATAAGATCCTCACCGGCAGACGTGAACAGATTCATACCATCCGCCGGGAAAACGGTCTGTCCGGCTTTCCCAAGCGCAGCGAGAGCCGCTATGACTGCTTCAATACCGGTCACAGCAGTACCTCGGTGTCGGCAGCCTACGGACTGGCCTGCGCCGATGAGCTCCGGAAAGGACAGCATTATACCATCGCCGTGATCGGTGACGGCGCCCTTACCGGCGGTCTTGCCTTCGAGGGTCTCAACAACGCCGCACGCTCGGATAACCGCCTCATTGTCATCCTTAACGACAATAAAATGTCCATCTCACAGAATGTCGGCTCGGTGGCGCGGTATTTATCACGCCTGCGCATCAAGCCCTCCTATCTGCGGGCAAAAACAAGAATGCACCGCCTGGAAAAGCTCCCCCTGCTGGGCAAGCCCCTCACCAGAGGGATCAGGCGCTTCAAGAACTGGCTGCGGGACGAGTTCTTCGGCGGCAAAAACAATATGTTCCGGCAGCTCGGTTTCTGCTACTACGGACCCTACGACGGCCATGATATCACACAGCTGCGTTCCGCACTGAAGGCCGCTAAACGCAAGCACGATCCTGTGCTGCTCCATGTCTGTACCAAAAAGGGCAAGGGATATGAATTTGCGGAGAAGAACCCCAAGGATTTCCACGGCATCTCCTCCTTTGATATCGAAACCGGTGAGACACGCTCCTCCCAGAGAGGCTATTCGGATGTATTCGGTGAATGTCTGTGCCGCTATGCACAGCAGGACAAAAATATCTGCGCCATCACCGCAGCCATGTCCCTGGGAACGGGTCTGAGCACCTTCTCCAAAACCTATAAGGACCGCTTCTTTGACGTGGGAATCGCCGAAGAACACGCCGTCACTTTTGCCGCAGGACTGGCAGCCGGCGGGGCACTGCCGGTATTTGCCGTGTACTCCACGTTTTTGCAGAGAAGCTATGACCAGATCCTGCATGACGCCGCCCTGCAGCAGCTGCATATCGTTCTGGCGGTGGACCGTGCCGGCATCGTCGGCGAGGACGGAGAAACCCATCAGGGTATTTATGACGTTGCGTTCCTCAACACCATCAGCGGTGTGACCGTCTATGCGCCCTCCTGCTTCCGGGAGCTGGAATACGCCCTGCACAAGGCGCTCTATGAAACCTCCGGTGTTGCCGTGGTGCGTTACCCCAGAGGGACAGAGGGCTATATCCCGGAGGACTTCCCCATCGGCAGTAAGCCCTTCCAGACCTGCGGCAACCGGGAAGCGCCCATACTGGCGGTCACCTACGGCCGGGAATTTTCACAGGTCTGCCGGGCACAGGAGCTGCTGCGGCAGGAGGACATTGACATCTGTGTCCTCAAGCTAAATACGGTCAAGCCGTTAGCGGCGGGCGCCGTCATGCTGGCAAAGCGCTTTGAACGCTGCTACTTCTTTGAAGAGGGCATCCGCAGCGGCGGCGTGGGAGAAACCTACGGCTTTGAATTATACCAGTCCGGCTATACCGGGCGTTATACCCTCACAGCCATCAACGGCTGTGTCTGTCAGGCGAAAACCGAAGCGTCGCTGCACCGTCTGGGGCTGGATGCCGAGATGATCGCCGTGAAAATCAAGAATGATCTGATCGTGGGAGGAATGGCACATGGCGGCAAAAAAAAGACTTGATGTGCTTGTCTATGAGGCGGGGCTTGCCGAGAGCCGGGAAAAAGCCAAGGCACTCATCATGGCAGGCGTGATCTATGTAGACAACCAGAAATCCGATAAACCCGGCACCGCCTATCCGGAAACCGTCAAGGTAGAGCTGCGGGGTGCCAGACCGAAATATGTCAGCCGGGGCGGTCTGAAATTAGAGAAAGCCATGACCTCCTTCTCCCTCGATCTCAACGGATGTGTTGCCATGGATATCGGGGCATCCACAGGGGGCTTTACGGACTGTATGCTGCAAAACGGCGCCGTGAAGGTCTATTCCGTGGATGTCGGATACGGCCAGCTCGACTGGCGCCTGCGCAACGACGAGAGAGTCATCAACCTTGAGCGCACCAATATCCGCTACATTACCCGGGAGCAGGTTCCCGATGATCTGGACTTTTTCAGCGTGGATGTATGCTTCATCTCGCTGACGCTCGTACTGCCGGCGATCTACCCGTTCCTGAAGGAGAACGCACAGGCTGTCTGCCTCATCAAGCCGCAGTTTGAAGCCGGCAGGGGCAAGGTTGGCAAAAACGGCGTGGTGCGCGACCGGCAGGTGCACCTGGAGGTCATTCAGAAGATCTATGATTTTTGCCTGTCAAACGGCTTTGATGTCCTGGGACTGGACTTCTCCCCCATCAAGGGGCCGGAGGGGAATATCGAGTACCTCATCCATCTGCGGCGCTCCGATCATCCCGCCGCCCAGGGCACGTTTGACCTGGCGGCGCTGGTGGAACAGTCCCATCAGACGCTGGACAAACCATAAACGGAGGGATCGCTGATGAATGGAATGAAGAAAATCGCCGTGGTCCCCAATCTGACGAAAAAAGGCGCGTACCAGACCTCGCTGGAGGTCATCCGGCGGCTCATCTGTCTGAACATCACCGTGCTGATGCCGTCGGAGCTGCAGGAGCAGTACAAGAGCACGGAGATACACTTCTTTGACACACAGGAAGCCCTGTTTGACGCCTGTGATATGGTACTGACCATCGGCGGCGACGGCACCATCATTCACGCCGCCCTCTATGCCGCCCCCCGCAGCAAGCCGCTGCTGGGCATCAATATGGGCAGACTGGGCTTTGTCGCCGAACTGGAACCGGATGAGCTGGATATGCTGTCCCGGCTTTCCGACGGCTCCTTTACCATCGAAAAGCGCATGATGCTGCAGATCATCCACCGCAGCAGCCAGGGGGAAGCCTCCTACTATGCCATGAATGACGCCGTCATTTCCAGAGGCTCCCTGTCAAGGCTCATCGACATGGATGTGTCCCTGGCAGCCGAAAAGAGCTACATCTGCCATTACCGTGCGGACGGCCTGATCTTTTCCACCCCCACCGGTTCGAGTGCCTATTCCCTGGCAGCGGGCGGCCCCGTGGTGGAACCCACCATGAAATGTCTGCTGATGACGCCGGTATGCTCCCATTCCCTGTTTGCAAGGCCGGTGGTATTCAGCCATTATTCACAGCTCTCGGTCAGCGCCTCCTGTGATGACGATACCGAGGTTTTCCTCACGGTGGACGGCATCAAAACGGTCACTCTCGCCCATGACGACACCCTGCTCATTGCCGAAGCACCGATCGACACGGAATTTATCAAACTAAAAGACAAAAGCTTTTACCGGGTACTGAACGACAAGTTTACCGAGAAAGGAAGGCAGCCATGAAAACAAGACGACAGGCAAGGATCCTGGAGCTGATCCGGGAACAGCCGATAGAAACACAAGCGGAGCTGTTGGCGCTGCTGGAAGCCGACGGTTACCATGTCACACAGGCAACCGTCTCCAGGGATATCAAGGAAATGCGGCTCATCAAGCTGCTCGACGCTAACGGGATGTACCGCTATGCTGCCGAAAGCATCTCCAACGAAGAACGACAGTCACACGCCTACCTGTTCTCCACCGCCGTCATCAGCGTGGAGCACGCACATACGCTGGTGGTCATCAAAACGCAGACCGGCATGGCACAGGCCGTCTGTGCCGCACTCGATGCCACCGACCGGCCGGGCGTCCTCGGCTCCATCGCAGGAGATGACACCATCTTTGTCGCCACCCGTGCAGATTCCGCGTCGGTGTCACTGGTGGCGGATATCAAAAAGCTGATGGTCCGTAAAACGACCGATCTGATACCGTGAGGGAACTGCCATGCTGACGAATCTATACATTGAAAACATCGCTGTAATCGAAAAGATCAGCATTGATTTTGAAAAAGGGCTGAACGTCCTCACCGGTGAGACCGGCGCCGGCAAGTCCATCATCATCGACTCGATCAACGCCGTCCTGGGCAGCCGCACCTCCCGTGAACTGGTGCGCAACGGCTGTGAAACGGCCTTTGTCAGCGCATCCTTTTCCGATCCGTCCCCCAGGGTGACGGAGACCCTCCGGGAAAACGGCTTCGACTCAGAGGACGGCGAGCTGCTGCTCCAGCGGGAGATCAGCCTGACCGGCAAGGGGAAGTGCCGCATCAACGGCAGACCTGTCACGGCTGCCATTCTGCGCACCATCGGCACCGACCTGATGAACATCCACGGACAGCATGAAAGCTATGAACTGATGTCGCCGGAGCTGCACGTCAATTATATTGACAAGCTGGGCAATCTCCAGGAGGAGCTGGAGGCCTACCGGGAGGTGTTCCGGCGCTACCAGTCCCTGCAGTCCGAGCTGAACAAGGCACGGATGGACGAAGCCGAGAGAGCCAGGAAGATCGACCTGCTGCGCTATCAGACGGAGGAGATTGAAAACGCCGATCTCACGCCGGGAGAAGAAGAGGAGCTGCTGGAACAGCGGCGCATCATCGAGAATAAAGAGAAGATCGCATCCGCCCTGAACGAAGCCAAGGAATATCTCAACGGCGGGGAGGAATCCGACGGTGCCATACAGCTGCTGGACGGCGCCGCCTCAGCCCTGTCGGAGATCGTTTCGGTACTGCCGGATGCGGACGAGCTGTCCCAGCGGCTGCAGAACGCCCTCTATGAACTGGAGGACTGCTGCAATGAGGTCACGGACCTGTGGGACAGCGCCGATGCGGAGACGGATGATCCGGAGGAGATCGAGGACAGACTCGACCTGATCCGCAACCTCTGCCGGAAATACGGCGGAACCATAGAGGAAGTGCTGGACTTTTCCGCAAAAGCCCGGCAGGAGCTTGACTTTCTGGAAAAATACGAAGAGAACCGGGAAGCCCTGACCGCCGAATGTCAGGCGGCAAATGCTAAGGCCGAAAAGATGGCGCTGTCACTGTCAGAAAAG
>ONEU01000134.1 GCA_900316925.1 uncultured Eubacteriales bacterium
CTCACTCTGTTCGTTGTAAAACGAGGGTGCAGTTTCGCTAACATCCGGCACGGCGGCTTGCGCCGTTAATTTTCTCTGTCCGCCGACTCGCCCCTTGTCGGGGCGCTTAACGGCTGCTTTCTCAAAATATCCAAGCTCCGTCTTCTATACATAGTACCCGTGCCTACTGCTTTGCAGTTGCAGACGGGGAAGACTGTTGGATGATTGGAAGTCTGTCAGTCGTTGGTAATATGGGACCGGCAGCTTGCCGGCGCCGACACGCCCCTTGTCGGGGTGCTTAACGGCTGCTTTCTCAAAATATTCAAGCTCCGTCTTCTATCATAGTACCCGTGCCTACTGCTTTGCAGTGGTAGACGAGGATAGAAAGTCGGATAACGGAAGTTCAATCAGTCGCTGGTAACACGGGAGCGCAGGCTCTGCGCCCCCTTGACGGGGTGCTTAACGGCTGCTTTCTCAAAATATTCAAGCTCCGTCTTCTATCATAGTACCCGTGCCTGCTTTTCATGGGATGATTCACATGAGGGCAGCGTCTATACAATCCTGCCGCCGCCGAGAAGAATGTCATCGTCATAGAATACCAGCGCCTGTCCGGGAGTGATGGCTCGCTGCGGCGCATCAAATACCACCCTGACACCGCCGTCCTCCAGCGGATAGAGAGTGCCGGGCTGTGCCTTCTGATTGTATCTGATCTTCGCCATCACCCGTATCGGCTCACGGGGACATTCAACAGACACCCAGTTGACATCATTTGCCGTAACGGTATCATGGAACAATTCTTCATTGCTGCCCAGAGTCACGGTGTTATCCTGCACGTTCTTGGACAGCACATAAGCAGGAGCGCCGAGAGCGATTCCCAGTCCCTTGCGCTGCCCGATGGTATAGCGGATCAGTCCGTTGTGCTCTCCCAGAACATGACCGCTGGTATCAATGAAATTCCCCTTTGGGAAGGTCGTGCCCGTAAACTCTTCGATAAAGCGAGCATAGTCCCCGTCCGGCACGAAGCAGATATCCTGGCTCTCCGCCTTATGGGCATTGGAAAGCCCGTATTGCTCGGCGATCTCCCGGGTCTGCGCCTTCGTCAGCCCGCCGATCGGGAACAGCGTATGCCGGAGCTGCTCCTGTGTGAGATTATACAGCACATAGCTCTGATCCTTCGATTCATCTATTCCTTTTTTTAGGCGGTAACGCCCCGTAGCATCATCAAAGTCACGCCGCACATAATGACCTGTTGCAACAAAGTCATGTCCTGTCTCTGCAGCCCGCCGCAGCAAGGTATCAAACTTGATATAGCGGTTGCAGTCGATACAGGGATTGGGGGTCAACCCGTTGATATAGGAGCGGTTAAAGCGGTCGATCACGCACTCCCGGAAGCGCTCGCCAAAATTGAACACATAATGGTCGATACCCAGCCGGAACGCCGCCGCCCGGGCATCCTCCACATCCTCCAGGGAACAGCAGGTCTTACTGTTGTCCAGCCTGATCTCCTCATTGGTAAACAGCCGCATAGTAGCGCCCGTCACATCATACTCCTGCATCAGCAGCGCCGCCGCCACGGTACTGTCCACACCGCCGCTCATAGCCGCCAACACTTTTTTTCTCCCACTCATAGATTCACCTCCGTTGATTCCCTGACTCTGGGGATTTCGCTCTCTGCGGAACTGGGGGATTTCGCTCTCTGCGGAGAGCGACCAGGGGCTCTGCCCCTGGACCCTGCAAGCCTTTAGAGAAAGGCTTGAGCGAAACTTTGTTTCCCATGGTTGACATATAGTTTTTGCGCTGAGGGCAGTCTGCCAAAATGACTTGTCTTTCAGCGCGTATCGGCAGCTTGCCGGGTGGGACAGACAGCTTACCGGTCGGGAGCGCCGGTTACTGCGCCTCCTATGACATCCCAGGGGGTGAGCATTCCCATCATACGGCCGTTGATCGAACCGTTGTCCGTCAGAAAGATCGCCGCTAACCGTTTGCTCCGCTGGGTCTTTTTCTCAAACGCCGCCCGTACTTCAAACAGCGTCGCTTCCTCATGCATAAACAGAAACTGCTCGTTTTCATGCTTATCCGGCGGCAGCAGCTCCCGGAAATCCTCAATCAGCATATCGTCATTCATAGCCGAAAGCCCGTTCTTCAGAGCATAACCGAAGAACGTCGCAATACTGAACACACCGATGAATGTTCCGCTGTCCAGTACCGGCACATGAGAAAAGCCCAACTTCTGCATTTTCTTCATCAGGGGCTGGACACGCTGGTTCAGGCTCGTTTTCAGGATGTCACAGAACTGCGTGGCGTATGGCAGCGCCAGCGGCGGCCGGCACACAAACTCCCGCACCTCTTCCAGAAAGCTGATGATCGCATCTGACGGCTGAACCACGGGCGTCCCCTCCAGCTCGGAATGGTGCGACAGGAAATTGCGTATCTCCCGGCACAGATCCAGCTTATCCCGGAACTGTCTGCCCTCTTTATCGTTCATAAAGCGCACCACCGGGCTGCCGTATTTTTCGTCATAATCGTATCTGCGGATCAGCTCCTCCTCCAGGCGCTTATACCCGTCCAGAAACCGCTGTGCATTATCCATGACTGCACCTCCCCCCGGAAAAATATCTGCGTTTACTCTACCTGATAGCGTTCCGCCAGGTAGTCATCATAGGATTCCGTCACATCACGGATGCCGTCCTTCTCCAGGACAATAATACGATTGGCAACCGTAGAGATAAACTCGTGGTCGTGGGACGTGAACAGCACCACGCCCTTGAAATTCTGCAAGCCCTTGTTCACCGCCGTGATGGATTCCAGATCAAGGTGGTTGGTAGGCTGATCGAGCACCAGACAGTTGGCGCCGAACATCATCATCCGTGAGAGCATACAGCGCACCTTTTCACCGCCCGACAGCACCTTCACCGGTTTGAAAACATCATCACCGGAGAAGAGCATCCTGCCCAGGAAGCCCCGCAGATAGGTATCGGTATTATCGTTGCCGCGGACATACTGGCGAATCCAGTCAAGGATATTCAGGTCACTGCCCTCAAAGAAGGCGGTATTATCCTTGGGGAAGTAGGACTGGGACGTACTCACGCCCCATTTGAACTTACCCTCATCCGGCTCCATGTTGCCCATCAGGATCTCAAACAAGGCAGTCACGGCGATCTCGTTTTCACAAAGGAAGGCAACCTTGTCGGTTCTTTCAATGCGGAAGGACACGTTGTCCAGCACCTTTTCGCCGTCAACGGTTTTGGAAAGTCCCTCTACGGTGAGCACCTCCTTGCCCACCTCCCTGTCCATCGTGAAGCCCACGAAGGGATAGCGTCTGCTGGAAGCCGGCAATTCCTCCACGGTGAGCTTATCCAGCAGCTTTCTGCGGGAGGTAGCCTGCTTGCTCTTGGATTTATTGGCAGAGAAGCGCTGAACGAAGCTCTGCAGCTCCTTGATCTTCTCCTCGGTCTTTTTATTCTGCTGTTTAATCATCGCCTGGATGAGCTGGGAGGACTCGTACCAGAACTCATAGTTACCCACATACATTTTGATCTTGTTGTAGTCGATATCCACCATGTGGGTACAAACGGTATTGAGGAAATGGCGGTCATGGGAGACGACAATAACGGTGCCGGGGTATTCCATGATAAAATCCTCCAGCCAGGCGATTGCCTTGACATCGAGGTTATTGGTAGGCTCGTCCAGGAGGATGATTTCGGGATTACCGAACAGCGCCTGTGCCAGCAGCACCTTCACCTTCTCATTACCGGTGAGGGACGACATCTGGGCATACAGGATATCTTCAGAAAGCCCCAGCCCCTGAATGAGCTTGGAAGCGTCACTCTCTGCCTCCCAGCCGTTCAGCTCTGCAAACTCCGCCTCGAGCTCAGATGCGCGGATACCGTCCTCCTCGGAGAAATCCTCTTTCTGATAGATGGCATCCTTTTCCTTCATAATGTCATACAGACGCTGATTGCCGAAAATAACGGTATCCAGGACGGTATAGCTGTCGAAAGCGAAGTGATCCTGTTTCAGGACAGACATTCTGGTATGCTCCGGGAGGATCACCTCACCCTTGGTAGGCTCCAGGTCACCGGAAAGCACCCGTAAAAAGGTAGATTTTCCGGCGCCGTTGGCACCGATAATCCCGTAGCAGTTGCCGTCGGTAAATTTCAGATCGACGTCCGAAAACAGCGGCGTTCCGCTGAAATTGACAGATACATTTGAAACTGTAATCATCGTGTTCTTTCCTTCCTTTTAAGCTCCGATCAATTGTTGATCTGCAGACTGCTCCAATCAAACTCACGCAGTCTGCCGTTATTTTGCAGCTCCGGGAAATCCCATCGCCGCAGCACCTCATACACAGCGATCGCCACCGAATTAGAGAGGTTCAGACTTCTTGCCTCGCTGATCATGGGGATACGCACGGTGGTATCGGGGTGATCGAACAGCAGTTTTTCAGGCAGACCCTTAGTCTCCTTGCCGAACACCAGGTAGCAATTGTCGGGATAAGACACATCGGTATATCTGCGGGGTGCTTTTGTTGAAAAATAATAGAACCGGCCGTTCCGGTTCTTGTCAAACAGCTCCTCCAGATTATCGTAGTAGGTAATATCGAGCAAATGCCAGTAATCGAGTCCTGCACGTTTGAGGTGCTTATCGGTGGGAGTAAAGCCCATCGGTCTGACGATATGCAGCCGGGCACCGGTAGCGGCGCAGGTACGGGCGATGTTGCCTGTATTCTGAGGGATCTCCGGTTCTACCAGAACAATATTCACTTGAGACATCTTGTATTTCTCCGTTTTCTATGGATGTCTTGACGCATATCCCGGCAGGGCGGCAGAAGGAGGAAAGTACGGACAGCTCCCGGAGCCTACTGCATCTCTGCGCAGCAGCCGGAAAACGACCCGTCAATGCTACGAACAGCCGCCGCTGTCCGAATACCATCATATCTATTATATTGTAATAATTATGTATGTCAAGCAGCTAAAGCAAAAAAACACGGAAATCCATCATCATTGCTGATGAAGAATATGCATGGAAAAAGAGTGCTCCGTAGGAACACTCTTTGTTTGGACATCAGTATTTTCTGAAACGGTTGTACCGCATTTCGATAAGCTTCTCCGGCGGGATGGCGGATTTCTTCTGGAAGGTGTCGGCGATGAGGTTCTTCAGACCGTCAAACAGCCTGCTCTCCACGCCCTTGGGCTCCCGGATGATCCTCTCGATCACGCCCAGCTTGAACAGATCCTGGGATGTCAGCTTCAGACACTCGGATGCCTCGGCGGTCTTGCTGGAATCCTTCCACAGGATACTCGCACAGCCCTCCGGTGAGATTACCGAATAGATGGCGTTTTCCAGCATCCAGACCTCATCCGCAACGGCCAGTGCCAAGGCGCCGCCGCTGCCGCCCTCACCGATCAGGATCGACAGGATGGGTGTTTTCAGGGTCATCATTTCCATCAGGTTCTCGGCAATTGCCTGCCCCTGACCTCTTTCCTCTGCGCCGATGCCGCAGTATGCTCCGGATGTATCCACAAAGCAGATCACCGGACGATGGAATTTCTCCGCCTGCTTCATCAGCCGCAGCGCCTTCCGGTACCCCTCGGGATGGGCAGAACCGAAATTCCTGTCCATTCTCTCCTTGAGGTTGCGGCCCTTTTCCAGGCCGATCACGGTCACCGGCTTGCCGTTCAGCTCCGCGATGCCGCCGATGACTGCCTTGTCATCCGCAAAACGGCGGTCGCCGTGCAGCTCAAAGAAGCTGTCTCCGAAGATACGGGTAATATAATCCACAGAGGTGGGTCTGTCATTGGCTCTTGCCGCTGTCACGCAGTCAAATGCACTCATGTTACTCTGCCTCCTCTGTGTGTAATCTGATGAGCTTTGCAAGGGTCGTTTTCATATCCGAACGCTGTACCACGGCGTCCACAAAGCCCTTCTCCAGCAGGAACTCCGAGGACTGGAAGTCCTTGGGCAGCTTCTGGCGGATCGTCTGCTCGATCACCCGGGGGCCTGCAAACGCCACCAATGCATGAGGCTCGGCGAGAATGATATCGCCCTCCATGGCAAAGCTGGCTGTCACACCGCCCGTGGTGGGGTCGGTCAGCACGGTAATGTAAAGCAGTCCGGCATCGCTGTGTCGTTTCACGGCGCCGCTGGTTTTGGCCATCTGCATCAGGGACAGGATACCCTCCTGCATCCTGGCGCCGCCCGAAACCGTGAATACCACCACCGGGAGACGGTGCTCCGTGGCATATTCAAACGCTCTGGTGATCTTCTCTCCGGTCACGGTGCCCATGGAGCCCATCATAAACTGGGAGTTCATCACGGCGATCACACAGCTTTCCCCGCAGATGGAGGCCTTTCCGGTGATGACGGATTCATTCTCGCCGCTGCCGAGCTTGGCACCCTTGAGCTTCCGGGCGTAATCGGGGAAGTCAATGATATTCCGGGAGGTCATTTCGGCGTCCATCTCCACAAAGCTGCCCTCGTCAACGGTCATCTCGATGCGCTGTCTGGCGGCGATGCGGAAGTGGTAGTTACACTTCGGACAGACCTTATGATTCTCCACCAGGTCGGTAGAGAGCACGGCGTTCTTACACACCGGGCATTTCACCCACAGTTCTTCGGGAATATAGGGGTGGTTCTCTGCGAACTCCCCCTGGTTCTCCAGTTCGTTTTTCGGTTTCAGAAAGTTAAACAGTATATCCTTTGTATTCAACGCACAACACCTGACCAATCCTCAAAACAGGGACGACGCCCTGCGGCAAGTCATGCCGTATATGATATCGCGGGAAAAACTCAGTCTTTCTCACTGTTATGATCCTTTTGATGCTCCAGTCTTTCCTGACGCTCGGCCATAAAGCCGGTGGTATAGGTTCCGGCGACAAATTCGGGGTCAGAAAGAATGTCGATATGCAGATCCCGGTTATGTTCCACACCGTTGATGGTCAATTCACTGAGTGCCATCTTCATTTTGCGGATAGCGAGTTCCCGGGAACGTGCCTGCACGATCAGCTTGCCGATCATGGAATCGTAGTAAGGCGGCACGGTATAATCCTGGTAGATTGCCGTGTCGAAACGCACGCAGGGACCTCCCGGCACATGGATAAAGCCCAGGGTACCGCAGCTGGGGCGGAAGTTATGGGCACAGTCCTCGGCGTTGATGCGGCACTCAATGGCATTGCCGTGCATATAGACCCTGTCCTGTGTGACGGTAAGTCTGGCGCCGGAGGCAATGCGGATCTGCCACTGCACGATGTCGATGCCCACCACCATTTCGGTAACGGGATGCTCCACCTGCAGACGGGTGTTCATCTCCATGAAGTAGAAATTCTTGTCCTGATCGAGCAGGAACTCCACCGTTCCGGCATTTTCGTAATTCACGGCTCTGGCAGCCTTGACAGCCGCCGCCATCATCTGCTTTCTCAGATCGGGCGTAATGGCGGGAGAGGGACTCTCCTCAATGAGCTTCTGGTTCTTGCGCTGTACGGAACATTCACGTTCGCCCAGACAGACCACGTTGCCGTATTTATCGCACAGCAGCTGCATCTCAATATGCTTGACGGGCGTGAGGAAGCGTTCCATATACACGGCGCCGTCGCCGAATGCGCTCTGTGCCTCTGCCTTGGCGGACAGAAAAGCGTTGTCAAATTCTTCGATACAGTTCACACGGCGGATACCCCGTCCGCCGCCGCCCGAACGCGCCTTGACCAGCAGCGGAAAGCCGATCTCCTTAGCCTTTTCACGGGCCTCATCCAGATCGTCAATCACATCGCTGCCCGGCGTGACAGGCACACCCGCAGCCTTCATGGTCTTACGGGCCTCGTCCTTATCCCCCAGCCTTTCGATCATGGCCGAGGAGGGACCGATAAATTCTATATTACACTTCTCACAGAGAGAAACGAACTTTGCATTTTCAGAGAGAAGGCCGTAGCCGGGATGAATGGCCTGCGCCCCCGACACCACTGCCACCTCCAGGATGGCTGCCATATTCAGATAGCTGTCGGCCACCTGCGGTCCGCCGATACAATAGCTCTCATCTGCCATATTCACATGGAGGGCGTTTTTATCCGCCTGTGAATAGACAGCGACCGTCGAAATACCCATTTCACGGCAGGCACGGATGATTCTTACGGCGATCTCGCCACGGTTTGCAATCAAAATTTTTGAAAACACAGGCTGACTTCCTTTCCATAAGCCCACAGGGCTTTATGCGGTTAATGAATTACTCCTGAGCCTGCTCACGGGGGATCAGGGCAAAGGAGAAATCGGCGGAAGCTGCCAGTTTGCCGTTGACATAGCCCTTACCGGTGATGAAGTAGAATACGCCCCTGTTTCTGGTGAGCTCGCATTTAATCTCGAAGGTATCACCGGGCAGCACCTTCTGCTTGAACTTGGCTTTTTCGATACCGGTAAAGTAAGGGATGCTCTTGGCGGAGATCTCGGCAATAATCACCGAGCTGGCCTGCGCCATCATCTCGCAGAGGATCACGCCCGGCACCACCGGATTGCCCGGGAAATGGCCGTCCAGGAACCACTCGTCCCCGCGGATATAGCGCTTTCCTTCGCTGGTGGTTTCGCCGGTCTTGGTGGCCTCGTCCACCAGCAGCATGGAATTTCTATGAGGGATCACACTTTCAAGCTCTTGTCTGTTCATAATGTCCGCTCCTTCTTATTTGATCATAAACAGCGGCTGACCAAACTCAACCACCTGTCCGTTTTCAACACAGATATCACAGATTTCGCCGCTTTTTTCGGCGGTGACCTCGTTCATCAGCTTCATGGCTTCGATCAGACAGAGCACATCGCCCTTCTGCACCTTGCTGCCCACACTCACATAAGCCTCCTTGTCCGGAGACGGGGCGGCATAGAAGACGCCGACCATGGGTGAAGTAACCGGTTCACCCTCAGAAGCGGGAGCCTCTTCCTGGTGGATGAACGGAGAGGGTGTCTGCTTCTCCGCCGGAGCGGCCGCAGCAGCGGGTACCGCCGGAACCGCCACAGGTGCGGACACGGCTACCCCCTCTGTTTTCTGGGCAAAGGTCAATGCCTCGCCCTTTTCGTTGACTATTTCCAGCTTCGTGGCCTTTGAGGTATCAAACGCCTTGAGAAGCTCCTTGATCTCATCTACTGAATACATGGCTGAAACCACCTTATTGTAAATTATTTACGGATCGCAAGGCAAGCGTTATGACCGCCGAAGCCGAAGGTTGTGGAGAGTGCCAGGGAAACCGATGCTTCCACGGCCTTATTGGGCGTATAATCCAGATCACATTCCGGATCGGGCTCCTTGTAGCCGATGGTGGGCGGAATCACGCCGTCACGCAGTGCCATGATAGCGGCAATGGCTTCCACGGCACCGGTGGCACCCAGCATGTGACCGGTCATAGACTTGGTTGAGCTGATATGAGCCTTGTAGGCCTGCTCGCCCAGGGCGATCTTGAAGGCCTTGGTCTCGGTGGAATCGTTCATGGGAGTGCTCGTACCGTGAGCATTGATATAAAGCTCCTCCTGACCGTCATAACCGGCCTCCTGCAGTGCCAGGCTGATGCAGCGGGCGGCACCGGCGGCCTCTGGATCGGGAGCGGTGATGTGATGAGCGTCGCAGGTATTGCCGTAGCCGACGATCTCGGCATAGATCTTGGCACCTCTTGCCACGGCATGTTCATACTCCTCCAGGATCAGCACGCCGGCGCCCTCTCCCAGAACAAAGCCGTTGCGGCGCTTGTCAAAGGGAGTGGAGGCATTTTCGGGATCCTCGCTCATGGTGAGTGCCTTACAGCTGGTAAAGCCCTTGATGGACAGCGGATGAACCGCCGCCTCGGTACCGCCTGCGATGATGGCGTCGGCAAATCCGCCCTTGATGGCGTGGAAAGCCTCGCCGATGGCATGGGTAGAGGTGGAGCAGGCAGTCACAACCGGCAGACAGGGACCCTGTGCATGATGACGGATTGCGACATTGCCCGCAGCGATATTGCTGATCATCATGGGAATGAAGAAGGGTGAGATATTCTTGTCGGTGAAGAGATTCTCACACTGCTCGTAGAAGGTGGTGATACCGCCCACGCCGGAGCCGATATAGCAGCCGAAGCGTTCCGGCTCAATCTGATCCTTGATGCCGCTGTCCTCCATAGCCTGAGCGGCGGCAGCCACCGCATACTGGCAGTACAGATCCATTCTGCGGACTTCTCTTTTCTCGATATATTCCGTGGGATCAAAGCCCTTGACCTCTGCCACGACCTTTGCCTTGGTAAGGGAGGGATCATAACGGGTCACGGTGGTAATGCCGTTCACGCCCTTTTTCATATTCTCCCACATGGTCTCTACATTATTTCCGACGGGTGTGATAGCACCCACACCTGTTACAACAACTCTTCTCATAGTTTATCCCCCTACAACAGCGGTGCGCTGTTCCTTTTTACGTTCTTTCGGGTCAGATTGCCATACCGCCGTCTACCTTGATAACCTCGCCGGTGATATAAGCTGCTTCGTCACTTGCCAGGAAGGCTGCCAGATTGGCAATATCCTCCACCTCGCCGGCACGTTTCAGCGGGATAGCGGCGAGAGCGGCTTCTCTGGCCTTTTCAGGCATACCGTCTGTCATATCCGTGTGGATAAAGCCGGGAGCAATGGCATTGACCGTCACGTTCCTTGCGCCCAGCTCCTTGGCAACGGACTTGGTCAGTCCGATCATACCGGCCTTGGCGGACGCATAGTTAGCCTGTCCGGCATTGCCGTTGATGCCCACGATAGAGGCAATATTGATGATCCTGCCCCTGCGCTTCTTCATAAAGTGCGGGTACAGGTTTTTGATCATATTGAAGGCGCCCTTGAGGTTCACGCTCAGAACGGCGTCAAAATCAGCCTCTGTCATTTTCAAAATGAGGTTGTCTCTGACGATACCGGCATTGTTCACCAGGATATGTACCTCGCCGAAGTCCTCGATCACCTGGTTGATAGCGGTCGCGGTAGCCTCGAAATCCGCCACGTTGCACTCATAGCCCTTGGCTCTGACGCCCAGTGCGGAAAGCTCCTGTTCGGTTTTAGCGGCATTTTCGCTGTCCATGAAGTGCAGAAACGCAATATCGGCGCCCAGGGATGCCAGCTTCATAGCGATTGCCTTGCCGATGCCTCTGGAGGCACCTGTGATAATGGCTGTTTTTCCGGTGAGTTCTAACATACTGTTTCCCCGACGCTCACGAAAGAGCGTCAAGTCCCTCCTTATTTTCAATATTGATAGCTTCGGGGTCGGGGCTGATCTTCTTGACAAGACCCGTCAGCGTCTTGCCGACGCCCACCTCGATAAAGCGCTCCACGCCCTGTGCGATCATGTATTCCACACTCTTCTGCCACTTGACGGGATGATTGATCTGCTGTGCCACCAGTGCTTTGTAATCACCGGCATACGGCTGGGCGGTACAGTTAGCGATCACCGGGATCACGGGATCCTTCAGTTCCACCCCCTGCAGATAGTCACTCATTGCTTCGGCAGCGCTGTCCATAAAGGGTGAGTGGAAGGCTCCGCTCACCGCCAGCTTCACTGCCTTGCCCTTCATTTCCTTGACCTTGCCGCAAAGTGCGTCAATCTCGTCCTCTGCAGCGGCCACCACCGTCTGGGCGGGGCTGTTGTAGTTCACGGGATAGGCCTTTCGGAAGCCTCCACAGATCTCCTCGGTCTGTTCCGGGGTGATCTTCATCACCGCCGCCATGGCACCGGGATTTTCCTTTGCAGCCTTGTCCATCAGTTCGGCTCTCTTGCACACCAGGCGGAACGCATCCTCATAGGAAAGCATCCCCGCAAATGCAAGCGCTGCGATCTCACCCAGGGAAAAGCCTGCCGCGAAAGCCGGCTCCACACCCTTTTCAGCCACTGCGGCTGCGGCGGCAAGATCGGTAATGAACACACATGGCTGTGTATTGATGGTAACGGAAAGCTCCTCCTTTGTACCCTCAAAGCACTGGCGGAGAGTTCCGGGACGAATCTGCTCTGCCATATCGAACACGGCTTTTGCCGCAGGAGAGCAGTCATAAAGCTCCTTACCCATGCCGGGGACCTGTGCGCCCTGGCCGGAAAAGATCAAAGCGGTTGTTTTCATACGCTATCCTCCCGAATGATCGGCAGCGAAGAGGGGGTCATATTTATGATACCCTCAGCGACCTGAAATTTTTGTCGGATAATTGTCGGATTATTTGTTCCAGCGGATCACGCAGCTGCCGGTCGTCAGGCCTGCCCCGAAGGCGCACATTGCGATGATGTCGCCCTTTTTGAGAAGACCGGCACGGTTAGCCTCATCCAGCGCAAGCGGAACGCTGCCAGAGGAGGTATTGCCGTAGTGATTGACATTGCAGAAGAACCTTTCTCTCGGGATACCGAGGTTCTTGGCAGAAGCGTTGATGATCCTGATATTTGCCTGATGAGGGATCACATGGTCAACATCGTCTTCGGTAAGACCGGCCTCCTCCACGACCCTCTTGATACCCGTGGACATGGCGTTCACAGCAAATTTATAGACCTCATTACCGGCCATAAAGAGGACAGCCCTTTCCTCCTCGTGCTGATAGAACGGAGAGGAATTGGTACCATGGGGAATCCGCAGCACCTCATCATTTCCTACTGCGGTGAGATTGATAGAGAGCAGATCGTCGCCCTCGCCGAGAACGGCAGCGGCACCGCCGTCACCGAACAGCACGCAGGTAGAACGGTCCTCCCAGTCGATGATATTGGAGAGATTATCCATTGAAACGACGAGCACATACTTTACTTTTTTTCTGACGAAGTAGCCGTCAGCGATATCGAGAGCATAAATAAAACCGGAGCAGGCAGCATTGACATCGAATGCGGGGCAATCGGCGCCGATTTCCTTCTGGATCATGCACGCCTGCGAAGGAGTGATATTTTCACCGCGCATCGTCGAGCAGATAATGAGATCCAGCTGAGTCGGCTCCACGCCGGCATTTTCAAGAGCGCTGCGGGCTGCTCTGACGGTAAGCTCTGTCAATGTTTCGTCCTTACACACCCTGCGTTCTTCGATACCTGTTCTGGTTCGTATCCATTCATCATTGGTTTCCACCATTGTTGATAGTTCATCGTTTGTCAGCACATATTCGGGTACTGCCTTTCCCGTACCCAGGATCGTAAAGCTCATTGATCTCATCCTCCGTTTTATTTCTTTTGATGAAACTCTTTTCCATCCCATCATTCTTTTGGTGAGACTCTTTGGCATCCCGCCATTCTTTTAATGAGAATCTATTCCATTCCATCCTTTTTGTAAGAGGTTTTTCAATCTCTTCATTCTTTTAACGACTTTTCACCATCTCCTATTCTATAATACTTTCCATCATTTGTCAAGCATCAAGACCGTGTCAAG
>ONEU01000135.1 GCA_900316925.1 uncultured Eubacteriales bacterium
GGGCGAAACGCTTAATGCTGCTCGGTTCCCCGCCTGACATGGTTCACGGTGCTCTGTCGCACAGCGCCTGCCCGACCGCATATCCAAATGTACGGATCTGTCTTGTAATGCTGCTGAACAAATCAACAAGCTTATTATACTATATCAGAGTCAAAAAATCAATAATAATTTTTCAAATTTCGGTCAAATTTTACGGACATCCTTTCGGAAAGGCTGTCAGAACCGTTTTCTCACAGCCTCCGATACGTTCCCGGCTTATTTCTTCACCGTAATGGTAAAATATTTCTTTGCTACATTCTCCTCGACGTCCTTAACCTTCACACAGATCCGGTAAGTTGTCGCATTGAGGGGTTTGATGGGCGTTTCGGCGTCATCCGTATAACGGTGCACCGTTGTCCACTTCTGGCTGTCGTTTTTTTTATAGAACACCGCATAGGTGTAGTCACCCTTACCGCCTTCCGCCGCTGAGGTCACCGTCACACTCTCGCCTAATGTGATCTCCTTGGAAGAGATTGTACAGAGGTTCTTCAGCTCATCGGTCTCCACGGCCTTGCCTTTGATCGTGAAGGGGATCGTCATCACGCCGGTATAGTTCCCAACGAAAGTGATCCGGGCATTTGCCTTGCCGGGCTTGTCGTTATCAATGTATTCCACATGATAGTCCACGCCCTCTTCCAGCGTCACCTCGCCGAACTTCACCGCAACCTGCATGGTACAAGGCTCACCCTCGTACTCAAATTCCGTATTGTCCGCAAAAAAAGAGAGAGAACGTGCCGGCACGGGTTTGATCTCGAAGCTCCTCTCGATCACGCCCTTGAATCTGCCCTTCCCCTTGATAAGGACATGAGCCGTTCCGACATTGACATTATCCGTAATCTCAACGTCAAAGTCCGTACCGCTTTCGAGCACCTGATCACCAATATTCAAAGAAAAACGAGGGTTGATGGGACTGCCTGTATATATGTATGAGCTGTTCATAAAGCATGATGCCTCCACAATCTTCATCATACCATTTCCTTTGAGTGCAGGCAGCAATGCTGCCGCACCGGAAATAGTGTCAAAAAGCACCGATCCTGAAAGGACCTGGATGATCCCTCCATTTTCAGCGATTGTATTATAACACATCCATTTTGATTTGTCATGTCACCGAAAAGTAAAACATTGTGCAATTTGTACAGGATACCATGGAATTATTTTTTCCCGAAGCAGAAGCAAACAGAAAAATCATCCGGTTTTCAGCGGTTCTGACAGGTTCCTTCACCTTTCTGTCTGATTTCCCGCCAGAAACTTTGTGCAAAAGTACAGAATTTCGCTGTTGTATCTCAGCTGTCGTACTCACCGTATTCACAGCCGATCCGGTCGGCTTCGATATCATCCGCCAGCTCCAGACCGGTCAGATGCTTTTTATACAGCCGGATGCGTCCTTTGCCGTTCCCGCCGTTCCACAGACGGTTGTGACGTTTGCTGCCGTCGGGCGCTTCATAGTTGACCAACAGCATATCCTTCTTCCGGCAGCGGACATCACATACCATAATCGCTTTGTAATTCTCCTGGCGCACATACCACACGATCTCGTCCCCGGTTTCCTTGGCACGGAACTGCGTCCGGGGCAGCATCCAGAATTTCGAAAAATTGAACTCGTATTCCTCACCCTCGTGATAGAACGCCCCCAGCAGCTTGCGGGGCAGCGGTACGCAATACACCTTCGGCTTTCCGCCGCCGATGTCAAACACGCTGTTGCGAAGCTCCTCTCCGGTGAGACGGCTCCTCATACTGCACGAAGACAGCCATATCCACGGACTCGTGAAGCCTCTGCCCCAATTTTTATCCGCATAGCCGTAGGAGGTTTCCGGCGTGACACGGTAGGTCTCTCCGTTGCAGGTCACCGTACCGGAATACAGGGTCTTCATCCCCTCGGCGTGCCAGTACATTTCAAAGGCTTTGATCGCACGGCAGATGCTGCCTGCCCCATACCCCACATGAAATGCAATCTTCTTATCCAGTTTCAGGTCCCAGGACATCTCTCCGGCATCACAAAGATACTCGGGGTGAGCCTTCACCTGCTCCTCCGTCACCGAAACGCTCCCCCTCAACCGGAAATCCGATGCAAAGCAGTTGCCGGCAGCCACATAATAGGGAGCTTTCCCGTGCACCCTCACCTGTCGGATCCCGAAAAAGCGGTGCAGCTGACAGTGATCCTCTCCCCAACACCCTGCCTTGACCATCAGATAAGACGGGCGGATGCCGCGGCGCTTATTCTCGGGGAGCTGTCCGAATACAGGCTCCTTTCTCCCCAACGCCGGGTTGCATAAAAAGTATTCGATGAAGAACGCCTTGTCCTCACCCGTTTTTTCGTTTCTTGCCGTAAAGGAGTGCCACCACCAGTCATAGCCCTTCCTGCTGAAACTGCCGGTGAGCATCATGCCGTTGCGTGTTTTATCCTGTCGGTTGAACATCCCGCTCCTCCTCTGCATCCGTCAATAATGATCGGTGATCGGATTGATGCCGCCTCTGTCGGGCTTGCTGAGCAGATCAATGTATTTGATTGCCTCTCCGCAGCCAAGCACCACACAATTATCGGGCTGATCGGCGATCGTGACCTTCAGCTCCGTCGCAATGCGGATCAGTGTATCAATCCCCGCCACCTGTGAACCGCCGCCTGTCAGGATAATGCCGTCCGAATAGATATCACCGATCAGTTCGGGCGGCGTTTCCTCCAGAATATCCTGGATATTGGAAACAATCGTCTCCGCCGTTTCACGCAGCGGCTCGACCATCTCATTTGCCTCCAGATCGACCCACATCGGCATTCCCGTAATCAGGTTCCGTCCCTTGATACGGTGCCTTGCGCTGATGATGCCGGGCACAACGCAGCCGATCTTCATCTTTGCTTCCTCCGCCATCCGCTTGCCGATCAGCATATTATACCGGCGCTTCACATACTTGATGATTTCTTCGTCCATCACATTGCCTGCCTGCTTGATGGAGCGTGACACCGCAATGCCGCTCAGGGAAATGACGGCCATATCCGTCGTACCGCCGCCGATATCCACCACAAACGATCCGTGCGGGCTGCT
This sequence comes from uncultured Eubacteriales bacterium, assembly GCA_900316925.1. Classification (GTDB taxonomy): domain Bacteria; phylum Bacillota; class Clostridia; order Oscillospirales; family Acutalibacteraceae; genus UBA1213. The sequence goes on from ONEU01000135.1 coordinate 3,078, forward strand.
GATATCAATTCCCGCACCCATAGCGGCAGCGACAGGCTCCTCGATCAGACAGACCTTGCGGATCCCCGCACCGCTGATGGCATTGACCACGGCACGTTTTTCCACCTCGGTGATATCACTCGGCACACACGCCACAGCCCTCGGCATCCCGATACGCGAGGAGATGACTCCCTTCAGAAAGCTGGAGATCATTGCCTCTACCAGACCGAAATCGGAGATAACGCCGCCGTTGAGCGGAAAAACCGCATCCATGCGGGAAGAGGTCCTTCCCAGCATCATGTAGGCCTCCTGTCCCACCGCCATGATATTTTCATTATCCAGATTGATCGTGATAACCGACGGTTCATCGACGACAATTCCCTTATGCGGCAGGAAAATCCTTGTTCTCGACGTACCCAGATCAATTGCTACATCCAATGCCATATATCCATACACCCTTTCACGGCTGCTGTATCTTTCAGCCGAACAAAAGCCATGACAGCTCTTCCTGTTTTACATGAACTATTATATTACATTATTCTTCCCAATTCAAGCAAAATTACCGGAAATCGAAGCCGTCACACACAGCACTTTTTCAGCGCCGCTTTTTTTCAGCAGGCGGCAGCACTCTCCCAGGGTGTAACCGGTGGTGCAGATATCATCCACCAGCAGCACGGTGCTCCCCTGCAGCTTTTCCTCCTGCAGCGGTGCAAATAATCCCTCTACGTTCTTTTTTCTGTCTTCCTTGTCCAGACTGTGCTGCGGCGGACGGTCCAGACACTTTGCCAGCAGTTTCTCGTATGGGACCTCCATGAGGTTGGAAAGCTCCTTTGACAGCAGCTCCGCCTGATTATACCCCCGCTCCCGGATGACCTTCTTCCGCATCGGCACTGCGGTAATATAGGTGAACGTCTCTTCTCCGTAACACTCCCGTACCGCCGAAAACATATATTTTCCTATGCTTTTGGCATTGAATCTCATAGACTTGAATTTCAGATCAAGAATTGCATCCCTGACCCCGCATTCATAGACAAAGGGTGCCACACACATCTCCCCTGTGGGGAGGTTCCGATGATAAGCGCTCTTCGCAAACCCGCTCCGGCATTCATCACACTCGGTCTGACGGATGCCGATCAGCCTTCTGCAATACGGACAGAAATGCGGAAAAAAGACTGCAAGCAGCGTTTCAAGCATCCTGTCAGCTCCTCTCCAGAAATTCCTTCAGACCTGAATAGCGCATGGTCTTTTTATTGTTATCCACCATTGCTTTGAGCGTTGATAGGTTCCCCACCAGGATCAGCAGCTTTTTGGCTCTGGTCACGGCGGTATAGAGCAGGTTCCGATAATAGAGCTGGGGCGGCCCGTAGTACATCGGCATAACGACTGCCGTAAATTCGTTGCCCTGACTTTTATGGACGGTGGTGGCATAGGCTAATTCGAGATCGAGCAGGGATTCACTGTCATAGATCACCCATCGGTCATCATAGCGGATACACGCGGTTTTAGCGGCCTTATTGATCTCCTCCACCACACCGATATCACCGTTATACACGCCGCCGCCCTCTGTTCCGTCATTCTTTGTCCAGAACAGATCATAATTGTTTTTCGTCTGCATGACCTTATCCCCCACCCGCAGGGTATACACCGGAAGCTGCAGCTCCTGACGGGGATTGGTTTGCGGATTGAGCACCTGCTGCAGCCGTTTATTCATATCGGTCACACCAAGCTCTCCCTTTCTGCCCGGACACAGCACCTGGATATCCGAAAATGCCGAATACCCATAGGATGCAGGCAGACGTCTGCTGCAAAGATCAACAATCGTAGCGGCGATCTTTTCACGTTCCGGACACGTCATAAAGAAGAAATCGCTGTCGGTACGGGTAACCTCCGGCATCTGTCCGTGGACAATACGGTGGGCATTCGTGACGATCAGACTCTTCATGGACTGACGGAAGATTTCCGTGAGCTGTACCACCGGTATCTTGCCGGATGCGATCAGATCACCAAGCACATTGCCCGCTCCCACCGACGGAAGCTGGTCGCTGTCGCCTACCATGACCAGCCGGCAGCCAAGCGGCAATGCCCGCATTACCCCCTCCAGCAAGGAAACATCCACCATGGACAGTTCATCCAGGATCAGGGCATCGCAGTCAAGCAGATTCCGCTCATTGCGCTTGAAAACCGGGCGGTCATTCTGATTCCATTCCACCTCCAGCAGACGGTGGATGGTCTTTGCTTCACAGCCTGTCACCTCTGACATTCTCTGTGCCGCACGTCCGGTAGGCGCCGCCAGGGATACCTTGATGCCGGACTGCTTGTACAAAGCGATTATCGCATTCAGCGTCGTTGTCTTGCCGGTGCCGGGACCTCCGGTGAGGATCAGCAGGCCGCCCGACATTGCCTCAATGATGGCACGTCTCTGGAGCGTGGCATATTGGATATGCTGTTCCTTCTCAAAGGTATCGAGAGCCAGTTCTACTCCCGTGATACGATCCGGCGGGAACTGCAGCATCATGGCAACAAGTTCTGCTGCGTAGCTTTCGCTCCGGTACAGCGCCGGCAGGAACACAAAGTCCTTCTCTCCGATCCTGTCCGGTATCAGACCGCCTTCCAGAAGAAGATTTTCCAGGACTTCCCGCACCTTGTCCTCGTCGAGCTTGAGAAAAGTGGACGTCACCGACAGCAGCTTTTCCTTCGGCAGACAGGTATGGCCGTTGCCGGAATTATAGGTGATGATATAGATCAGTCCCGCACGGATACGGCATTGGTCATCGGCAGGTTTATTCAGCGTGGCGGCGATCGCATCTGCCCTGTCAAAGGAGACATTCACGTTATTCTCACAGAGGATATAGGGATCCTGTTCGATCAGATGAATTGCCTCCGCACCGAACGCCTTCCAGATCCTGACGGCCTCCTGCGTAGAGATATGGAACTTTTCCAGATAGAGCATGACCTCCCGCATTCCGAAGGCCTTGCGCACCTCCGCACTCAGCATCCTGGCCTTTTCCGTGGAAATCCCCTTGATCTCCACCAGGCGCTCCGGTTCGTTCTGAATGATCTCGAGCGTTTTCTCTCCGAAGGCATCCACCAGGCGCCGGGCGGTTGCTCTGCCGATCCCCTTTATCGCTCCCGAGGAAAGATATTTCAGGATACTCCCGGAGCTGGAGGGCATAAACTGCTCATAATACTCAAACGCAAACTGTTCTCCGTAATTCGTATGAGTTTTCCAGTTGCCGATCAGCTTCAGTTCATCACCGATACTGACGTCCGACATCATTCCGACCGCCGTTGTCGTTACCCCGTCGCTCAGTACCGTCATCACGGTGTAGCCGTTTGTCCCGTTCCGGTATATGATCTCTTCTACTGTCCCGCAAAGCTGCAGCATTTCTTTCTCCGCCATAACCATTCTCCCACAAATTTCATTCTTCCTATAGTTTACGCCATCTTCCCTCCATTGTCAACGACGGCGGCACAGAGCCCACGGATTTCAGTTTTCCATGCCAGTTCCCAGGGAAAACCTTTTTCTGGCGAAAAAAGGTTTTCCCCGGACCCCTTTCCAAAATTCGCTGAGGGATAAAACTTGCCGCAATCAGTAAACATTCACTTCTCGTCGTAGTTGACGAAGCATTTGCATGGACTTTCGGGCAAGGTTTTTCAAAATTGATTTCCATGCACAGAGCCTGCGCACCCTTGTCACGCTTTCGTTCGCTGGCGCTGACGAGCTAAGATCAGTCATATACACGTCAGGGGTGTACAGACTTTGAACAGGCAAAAAAACGGTTTGTCGTATCATGGACAAACCGTTGTTACCTGCATTATTCTTTGGAATCATTCACTTGTTTCTTGCGGGAGGCCGTTCCTAAGGCCATCGCGGGAGATAACTTGCGGAACAGTCGGATACTGTCCATGGCTTTGAGCATGGGCGGGATCAATGCAAGCTCGATCACCGTCAGGATCACTACCTGCCAGATTCTCATGGCTACCTTTGTGAAATAGAACTCGATAAACATCGTATCCTGAGAATTATACATCAACAGGGAGATCCAGATCGTGTTGATAAACAGACTGACGATGAACTGGGTAATGCACACGGAGAGCAGCACTCTGGGGAAACTCCTGCTTTTATGCAGAAACAGACCGAAAATCACGCCTGTAAGTGCATACGTCAGGGTGATGGGCGGGTACCAGGCTCCCACCGGATGGATGATGCAGCTCAGGATATCGCCGACACCCGCCACCAATGCACCGCCCACCGCGCCGTATAATCTCGCTGCGATCACCACAGGGATAAAGGACAGGCTGATCTTGATGGTAGCGGTGTGGATTTCCAGCAGTCCGAGAACCGCCTGCGCTGCCATCAGAATTGCGAGTACCGCTATCGTCAGAGCAGAGCTCTTGAGATTGACCTTACTTTTGTTTTGTTCTGTCATAAAAAAACCTCCTTATCTTACAGATTCGCTGTAATAATAAGAAGGTCAGCTCTTGGTATTATTAGACAGCGGGATGCAACTTGTGTATCGCAGGATCATCTTTTCGTCCGCACGGCAACTCCCCGTCCGTGCGACACTATATACAGGCCCTTTCAGACCCGTATCACGCACACAAATTTACTCTGCACCAACACTATACCATCCCTTACCCCATTTGTCAACCCCCTGCGCAGAACCTGCCCTCCCGATCTGCGCAGAATCTGCCCTCCCGATCTGCGCAGAGCCTGCGCTCCCGATCACGCTGCCGTTCGCTTACGCTCACTCTGTATGCCTTATGCAGGTGGTGCAGTTTCGCTAACATCCGGCACGGGCAGCAGAGCTGCTATTTTCTACAACCGCCGACACGCCCCTTGACGGGGCGCTTAACGGCTGGTCTTTCCAGATTTTCAGGTTCCGTTTTCTATCCAACTCCCCGCGCCTGCTTTTCCCAGATTTATTTTACTTTAACACAGGCGGCGCACGGAAATCAGTTTTGACCTGCCAGTTACCAGGGAAAGCCTTTTTCTGGCAAAAAGGCTTTCTACAGCCCCCTTTCCAAAACTTGCTGAGGGAAATAACTTGCAGCAATCGGGAAAACTGACCTTCATCGTTGTTGACGAAGTATTTGCGTGGGACTTTCAGGAAAGGATTTTTCAAAAGGGGTCAAAATTCCCGGTAAAGGGCAACTACCTTTCCAAGGATCATTAGTTCCTCTGTGATGATCGGCTCAAAATCGGGGTTCTGCGGCTGGAGACGGTAATAACCCTTCTCCTTGTAAAAACTCTTTACCGTCGCTTCATCCTCAATCAACGCAACGACAACATCACCGTTGTCTGCGGTCGCGGTTTTTTCACAGATCACAATATCACCGTCATATATTCCGATATCCCGCATACTCTCGCCCCGTACATTCAGGGCAAACATTTCCTTGCCCTCCGCTTTTTTCTTCGGATACGGCACATAACCGGAAACATCCTCAAATGCATAGATCGGCAAACCTGCCGTTACTTTGCCAAGCACCGGTACGGATACATTCGCCTCTCCCCCCGGCAGCTTGATGGAACGGTGCCCCTTATCCCGGGTGATATATCCCATTTCTTCCAGTACCTTCAGATGCGCATGAACCGTTGAGGTGGAGCGCAGTCCCGTCGCTTCGCAAATCTCCCGTACTGTGGGCGGGATGCCCCCCGCTGCTGCTTCATTCAGATAATCCAGTATTTTCTGCCTGCTTTTTGTCAAACCTTTCTTCATCTTCATCACCAAACTGTCTTTCTTTCCCTGTTACTCTCCGGTATACAGTTCCGTTTGACCACTTTCTGCTTATCCCGATTATACCACATCTCTGCCGAAAATTCAAACATTTGTTTTATTTTCTACAAAAAAATCAGTCTCCACAAAGGAGACTGACCACTTTTAGGCATTACGCCAATATGTCTGTATTTCCGAGGATACCCATCGCAGCATTTCACAGTCGGCAGTATATTCATCCAGAATCTCACCCTTGTCATTCTGGTACAATTTATCATTCCCATGCTCCGCAGAGTAGTTGACAAGCGTTTTCAGTCTGCTGATACATGACAGCGCCATCGTTGCTCTTTCTGTGATCTGCGAATGGTACTCTGCAAATTCATTCGTGGGTTGGAGCTGCAGGAGCTGTTGATAGACATCCCCCAGGGTGTCCATCGTGCTGACAAGCTGCTTGGTTTTCTCTACATCATGGCAGTTAAAAACCTCTTCCTGCTTTTTCAGGGTACGGTTATAATTGATACATTGATTGACAAGCTCCTTGACAGAAGCAACATAACCGTCATTTTGCTTCATCTCTCCCAGGTTGCAGCCCGAAAGCGTGAACAGCAACACGACCGAAAGCAGTACGGTCAGTGTGTATCGCAGTGTTTTGTTTTTCATCAGTATGATTACTCCTTATCTGATTATAACCTGATCGCTGAACGGTACTCAATCCATTTCAAAACTGCCGGTGAGCACATAAATCTGCTGATAGAGCACGGCAGCCCTGCCCTTATAATAGTTCATCATTGCCGAATCCACCGCCAACAGCGCCTGTGTACCGCGGACATCGCCGTCGGAAGTCTCTTCCAGGAAGCTATTCTCGGTTTTCTCCAATGATGCAAGCCACTCCTCCTGAGAGTGCTCCAGCTTCTCCTTCTCTGCGGGAACCGTTTCCAACAAGTCAGCCAGCTTCTGATATGCTTCATCCGCCTCGTTTTTCCAGAGCTCTCCATATCGGATGGTCACGGTGCGCATATCCATCTCGTTCTCCACTTCCCGGATATCCTGCTGGAACTGCTGGTCCAGCTTATTCTCCCTGAACAATGCGTTGAAGGCTTCATCGTCCGTTAATTCCACAGCCGTATGATAGTCCTCCACAATCTGCTCGTCATCAAAGTAATATCCGTCATACATCTCCGGCAGAGAGCTTTCTTCCCCGGAGCTTTCCTGACTGGTCTCCCGGGAGCTTTCCTGAGAGCTCTCCTGACTGCTTTCCACACCGCTTCCGGCAGAACTGCTCTCTTCAGAGGATTGACTTTCCTGCTGTGAAGGCTCTTTGCTCTCCTGAGACGGCTGTGATGCACTCTCCTGATCAGATGCGTTGCTTGTCTGAGAGGAAGCACTCACCTGTGACGGCTTTGCGGATTGATCGTTTTTCGATACTCCCGAGCAAGCCCCGCAGACAATGCATCCCGCAAGCATGGCAGCAAAAAAGACCGCAAGAATGATCTTCTTTTTCATATTTCATTTCCTTTCTCCACAAATCAATAGACAGCTTTCATACTCTCCTAATACTACCACAATCATTTCAATTTATCAAGTCCACAGAAAGCGAATATCGCGGGCAGTTTCTTGTGGAGAGAACATTCCGTGACACAGAAATCAATTATGAATCATCCTTCCCTGAAAGTCCCTGCAATTTTTCGTCAACAACGATGAAAGATCGTGTTTACCGATTGTTGCATGGTTTCTCACTCAGCGAATTTTGGAAAGGGGTCCGGGGAAAACCTTTTTTCGCCAGAAAAAGGTTTTCCCTGGTAACTGGCAGGTCAAAACGGATTTCCGTGACAGCCGGTATTAACAGGAGGTCGTGAGTGATTGTTTGGTAAAACAGGAGCGCCCATCCTGACCTGAAACCATATAACGCACTCTTTTATACAGTCAGAGAACCACAGCCAATACCAGCATCTCTCTGATTTTCTGATAAATCCCATCAAAATCACTCATCGGAAGCGGATTCCGGCCAAGACCGACTTCAACGGTAAATGCCGGACGCTGAAACTTCTCCACGAACCAGTCCTTGAAGCCGCCGCCGCTTGCAAGCCCGGAGGGTTCAGCGACCCTGTAACCGCTGGAATATGCCATGACCTTGGCCATTTTCAATGCCTCGGGGTCACGATAGGTACCAAAATCCCAGTAAATCTCCTCCCCCTGGCTATGAAACGCAAGAGCGTGTGCAATATTGCCGGTGCGGCAGTAGGATGCAATCGTGCGGCTCTCCGGCTCGCTCTCCGGAAACTCACCCCCGTATCTGGTGGGTGCAGGCGAATTGATCCCGTGAGCAATCTCCAAACTCCTGAGCTTCTCCCAGCTTGCCGAAAAATTATGGTTGATGTCCACACCTGCCGCATTGGCCTGCCAGCGGCTCGTCGTACCGCTTGAAGCCGTTTCCACCAGCGTCCGGTACTCTCCGGCACTCTCCGCACCATGCAGCTGTATCTCGACACCGTCGGGATTCACGCACGGCACGACTGCCAGACCCCTCCGGTTGAGAAATGTTCCGATCCTCACGCCGCACATACTCTTTCCCGTCATTACCGAAAAGCAGACCTCATCAATGAACCGCAGCATCAGCAAAGTGGTGATCCATTCCATCCCGTGATAGGCAGCCGTAAACAGGACCTGTTTTTTTCGATTGCCGATACACAACAGGTCAATCGGCCGAGAACACCTACTCTCACCGATGGTATCACGGGACAGGAATCCGTAGTCGAGCAACAGTTTCCCGATCATCATTTCCCGGGTACATCTGTCTGCGCTCACCGATTTGAAATCTATTTCAAGCATATTCTTCTCCTCCCACATCCCATTTGATATCCTGATCATACCACACCTCTCTCACCAATCCTGTCACATCCTGGCGGTGTTCCCCCTGCTGTATCATCACGCTGGCATTCGATAATGCTCACCGAAACGTACATCGTGTTTCTGTATGTCCAACAGCGTAAACATTTTTCATCATACCTTACGATAATTCGGCA
>ONEU01000187.1 GCA_900316925.1 uncultured Eubacteriales bacterium
CCCTTATTATTCAAATATCCATCCTCGTCTACAACTTTCAAAAAGTAGGCACGGGTACTTTGATAGAAAACGGAACTCAAATAATCTAAAAAAACAGCCAGCAAGCGCCCCGTCAAGGGGCGTGGCGGCGGACGTAGAAGATTCACAGCCCTGCTGTGCCGTGCCGGATGTTAGCGACATAGAAGTTTCGCCATAAACATACAAAGTAAGCGTCAGCGAACGACAGCGTGACACGGGTGCGCAGGCTCTGCGCAGGCTACGCAGGCTCTGCACTGTGGATTTTTCTTGACAAGTAAAAAAGGACGTGATATAATGGGGATATCTTAAATAGAATAAACCGTTGAAGCGGAGATAACGGCAATGATGCCTTTACAGAGAGCCTGCGGCGCTGAGAGTCAGGTAAGAAACAAGTTGTTAAATGGACCGCTGAGGGTGCAGTCAAACGGAGTACCGGAGTATGCTGCAACGTCGGAGGCAGGCGTTATTTGCCGGGGATATGCTTGTATCCCGCTAAGTGCACGGTTTTGCCGTGAATTAGGGTGGCACCACGGATAATTGGTTTATTCGTCCTTAACAGAATCGGTTGGTTCTGTTAAGGACTTTTTTATTCTACTTTGGAGGTATGTATATGAAAATCTCTCCCTCATTGGAGGAGGTCAGAAGAATCGCCGCAGACGGAAAATTCGATGTTCTTCCGGTCAGCTGTGAGATTCTTTCCGACTTCACCACACCCATCGAAGCCATGAGGATCCTCAAAAACGCATCTACTCACTGCTATATGCTGGAATCCGCTCAGGCTAATGACCGTTGGGGCCGCTACACCTTCCTCGGCTTTGAGCCCAAAATGGAAATCACCTGCATCGACGGCTTACTGAAAGCCGGCAGCATTGAAAAAAGGGTCGATAATCCCACCGGGCACATCCGTCAGCTCCTCTCCGGCTACAAGAGCCCTCGGTTTGACTACCTACCTCCCTTCACAGGCGGTCTCGTAGGATATTTCTCCTACGACTATCTTGGTTACAGCGAACCTTGTGTGCGCTGCCGTGTGGAGGACAGCGAACAGTTCAAAGACGTTGACCTGATGCTGTTTGATAAAGTCATTGCTTTCGATCACGTGAAACAGAAGATCATTCTCATTGTCAACATGAAACTCCAGGATCCGGACGCCGGCTATCAGAAAGCTGCCGATGATCTCCGCAGCCTGGAACATCTTCTCAAACACGGCAAAAAATCCGAAGAAAAGAGCGGCAAACTGCTGGGAGAAGTAACGCCTCTCTTCAATAAAGAACAATACTGTGCCATGGTTGACCGTGCCAAGCGGCACATCCATGAGGGCGATATCTTTCAGATCGTACTGTCCAACCGTCTGAGCGCACCCTTCGAGGGAAGTCTGCTCAATACCTACCGCATCCTGCGAACCATCAATCCTTCCCCCTATATGTTCTACTTCTCCGGGACGGATGTGGAGGTGGCCGGCGCTTCACCGGAAACACTGGTCAAACTCGAAAACGGTGTGCTGCATACCTTTCCCCTAGCCGGTACTCGTCCAAGAGGTAAAACAGAGAAAGAAGATCTTGCCCTGGAAAAAGAACTCCTTGCCGATGAAAAAGAACTCGCCGAGCATAATATGCTGGTTGATCTCGGACGCAATGATTTGGGCAGGATCAGTAAGTTCGGTACGGTCATTCCCGAAAAGCTCCACTCCATTGAGCGCTACTCCCATGTGATGCATATCGGCTCCACCGTCCGCGGAGAGATCCGGGAGGATAAGGACGCTCTCGATGCGATTGAAGCCGTCCTGCCGGCAGGGACACTCTCAGGAGCGCCGAAGCTCCGTGCCTGTCAGCTCATCGGCGAGCTGGAGAACAATAAACGCGGCATTTACGGCGGCGCCATCGGCTACATTGACTTTACCGGCAATATGGACACCTGTATTGCCATCAGGATCGCTTATAAAAAGAACGGCAAGGTGTTTGTCAGAAGCGGCGCCGGCATTGTGGCTGACTCCGATCCCGAAAAGGAATATCAGGAGTGCCTGAACAAGGCCAGAGCGTCCCTCAAAGCACTTGAATTAGCCCAGGAGGTGGAATAATGGTACTTCTGATCGACAATTACGACAGCTTCTCCTATAACCTCTATCAATACGTCGGCGAGATCGAGCCGGATATCCGGGTCATCCGCAATGATGAGCTGACCGTGGAGGAAATACGCGCCCTCCGTCCCGACAGGATCATTCTCTCACCCGGTCCCGGCAGACCGGAGGATGCCGGCATCATCATTGACGTCGTAAAGGAACTCGGCAGCGAGATTCCGATCCTCGGCGTGTGTCTGGGACATCAGGCCATCTGCGCCGCCTTCGGCATGACGATCACCTATGCAAGACAGCTCATGCACGGCAAACAGAGTGTGGTCACCTTTGATAAAGCCTGTCCGCTGTTTGCAGACTGTCCCGATAAAGCGCCTGTCGCCCGGTATCATTCGCTTGCGGCTGACGCTGCTACCCTGCCGGATTGCCTGAATATCACCGCCGCAACCGCAGACGGTGAGATCATGGCAGTTCAGCACAAGAATAATCCGATTTTCGGCATCCAGTTCCATCCCGAATCCATCCTGACACCGGACGGCAAAACGATGCTGTATCATTTTATCAAAAACTGACGAAAGGAAGATGTATGATGATTAAGGAAGCTATTGTCAAGATCGTGAACAAGGAGGATCTGACATACGATGAGGCCTATACCGTGATGAACGAGATCATGAGCGGTGAGACCACTCCCACCCAGAACGCTGCGTTCCTGGCAGCCCTTTCCACCAAGAGTGCCAGAGCGGAGACCACCGCAGAAATTGCCGGATGTGCCGCCGCCATGCGTGACCACGCTACCAAAGTCGAGACCGGCATGGAGGTTTTTGAGATCGTCGGCACCGGCGGAGATAACGCTCACAGCTTCAATATCTCCACCACCGCTGCTCTGGTGGCCGCAGCCGGCGGAATGAAGGTTGCCAAGCACGGCAACCGCGCCGCATCATCAAGCAGCGGTACGGCAGACTGCCTGGAAGCTCTCGGCGTGAATATCGAACAGAGCCCTCAGAAATGTGTGGAGCTTCTGAATGAAGTCGGTATGTGCTTCTTCTTTGCACAGAAATATCACTCCTCCATGAAATATGTCGGCGCCATCCGCAGAGAACTGGGTTTCCGCACGGTTTTCAATATCTTAGGACCTCTGACCAACCCCTCATCTCCCTCCATGCAGCTGCTCGGCGTTTATGATGAGTATCTGGTGGAGCCTCTGGCCCAGGTACTGATCAGCCTTGGCGTCAGACGCGGCATGGTGGTATTCGGTACCGACAAGCTCGATGAAATCTCCCTCAGCTCCCCCACCAAGGTTTGTGAGATCAAGGACGGCTGGTACAAAACATATACGATCAAGCCGGAGGACTTCGGCTTTGAACGCTGCCAAAAAGAAGATCTGCGCGGCGGCACCCCCGGACAGAACGCCCAGATCACCCGTGACATTCTTGCAGGCAAACAGGGACACCAGAGAAATGCCGTCCTGCTCAATGCAGGCGCCGCATTGTATCTCGGCGGCAAGGCAGCCACCATGAAGGACGGTATTGCACTGGCTGCCGAACTGATCGACTCCGGCAAGGCAACCGAAACCCTGGACAAGCTGATCGAGGTAAGCAACCGCCCTGAGGTGACAGCATGACAATCTTAGACCAGCTGGCCGATTATGCCCGGGAGCGTTGTGAAGCCGCCAAAGGCCGCCTGTCACTCACGTCGCTCAGAAGAACCGCAGAAGACCTGCCTAAAGGCGATTCTCCTTTCATCAAAGCCCTGCAAAAGCCGGAGCTTTCGTTTATCTGTGAATGTAAAAAGGCTTCCCCGTCCAAGGGGCTGATCGCTCCTGATTTTCCCTATCTGCAGATTGCCCGGGATTACGAAGCCGCCGGCGCGGACTGCATCTCCGTCCTCACGGAGCCGAAGTGGTTTCTCGGCAGCGACCGCTATCTGCAGGAAATTGCTGCCGCCGTGAAGATTCCCTGCCTGCGGAAGGATTTCACCGTGGACGAATATATGATTTATGAAGCAAAGGTACTGGGGGCTTCGGCAGTCCTGCTCATTGCAGCCATCCTCAGCGAACAGCAGCTGCGGGAATATCTCGACATCAGCGGAGAACTGGGCTTATCCGCCTTGGTGGAAGCCCACAATGAAACGGAAATAGAGACTGCCCTGAAGGCAGGCGCACAGATTATCGGCGTGAATAACCGGAATCTCAAGGATTTCACCGTTGATACCGAAAACAGCCGACGCCTGAGAAATATGATCCCGCAGGAGGTTCTGTTTGTATCGGAGAGCGGTGTCCGGACAGCCGAAGATGTCAGCACGCTCCGGCAGATCGGTGCAGACGCCGTGCTGATCGGTGAAACATTGATGAGAGCGCCTGACAAAACCGCCAAACTGAAAGAATTGAGGGGTAACGGATGACAAAAATCAAGCTGTGCGGATTGACGCAGCCACAAGATATCGCAGCCGCCAACGAGCTGCATCCTGATTATATCGGGCTGGTGTTTGCGGAAAAGAGCCGCCGCCGTGTCACGTCGCAGCAGGCAGCCGGACTGAAAAGCAGTCTCTCTCCGGAGATTCCAGCGGTAGGGGTGTTCCTGAATAACCCGCCGGAAGAGATCGTCTCTCTGTGCCGGGACGGTATTATTGATATCATCCAGCTCCACGGAACGGAGGATGAGGACTATCTTACCCGTCTCCGCCGCCTGACCGATAAACCGATTATCCGTGCCTTTGTGATCAGGTCCGTGGAGGATATCCGAAAGGCGGAAGACTCCTCTGCCGACCTGGTTCTTCTCGACGGCGGTACGGGAGACGGGACGGTATTTGACTGGCAGCTCCTGCACCGTATCCGCCGTCCGTATTTCCTGGCAGGTGGCCTGAACCCCGAAAATGTCGCTGATGCCGTCAAAAATCTGCATCCTTTTGCCGTAGATGTCAGTTCGGGTATTGAAACGGAAGGCAAGAAGGATTATGATAAGATGAAGGCGTTTCTGAACGCTGTCAGAAAGGAAGAAGTGAAATGACAAATCCAAAAGGACGTTTCGGTATCCACGGCGGACAGTATATCCCCGAGACCCTGATGAATGCCGTGATCGAACTCGAACAAGCGTATGACCGCTATAAAGCTGACCCTGACTTTAACCGGGAGCTGACAGCATTATTCAACAATTATGCCGGCAGACCCTCCCGCCTCTACTTTGCGGAGAAGCTGACAAGAGAACTGGGCGGTGCGAAAATCTACCTCAAGCGTGAGGATCTCAACCACACCGGCGCCCACAAGATCAACAATGTTCTCGGACAGGCACTCCTGGCAAAAAAAATGGGCAAGACCCGTCTGATTGCCGAGACCGGAGCCGGACAGCACGGTGTTGCAACCGCCACCGCCGCCGCTTTGATGGACATGGAGTGCGTTGTCTTCATGGGCGAAGAGGACACCAGGCGTCAGGCTCTCAATGTATATAAGATGAAACTGCTGGGGGCTGATGTCGTCCCTGTCAGAACCGGCACCGCTACCCTCAAGGATGCCGTGAGTGAAGCCATGCGTGAGTGGACGACCCGGATTGCCGATACCCACTACTGCCTGGGCTCTGTCATGGGGCCTCACCCCTTCCCCACCATTGTCCGTGACTTCCAGGCGGTCATCTCCAAAGAGATCAAGGAGCAGATGCTCGAAGCGGAAGGCAGACTTCCCGACGTCGTCATGGCTTGTGTGGGCGGCGGCTCCAATGCCATCGGCAGCTTCTATCATTTCATCGAAGATTCATCCGTCCGTCTGATCGGCTGTGAGGCTGCCGGCAGAGGAATCGACACCTTTGAAACAGCCGCAACCATCTCCACCGGCAGACTGGGTATCTTCCACGGGATGAAGTCCTATTTCTGCCAGGATGAAAACGGCCAGATTGCCCCTGTCTATTCGATTTCGGCAGGTCTGGATTATCCCGGCGTCGGTCCGGAGCACGCCCATCTTTATGATATCGGCAGAGCAGAATATGTCGCCATCACGGATGAGCAGGCCGTCAATGCCTTTGAATACCTGTCAAGAACCGAGGGCATCATTCCGGCCATCGAGTCCTCCCACGCCATTGCATACGCCATGGAGCTTGCACCCACCATGGACAAGGATAAAACCATTGTCGTGACGGTTTCCGGCAGAGGCGACAAGGACTGCGCTGCCATTGCCCGTTACAGAGGGGAGGATATCTATGAGTAACATTCAGAAAGCATTCCGGAGCGGTAAAGCCTTTATTCCGTTTATTACCTGCGGCGACCCCGATCTTGCCACTACCGAAGCCGTGGTGAAGGAAGCCGTGAAAAACGGCGCCGATCTCATCGAACTGGGCATTCCATTTTCCGACCCTACCGCTGAAGGTCCCGTGATCCAGGGCGCCAATATCCGTGCCCTGAGCGGCGGCATCACCACAAATCAGATTTTTGATTTTGTCCGCAAGCTGCGGCAGGAGGTGACGATTCCGCTGGTATTTATGACCTACGCGAATGTGGTATTTTCATACGGTGCCGAAAAATTCATTTCCACCTGTGCCGAAGTCGGCATTGACGGTCTGATTCTTCCCGACATTCCTTTTGAAGAGAAGGAAGAGTTCCTGCCCTTCTGCCATCAGTACGGCGTTGACCTGATCTCCCTGATCGCACCGACCTCCTCCAACCGTATCGGTATGATCACAAAAGAAGCGGAAGGCTTTATCTATCTCGTTTCCAGTCTGGGAGTAACGGGTGTGAGAAATGAGATCAACACCGACCTCCAAAGCATTGTTTCCATCATCCGTGAGCATACGGATATCCCCGTTGCCATCGGGTTCGGTATCTCAAAGCCGGAGCAGGCGAAAGCCATGTCCGCTTTTGCTGACGGCGTGATCGTCGGTTCCGCCATCATCCGTCTGCTGGAACAGCACGGCACATCCGCAGCTAAGCCCGTCGGCGAATATGTCAAGTCCATGAAGGACGCTGTGAGTAACTGATAACCAATGAAAAAAGCTGCTGCAAGTTTATTTGCGGCAGCTTTTTTTACATCTATCCCATGTGGTTGCAGCCGAAGATACACTCCGGCAGACTGCAAAACTGGTCTCCAAACAAGTAATGTGTTTCATTGTCGTCAAAATACAGATAAACCTGCCCCAGGATCGTTTCCAGAATCTCTCCGAGCGTCCGGCCGATGAAGTGTGACAGCCTCTCGGGCAGACTATCCCCATACGTCCTCACAAAGGTGTCCGTGATCCCTCCTTCATATCCTATCCAGAATCTACTGTGCCTGTCATTCAGCTGCGGCAGCATGACATTTTCCAGATATTCCTGTGTGAGGCAATTGATTTCGACCCCCGGCTGGCTTTCATCTTCATCCAGATTTCCATACCTATCCTCATCCAGAAACTCCATCACCAATAGCCCCGTGAACCTTTCAAGAGCATCCTCCGATAATGCTCTGCTGCTGATCTGCTCTGCTAATACTCTGTCATCTGTTTTCTTTCGACCCCCGGCAAGATACGAATCCAGACCTTGTATACTGATCTCCGGAAAATCATTCCCATACCAGTCGTACAGCTCCCAGATAACATACGTCTGATACTCCTGCAGCGGACGCAGACCTGACAGAATCTTATCGAGCTTATGGACATACCATTCCATATACACCTGATGCGTATCGGTGGCTGCCTGCTTGATTTCTTCTTTGTGGGCGTCCATATAATGCCATATCTCGTGCCACTCCTTTTCACTGATCCCCTCTCTTTCGAGCCGGATCAGATACTTACCGAAGTATCCCTCAAACATGACCTCCCTTGGATGCTCCCGGGCATGCCGCTCCGCCTTTTCGATCACGGTTTTTCTGATGGCGTCCACATCCGGCTCCTTAAAGATGTAGCTGGAACTGGAACTGTTTGTCACATAATCGGTCCGGAATTTCATCGGACTCCCCCTTCTTCTCAATGGTCTATCCCATGTGATTGCACCCCAGGATGCACACCGGCAGTTCACAGATCGGATCGCCGATCAGATAGTCTGTTTCCTGCGTGTTAAAATACACATAGACCGGACCAAGGACGGCCTCTGCGATCTCGCCCATCGTCAGCCCGAGATAGGGTACCGACAATTCCCGGAAGCGTTTTCCATATCGTTTCAGAAATGCCTGCAACGGCCTCGTCATATCATGGATCCAGAAGAGCGACCATTGATCCTGCACCTCCGGCAGCAAAATCCTTTGCAGATACTCCTCCGAAAAAACCAGCAGATCCGTTGTCTCCTCTTCGTCGCTCAGATTGGTACCAAACCACTTGTCACTCATAAACTTCAGGATCAATAGCCCGGCCATTTTTGTGGCAGTATCCTCCGATAGCCGGCTTTTTTGGATTTCCTTTAGATAGTTTTCTATCTCCTCGGTTTTTCGCCCGCCGGACAGATAGTGATCCAATCCGTGCAGGCAGATCTCCAGAAGATCATTCCAGTACCATTCGATGATTTCCCAAAGGAAAAACGGCAGGCATTGTCGCAGGGGGATCAGCTCCTGAAAAATCTTACCCAAAAAATAAGTGTAATACTTCATGTATTCCTGATGGATCTCACTTGGCGTCAGTGTGTTTTCCTCGTGCAGACGGAACGTCCTTGCTCTGAGGTGTTCCAATTCCTCCGGACTGAGATTTCCCTGGTCGATCCGGATCCAATACTCGGCGTTACATCCCTCAAACTTTATTTCCCGGGGATGGTTGAGGGCGTAGTCCCGTCCCTTTTCCAGGAGCTCTTTCCTGACCTTCTCAAAATCACACTCTTTGAGGATGTAACTGGAACTCGAGCTGTTTGTCACAAAATCAGTTCTGAACTTCATGTTCCCCACCTCTTTTCTTGCTGCATAAAACGATCTCCGGAATGATCGGACAGCCACCCATGCAATACTCACGGTACCCGCACCCGGGACAGGCCTCCCGGAGTCTCTTTCTCACGGCTTCAAATATCGGTGAATCCCATGCTTCCTGAATAGAATACCTGGTCAGGTCAACGGCGGAGCCCTCCTTCTCCCAACAGAAGCTGCAGGGCATCATCTTCAGATCGTGGGAAATATACGCAGACCATCTTGCCGCTTCACAGGCATCCAGGCTCTCGTACACGGTATGCGGCAGACCCATCAGCGCAGGCACCGTGCAGGAATCAAAGCCGACCTTAAACGGAAACTGTCCGTTGTCCACCAGCTCCAGAAACTCCTGCAGCTCATCGTTGTCGCGTGTCAGCACTCTTCTTTTGGTACCAAATCCGACGGGTTTATGGAGCAAAAAGATCACCGCATTGATTCCTTCCGGGAATCCTTTCTCATCCTGGTTCCACTGACCCTTCAGACGCAGTAGGGCTTCGTGGAGAGAAAACTGTGACAGCACAAAATGAATATTGGTTTTGACGCCCTGTTGCCGGAGCATGAATATCGTTCGCCAGGTGTAGGTACCACGGTACCAGCTGACCGCTACCGCCCCGCAGTATTCCCGGCACAATGCCGCCTTCTCTTCCGTCATGCCATAGCCTGAAGTGGTAAAATTCGGCACAATGCCGTTTTCACGGCAATATTGCAGTATCTCCCCAAAATGCTCATGCTGGTCGGGGTCTCCGCAGCCGCCCAGCGCCACCTGATAGGTCTTTCCCTTGCACTGATCGATCAGGTTCCGGAAATCTGTCAGGCTCATATTCGGGTCGTCACGCAACGCCCCGTTCTGATAGCACTCCACCCCTGCCCGCAGACACAGACAGCTCTTCCCGTGCTCGCAGTGCCCCATGATGCCGATATCCAACAGCTCCGGAAAGTCCGCCATGAAGGGATCCTTCATGGTCAGGAACCCGTTTTCTTTCTTGCCAATACGGCAGTATTGCCCGGTGTCCTCATCGAAACATGAAACATACTTCTTCTGATTGTGTATCCGCATAGATACATCTCCTCTCTGTCGGGAACGAAAATCGTTCTCCGCTGTTGAGGCAATAATACCATCATCATGTTCAGATAATTCTGAAATTTCAGGAATCAGTCAGTTTTCTCTGATATAATCACTAAGGATATTGCTATTTTGATTCAATTTTTGTATAATATGAGGCAGAGAAACCGAACCGATGAAAACGAGGAGGCTGCCTATGTATCGGGTATTACTGGTTGAGGATGACCGGAACATTCAGGAACTGGTTGTCAACTACTTTACCAAAAAAGAGAAGGATGTTTTTCGGGTGGAAGTGGCGCCCGACGGGCAAACCGGGCTTGAAATGGCCTATGAGACGCACTATGATCTGCTGCTGCTGGACGTCATGCTCCCGGAGGTGGACGGCTTTGAGATCTGCCGGGAAGTACGGAAAACCAGCGAGGTCCCCATCATGTTCATCACCGCAAGAGCGGATGAATCGGATATCCTCAACGGCTATGCGCTGGGATGTGACGATTATGTTGTCAAGCCCTTTCCGCTGCCTGTGCTGTACCAGAAAGCCAACGCTCTCATTAAACGTGCGAAAGGACTGGTGCGTTCAAAGGTATTCAGCAGCGGCAGTCTGTCCCTGAATCCCAATAACGGAAAAGTAATCAGCAATGAGGAAGAGATCAATCTCACCGCAAGAGAGTACGGCATCCTGAAAGTGCTGATCGAGAATAAAGGGCGTGTCATCAGCCGTGAGCAGCTCATGGATATGGTATGGGGGTATGATTACGATACGGATGAACGCGTTCTGGACACCCACATGAAGAACCTGCGTAAGGCCCTGGGTCAGAACGGGAAACTGATCAAGACCGTCATCCGGCGCGGCTATAAAATAGAGGGCTGACAGATGGAACAAAAGCTGAAACGACAACGTAACCGATTGTTCCGGCGGATCACATGGATCCTGCTGGCGGTATGGATCGTGGTATCCGTCATTTACAGTACGATCATGCTGTCCGGAGAGAATCTGAACCTCCAGAACCAGGAGCTGGCCACCCTGTCGGCGGCAAAGCAGCGGCTGACGGCCGGCATGAGACAGGATAATATGATCCGTGCCTTCCTGCTGGAGACCTCCTCTCTCTCTCCGGAGGGAAGTGTCGATATGAATGAAACGATGCGTCAGCTGCTGATCACCGACCTGAGCACCGATGCCGAGGTGCTCAATACCGCCGGAAAAATCAACGTGGTATTCGGGTTCAAGGTGGGCGAGGAATCCCTGACAGAGATCGGCGGCGTGCTGGATTATCAGTCGCTGAGGGATTCCATGACGGACGCGCAGTATGAAGCCATTGCTGCCGCCCTGCGGACGAGTCTGCCCGACGGGAAACACTATGAGCTGGTCTGCACGGAATTTGCACTCAATACAGTAGAGTTCTACCCGATAGAGGTAGCCGTTGCTCTGGTGGAGGACGATACGGAATGGTTTGAATCCGACGAGCTCATTGCCGCCTATTCCCTGCATCCTGACATCGGCAGCATGGAAATCTACCAATGCAACAACGTCTGGCGCAATGTAATCCCAAAGGAATTTTTGCTGGATGGCGTCTGCTGCAAGGATTATCTCAGCAGTCTGACGGATGATCAGCTTGAACAGTCCCAGGGGACGGTCCCCACCGGCCTGTTGGATTACCTCTTCTACACCACGGACTATGTGTATGCATCAAGCAGCAGTTCCGGTGTACATACAACCTACCGCATCCGTTATGCCCGTGAGATTCACCTGTGGAACCTCTGCAAAGGCACCGTTCTTTGGGGGATCACGGCACTTTTCGGCTTTTTCCTGGTAATAGCCGTCATCCTCTGTGTCATGGTCTGGCGCATGGTCAAGGTGCAGATTCTGCAGGAACAGAAGCGTGCCGATCTGACCAATGCTCTTGCACATGATATCAAAACCCCGCTGTTTATCATCAGCGGCTATGCTTACAGCCTGCAGGAGGATATTGACAGCAGCGAACGTGACGATTATCTCTCCAAGATCATCGAACAGACGGAAAACATCAATCAGCTTGTGCACCGGATGCTGAATCTCAGCAAGCTCGATTCCTACAAGATGACCCTCAACCGTACCGAGCTTGATCTCTATGAGCTGACAGCAGAGACGCTCCGCCGTTATCCGCACCTTCCCGACGGGAAATCCTTCGTCCTGCATCACAGCGGCAGTCATCTGATTCTGGCAGACCAGGAGCTGCTCTCCACCGTCCTGCAAAATCTGATTGAGAACGCCGTGAAATACTCCCTGCCGGATAGTGAGATCCGGATTGATGTGACGGAACAGACGCTGCGGATCACCAACAAAAGCGAGCATCTCACCAAAGCAGAACTGAAACAGATCTGGCAGCCGTATATCCGCAAGGACAAAAGCCGTCACCAGAAAGGCAACGGCTTAGGGCTCTCCATCGTCAAGTCCATTCTCGATCTGCACGGCGCAAAATACGAGAGCCGACAGCAGGGGGATGACTTTATCATGCTGCTGCAGTTTGGAGAGAACCGCAGGAAATCGTCAGATAACAAGCCCCGTCAGGCGAAATAGCCGGATATGTGAGAGGCAAGCATTTCGCGCACAAATCAATCCCACAATAGGGTAGACTGAGGGACACTTTGTCCCTCAACCTCCCATTGCACCGTACGTACGGGTCTCGTATACGGCGCTACATGAATA
>ONEU01000165.1 GCA_900316925.1 uncultured Eubacteriales bacterium
AAGCCCGATCTCATCCTCTACTACTAATAATCTCATACGGATCCTCCTTGCTTATGACAGTTCACGGCCAAGAAGCCACTTCCGCTTGTATAGACGGGAGGGACGGTGCCCGGCTGCCTGTGAAAGTTTCTCTGTTTCCTCCGCCAGGATACCGAACTTCCGTCGGAACGGCGCTTTCAGGAGCTGACGGTCAAGAATAATCTCGTACACCTGCTGCAGCTCAGTCAGGGTGAACTCATCGGGCATCAGGTTCAGGGCAATATCGGTATACAGGATCTTCCCCCGCAGACGCAACAGTGCTGTCGTGATGATCTTGGCATGGTCAAAGGCGATCCCCCGGGAGGAAACGATCGTATAGCTGTCCTGTGTCCCGCTGCGGGAGCGTATCTGTGTATGCACCACATCCGCCGACAGTTCCTCTTCCCCGCTGCGGAGCGTCAGGCAATACTGCTCGGTGCGCCGGTAACCGTCGCCCATCTGTTCGGTGGCGGCATCGGTACACTGCAGCGACACATCAAACCAATCGGCACTTTTCGCGTCATCCCCTGCCTGCACCGTCATTTCCGACTTATCCGACAGCGCCATATAGGCACAGCTCATCACCCACATCCGCGGATCCCTTCCCGGGTCACTGAATGTATACAGCTGTTCTAAATAGACGTTCTTCACTCCGGTTTCTTCCAGCAGCTCCCGTGCAGCAGCCTGTTCGGTGGATTCTCCCGGCTCCACAAAGCCGCCCGGCAGCGCCCACTGTCCCAGACAGGGATGTCCGCCCCGTCTGATCATCAGCATCTGGAGCTTCTTTTCCGGCAGCCGTCTGTAATTGTCCGCATCACGGCTGGACACCGTGAAAATAACGGTGTCCACCGCCACGGAAGGACGTTCATAGTCCCCCGGACGGTACTGCTGCAGATATTCTGTTTCGGTCAATCCGTTTTTATCTCTGATTTCCATACTCTCACCTGTTATTAGTATAATGATAATATCATTATAAACCGCCGCACTCCGTTTGTCAATCCTCTTTCCGCCGAAATCACGGAAATCAGTTCTGACCTGCCAGTTCCCAGGGAAAACCTTTTCAAAATTTGCTGAGGAATAAACCTTGCAGCAAGCTGAAAAATATCGTACCCGGACAGCGTTTATGGGGGATAATCCTCTTCCTAAAATTGCCGATTGCATAAAAAAGACTGCCGTTTCAATTCGGCAGTCTTTGACGTTATGCTTCTTTTTCGGCAGGAGGATATTCGATGGGGGTATATTCCAGACTGAGCATGATCTTTTCTTCCCCCGCAGTAATGGCCTCCCGTATCTTATCCAGCAGCTTCTTGAGCAGCATCCCCAGCACACCGCCGATCAGATACATAATGACATCGTCGGTATAAACGATACCGGTATTGAGCGTGAACTGCAGGATCTCAATGGCCATACCGGCGGCAAAGGAGATCACCAGCACATACCACCAACGGATGTGCGGATTGAGTATCAGCAGGCTGAAGGTCAGCGGGGCAAGAATCAGGCAATGCCAGATAAGATATGCCATGCTGCCGCCGTTGACGCCGCTGAAACAATCCGATATCTTGGAAAACGGCATATAATAGATCGTTCTGGTGGTAATGACATTGGGCTTGTTTGGCATGATCTGTTTGAAAATCAGCACCATCAGATATATGAGCAGCAGCGCTCTCAGGCTCAATGACAAAAATCGGGCAAATCCAAGACGGTAATCATTGGTGTCACGCTTACCTACCGTAAACAGTCTGAAGATCACCGCCAGTAAAAACGGCACCGTCCATAGAATAAACATGGTGATGAGCTGGTAATCGGAAATTGTCGGCCAGTAATCGTTGCTCTTGCTCAGCATACCGTTGAGTATCGAGAACAGGAACGATATGACCGTGATAACTGACTTTGTCAGAATCGCCGCACCAATCGCTTCAAAACGGCGGATCGCAATGAACAGGGCGGATGCAATGATCAGCGCAAGCAGCGACACCATCACCACCGAAACAGGCGTTGTACCTAACTGGTTTTTCAGATCGTTGGGCAGCAGGAACAGGATCAGTCCCACTGCCATGGATACATACAGCTCACCGATCGTGAGCTTCTGACCGGGAAGAACACTCATATCTGATTCCTCCTGTATCGCAGATAATCCTCTAAAATGATCACAGCCGCAACACTGTCAATCACTTGTTTTCTCTTTTTTCCTCTGGTATCCGTCACATTCAGATACCCATGTGCACTCACTGTCGTGCAGCGTTCATCATGCAGGGCAACCTCAAGCTGTGTTTTCTCGTGCAGCAGCTCCGCAAAATTTCTGACATTGCGGGCGCTCTCCCCCTCACTGCCGTCCATGTTCTTCGGCAGTCCCATTACAATCTGTTCTGCCTGCTTTTCCCGGCAGATTGCAGCAATCTTTTCCGCCAGGGCCTCCTGGTGGACCTCCTTGATCACCGCTGCGGGGGAGGCAATGATCTCATTCTTATCACACACGGCAATGCCTGTTCTTACCCTGCCGTAGTCAACAGACAATATTATCATAAGTTGTTCTCCGTAGTTTTATTGAAGATGGTCGGTATAGCCCTCGATAAGGATATGCGGGCGCAGCTCGTCATCAAATTCGATGACATTCACCGACATATTCGGCCCGATCTCCACATTCCCGATCTGTTCGATACCCCATCCATGGGCAAAACACATCATATTCTTGATGGCACAGCCATGGGAGATAATACAGACCGTTTTTCCCTTGTTGGCCTCCACAATGGACACCAGCGCCGGATTGACTCTTTCATACACCTGTACCATCGTTTCACCCCCCGGGGCTTCAAAAACGGCGGGATGATGGCGCCAATTGGCATACTGCTCAGGAAAGCGCTTCTCAATATCCGTGAGCGGCACGCCCTCCCATTCTCCGGCGTCAATCTCCACCAGACGGTCATCCGTGATGAGCGGAACCTCGTGGTAAAGGTTGATACCCTCCGCCGTTTTTCTGGCACGGCGCTTGGAGCTCACATAGATCACATCAATCGGCTCATTGCTCAGCAGACGTGCAGTCTGTCCGATCTGCTTTTCTCCGAGAGGCGTGATATCACTGTCGATCTTTCCCTGAAAGAATCGCTTTAAATTCCCTTCCGCCTGACAGTGGCGGATCAAAATGACTTTTGTCAAGACGGTCCCTCCGTTATGCGATCACCGTGCCGGTCAGCTCGGTAACTGACTGCATACCGTGGTCATCAAGATATTTGTTCAGACCCTCAGCAATTCTGACCGGAGCATAAGGATCGGTGAAAAGGGCTGTGCCGATCTGAATGGCATCAGCACCTGCCATCATTATCTCCACGGCATCCTTCCAGGTGGTCACACCGCCCATGCCGATCACCGGGATGTTGACGGCCTTTTTGACCTGCCAGACCATCCTGACAGCTACCGGAAATACAGCCGGTCCTGACATACCGCCGGTCACATTGGTAATGATGGGACGGCGGGTGTTGATATCAATCCGCATACCGGTGAGGGTATTGATGAGCGATACCGCATCAGCTCCCTCGCTCTCGGCGGCTTTGGCAATAGAAGCAATATCGGTGACATTGGGTGACAGCTTGATGATCAGCGGCTTTTTGCAGCAGGCTCTCACCGCCCTGGTGATTGCCGCTACCGATTCACAGGAGGTGCCGAACTGGACGCCGCCCTCCTTGACATTCGGGCAGGAGATATTCAGTTCGATCATATCAATATCCGTTTCGGACAGGATCTCGGCCATGCGGCAGTAATCATCCTGGGTGCTGCCGGCAACATTGGCAATGGCAACCGTATTCTGCTGCTTTAGCCACGGGAGATCCTCCCGGATGAAGTGCTCCACGCCGGGATTCTGTAATCCGACGGCATTGAGCATTCCCATAGGGGTCTCGGCAATGCGGGGCGGCGGGTTGCCCGGACGCTCCTTCAATGTCGTTCCCTTGCAGGAAATGCCGCCGAATACCGACAGCGGATAGAACTCGCTGTATTCACGGCCGAAACCGATCGTTCCGGAAGCGGCAATAATCGGGTTATTGAAATGTACACCGGCAATGTTTACGCTCAGATCTGCCATTACCAAGCCACCTCCTCAGCATTGAAAACAGGTCCGTCCTTGCAGACGTGCTGATAACAGGTCGTACCGTCATCCCTTTTGACAGCGACCGCACACCCAAGACAGGCACCGATGCCGCAGGCCATGCGCTGCTCCAGCGATACCTGACAGGGTACACCGTGCTCCCGTGCCATACGGGCAATATTCTTCAGCATGGGAGTCGGACCGCAGGCACAGATCATTTCTGCGCTGCCGATTTCCTCCTCCAGCGGCTGTGTGACAAAACCATGGATCCCGAAGCTGCCGTCATCCGTTGTGACGATCAGCTTGCCTGCCGTCTTTCCGAAATCCTCAGAAAGAATCATGGCATTACGATTACGGAAGCCATTGATGACAACGGCATTTTTGCCGCACTGCCTGGCGCTGTACAGCATGGGCGGGACACCGATGCCGCCGCCGATGAAAATTGTCTTTTTATGCGGATCAAGTTCAAACCCCTTTCCCAGGGGAGCAATGATATTGATGTTCTCCCCTGTTCTGGTGTGAGACAGCAGCTCCGTGCCCTCTCCCCGCACTTCAAATACGATACGGATCACATCTCCCTCCACATCACAGACGGAGATGGGACGGCGCAGGGTCTTTCCGGGCACATAGACCTGTACGAACTGTCCCGGACGCGTAAGGGCGGCCAGGTCTGCATTCTGCAGCCGGAAATCATATATGGTAGGTGTCAGCTGTTTCACATCAACAAGCCGGCAATCCTGGGCATCATACTTCAATCAAATCATTCCCTTCGGATTTTCTTTCCTTTATTATATCATAAAAACTACCCAGATTGAAGAAGTTTTTTCAATTTACCAAAAAAATTTGTCAGAAAACACAAACGGACTGCCGTACATACGGTCAGCCCGTTCTCTGTCAGTTCTTCACAATGCTTCCCTTCCAGTCAATAATCCCGCCGAACTCCACAATGTTACTGTAACCCATTTCGGCAAGCTTATTGGCAGCCTCTTTACTGCGGCGCCCGCTGCGGCAATACACCAGGATCAGCTGATTCTTATCCGGCAGTTCCGCAGGCTGCTTGCTGTTAATCAGTTCGTTGGGAACACAAATCGCATTGGGAATATGTCCCTCGTTGTACTCCTCCTGTGTTCTCACATCCAGGATCACATAGTCCTTCTCCTGCTGCATGATCTCCGCAGCTTCCGCCTGTGAGATCTGCCGATAGGTATTGGCACTGCTGCTGGTATTCTTCGTCTCCTTGGCGCAGGCACACACCAGCAGGATTCCCAACAGCAAAAACAGGATAAAAAATTTTTTCATCAGAACCCCTCTTTCTCTTGTGATACGGCAGACGCTCTGCCATATCACAAAAAACGTTATGATGGGAACCTGACAGCACACCGGCTGTCAGAGCACCCCTTAACAGAAAAGGCATGACGGCCGAAAGGGTCATCATGCCCGTTTGTCAGTAAATCAACAGAATACCTCAAAGAAGATCGGTTTATCGCTCTTGGCGGTTACAAACTCCCTGAGCGCCTTATCAAATTCACCCTGATTGGTGGATGAAAGATAGCGGAAGCCGACAGACTCTACCCAACCCTTAGCGGAGGTGTTGTGCACATGGGTGATAGCCTTTGCACGGTGACGGCGAAGCATCTCTGCACCGTTGTTATTCATCAGCATGATACGGATATTGCCCTTCAGATCCTTGTTCCACAGGGAGTTCATATCATAGAAGAAGCTCAAATCGCCCACGACCATGAAGCAAAGCTCCTCACTGACCTGACACTGACCCATAAAGGAGGAGGTTGAACCGTCAATACCGTTTGTTCCGCGGTTGCCGTAAACAGCAATGGTGGGATCAATCGCATAAGAGGATGCCATGCGGATGGTATTGCTGTTGGCAAGATGGAGCAGAGAATGTGCGGGGATCGCTTTCAACATCTGATAGATAGCTCTTCTCTCACTATACTCCGGCGTGATTTCCGCATCCAGGATCTCATATTTCTTCCAGGTTCTGTAGAAATCATCTGTGCTCGTCATGCCCTCCGACAGACTGAGGATCTTATCCAGGAAGTATTCAAAGGTAGATGCCACCACGGTCTTCAGCTTGCGGAAGGGATCCTCAAAATGACCGGATTCAATGATATCCCAGTGCTCCACCCCAAACTTGTACTGACGGAAGGTATCCAGACGCAGGGCAGCACCGTTTCCGTTGACGGTAATGACGATATTCGGCTTGATCGCCTTCATCTTCTCAAGCGGCATCGGCTTTTTATAGGAAAGATTGAAGAACTCCACACACTTATCCGAATGGATATTGGAGAGATGCTCCTTGGCGATCACACAGTTGAAGCGATTGACAAACAGGTTCAGCTTGCGGACAAATTCCTCCGAAACCGGTGGGTTCTGTCCGTACAGGATTGCAACCTTGGAAACGCTCAGTTTATTGACCAGGCCGGTCCATTCCTCTTCGGAGCTTTTGTAATCAATGTAGTCAATTTTCGGATAGACCTTGTTCAGCTTATAGGCACCGGGCTTGGTGATCTCGATAGAAGACTGCGGAACGTTGATATGCACCGGTCCCTTTGTATCCTTAGTCATAGCGACAAGGGCTTCACAGATCATCCGTCTGGCGTAATAACGGTTGGTGTCATTCTCATAAACCGGCAGGGACACGGAATGACGGCACACATCATGGTACATATTCGGCTGCGGGATCATCTGTGCTTCCTTCTGGTTCAGGAAATAGGGATATCTGTCTGCCGTAATAAACACGATCGGCACATGCTGATAGAATGCTTCCGAGCAGGCAGTCAGATAGTTGGAGGCAGCCGTACCGGAAGTACAGCAGACAGCGACCGGTTTCTGCAGACGGGTAGAAAGACCGATCGCAAAGAAACCGGCACTTCTCTCGTCCAGGACATTATAGGTATGGAAACGCTCTTCTGCTTCAAACATCTTGACCAACTGGAGATGTCTTGTGCCGGATGAAAGCACAACGTGCTCCACACCGTACTGCAGCAGCAGAGACAGCAGCATCTTATCATTTTCAAAATCCATCGACGGACTTTTTTCCGGCATTTTCAAGCCGATGAAGGAAGTCAGATCGGGCAGATTCATATCAGCAGGCTCTTCTTTTTTCTGTGTCTGATTGATCTTGCCGTTGAGAGCATCCTCCAGCCACTTCCGAGAACGTGCCACTTCGGGTTCGATCAGCTGATAGGCCTTATCGTAGTCGATCTGATGGTCAATACCAAGCTCATCAAATTTGGTGATCATCTCCTCAGGGGATTCAACCAGATAATTTGACAGGCCGAAGCCGTCCAGCAGGAAGTTAAAGCGCTTACCGCCGCGTCTGACATTTTTCAGCACGATAAAGGGCTTCTTCAGAATGATGGAAAGACAAGCACCATGGAAAGAGTCGGTGAGCATGAACTTACTGAACCGGATGAGAGACAGCCACTCCTGTACCGTCGGATGGGGCACAAACTTGATCTTTTCACTCAGCGGGCCCAGTGCCTCCTGGCACTGTTTAAGGTCGTTGCTTTCATTGAACACCACATAGACATCCAGACCGGATTTTTCGGCGGCATGATTGAGTGCCGCACCTCTCTCCGGAGAGGGGTCCAGAACATAGGCGGCAATATAATTGCCTTCGATACGGAAATCGGTCTCATTGACCAGATCCTCATATTTTTCTCTCGGGCAAAGGAAAACCGGGTCGGTAACGATCTCTGCACGGACATCAAAATCCCTCTCACAGATATCCTTAGAAAAGTCATCTCTGACAGAAATAGCATTGAAACGACCGAGATTCTTCCGGGTAATCTTTTTCTCATCCGCCGGGCCATAGTATTTTTCTTTACCGAAGGATGTGGCATACGAAACCTTGATCTTATCGTCGTTAGCAAAATCAAAGAAGTAGCTCTGCTGATAGGGCTTACTCAGAACATAGTTCCACATCTGATCCGAACCGAGCACAAACGCATCAAACATCTCATTATGCCGGTGCATCTCTTCAAGATGATAAAGAGGGGTGATCGGATAATGTTCAAAACCAAAACGAACCGGATGTGAACGGCGCAGCGTATTGATATCCACTTCATTAGCCAGAGGATTGCGAATCATCGCATAGCTCTTCCCCAGACTTTCAATCGTTTTTGCCAGCGCATAGTAGGTTATAATACTGCCATAGTTATAACCGTACCACAAGCCGAAAATACCTACATCGTATTTTTTCTCTGCCATGTAAAATCACCTTCAATGTTATTTTTCAGGACCTGTTTACTTGAAATCATAATTATTATTCTATCGTAATTCGGAATATATGTCAATAGAAATCCAATTACTTGCCACGTCAATCTAAATCTGCAATAATTCTGTAACCG
>ONEU01000136.1 GCA_900316925.1 uncultured Eubacteriales bacterium
AATAGCTTGCGGTTCACTACACTTGGCGGTAACTACCCATGACGGGACTTTCACCCGTTAGATTAGTGTCATGCCCGACACACACGGAAAAAAGGCACTGCCGAAGCAGTGCCTTTCAGGACCAATTAAGATCGAAGCCTTAATTATTTAGCAGACTTCTTCATTTTGGTTGCTGCAAGAGCGGTACCAAGAGCAACTACGCCCATTACTGCAAATACAGTAGCGGTAGCAGCAGCGTTATCACCGGTCTTTGTGGGAGCACCAGGAGTGCTGGGCTGAGGAGCGGGAGTAGGATTGCTGCTGGTGGGCTCAACCTTAGAAGGCTCACTGCTCTCCTGCTGCTTTGCAACCTTAGCAAGAACTACCTCAGAACCGTTTGCAACGGTGAAGGTGATGCCGTTCTCGCCAGTGTTAACAACGAGCTCTTCGAAAGTACCGTCAGCCTTCTTAACATAAGCAGCGTTGTAGCCCTTATCGTTAGCAACTGTTACGGTAACATCCTTCAGATCAGTCTTTGTGCCGTCGAGATTGTTAACAGAAACCTCGTACACGCCCTTCAGATCAGACTTTACAACTGCATCGAAAGCCTTCTCCATCTCTGCATCTGCAACTTTTGCTGCCTTGAAGATATACTCGCCTTCCTTGAGAGCATCGGCAGGAACCGATACCTTTACGACAGTGTTCTCGTCAACCTTGACTTCACCCTTTGTCACATCACCCGCAACGACCCTCAAGGCGGTCTCGCCAGTGCTCGAAGCACCTGACTCAGCAGCGCTAACAGCAACTGCAGAAACAGAAGCAACAGCAGTTACCGTTGCAAGAGCAACCAAAAAGCTTTTCTTAATGTTCATGATAAACATCCTCCTTAAAAAAATTTGAATATTTGCTTTTTGACAACGTAATGATAACATACTTGTTACCGTTATGTCAATAGTAAAATTGCATTTTACAAAAAAATTACATATAAAACATAATTATGTACAAAAATTAAACATTTTTATGTCACTTTGACGATTCGATAGATTTTTCACAACTATTTCGGCAATAATCACCAGAAAACGAGGGATCCCCTTCGGCGAAGGAGATCCCCGTCATGCATATCAGATGAAATTGAGCCAGCTCACCCAGCTCCTGTAATTGAGGCTGCCGTGTCCGTCATCAAACATGGCTCCGTGGGCATTCTCGAACAGACCATAATAGAGATGGACATAGGACAGTGCCAGCACCAGCAGCAGAAAGACAACTGCCATGATCGTCCGTTTCCGGGGAGCTGTCAGGTCAATCACTTTTTCGTTCTTCCGGACATAGTAAATTCCCTTGGTCTTCAGCGAACGGTAGATCACGGGCACCAACAGGAGCATGAAGGGAATGAAGAAATAGCTCAGACGCTCAATAATACTGTGCTTTGCCATGGTAAGCATCAACAGTGTGCCGATAAAGGTCAGGTTCACCAGATACTTGTTTTCCCTGGTGAGGTTAATCGTCTCCGTCTTGACCAGCAGGAAGGAAACGATCGTAACGAACAGCGGCAGGATGGAGTAGATCAGCGCCACACCCGTTTTGATAAAGATGGAATCGTTGTATTCCTCGTGGAACATCGTAGTGATAAGATCGAAGAAATCGGAGGAAGCGGTATAGAACCACAGCAGGAAAAAGCCGTAAATGAACAGCTCCTTCAGTCCAGGCTTGAACTTCACCAGGAAATATACCGGGATCATCACCAGAATGGTCTGATGGAAGAGTGACGCAATGATGATCAGCACGGTATAGATGATAAACCGGTTCTTTTTCAGGAAGTGCCATGCCAGCAGCAGGATTGACACGGCGATCATCTGACGCAGGAAGTTCATTTCCATGAAGAACATGAACAGATTCATATACAGGATCGTCGAGATCCACGGCACCTCAGAGTTCTTGATAATGAACAGTGCCATGGGTACGATAGCAATCACGGAAAGAATCACCATGTACCACTGATAATCCATACCCGGGATAAGTCCGAGCAGCTTATTGAAGATCACAAAGCCCGGTTCCCAGTCCAGATAGCTCAACTGGCTGAAGCCCTTCTCCGCCATGTCACGAAAGCCCACGGCATACATATTATAGTCCACGCCCACGCGGTACCGGAATGCCATGATGATGAAGAACTGTGTAAAGGCGATCATCACGAAAATCATGTTCTTGACCTTCGTAGGCTTACGGAAGCAGAATATGGCAGCCCACACAAGCAGCAGCACATTACTAATGGTATAGAATAACAATCATAACATCTCCTGTCAGTTTTTTGGCACACCTGTCAGCGTGCATTTTTGGAAAACAACACCTTTGTCAGGGTTTTGAACAGAATCTTGATATCAAAAGCCACCGACCAATGCTCGATGTAATAGATATCCAGCTTGATCCTTTCGGCGATGGACGTATCGTTGCCCCGCAGATCGTTCACCTGAGCCCAACCCGTCATTCCCGGTTTGACATAGTGCTTGACCATATACAAGGGTACGGATTTCCGGTATTCCTTCACATAGAAGGGAATCTCCGGACGGGGGCCTACCAGGCTCATGTTCCCCTTGAGGACGTTGAAGAGCTGGGGCAGTTCATCTATACTGAATTTCCGGATAAACAGACCAAACTTCGTACAGCGGGCGTCATTCTTTTCGGTTCCTGACAGATCGCCCTCCGTCTCGGTACGCATCGAACGGAACTTATACATTGTAAAGGACTTCTGGTTGATGCCCACACGCTCCTGACAGAAAATGATCTTCCCGGGAGACGTGAGCTTGATAATCAGTGCCGTCACCAGCATCAGCGGAGACAGCAGGACGATCATCAGCAGAGAAACAACGATATCCAGCGCCCGCTTGAGGAATTTGTTGTGCGTCCTGTCAAGAGGCACCTTCCGCAGGCTCATCACGGGAATACCGTCAAAGCTGGACAGATAGATGCGGGAGGAAAGTCCCGAAAACATATTGGGGATAATGGAGAACTTCACGCCCCGGTTGTCACAGATTGCGATCAGGTGCTCCAGGGAAGGCTGGGATTTATCCGAGAGCATAATCAGCGCTTCATCGGGATGGTTGGCACCAAAGTAATTCGACACCTTCTTGAAGGTACCCAGATAGGGCAGCTGCAGCTTGGAATGGGGAGCGGCGTCGAAATAACCGCTGATCTCATAGCCCAGCGTGGGTGACGACCGGATCTTTTTGACAAACCGTTCGGTACAGTTATTGACCCCCAGCAGCACGATATACTTTTTATTATATCCCTTTCGCCGCACATAGCGCAGAAAGCGCCGCAGCAGGAACCGGTACAGGATCGTACCGATGGAGCTGGCAAAAAAATAGAACATGATGGCGATCTGGTACTGATAGAGCCTGGAAAACGCAATCACCAGCAGGATCAGCACCACAAATACCGCCAGTCCCGATTTCAGGATGTTGGTGATCTCAAACATAAAGGCAGTGGAACGGTACGAGCGGTAGAGATCGCAGGCCCGGTTACAGATCACCTGCAGAGCCGCAATCCCCAGCGGTACCAGCACAATGATCCTCAGCCGGTACTGGTATTCTAACAGCAGATCCGAGTCAAACATGACAATCATCAGATAGTATGCGATGACACAGCTCATCACGCTGATGAGTACATCTATGATCACATGGACGATATTCAGTTTTTTCTGGTTCTGCTTGATCACCGGTTTTCACCTCCGCATTTCGTTAGAGGGTCTGCACGCATAAACCGCCATGATAATACTTCTATTGTAAACGATTGCCCCGACATAGTCAACCACTTTTTCACGACATTTCCCCGGCACCCCCCACAAAATCTACATTATGGATAGATTCTCCCGCAAATTTCCAGCACATCTATGAAAAAATAGGGATGGACATCCTGCCGTCACGGTGCTATAATTGGTATGTATGCAATTATCCGAAAGAGTCTGCTCCGGCGGTATCTGATGCCGTGAGTTTTGCAGCACTTCACCATCATTTTCAAAGGGGAGAGCTTATGAAAAAGGGACTTTATGAATTTATGGATTACCTTCCTTTCCTGAAGGAAATCATCAAAAGAGACTTCAAGAAAAAATACTATAACTCGATTCTCGGCGTGGCCTGGACCATCCTCAGCCCCCTGCTGATGATGGCTGTTATGACCCTTATTTTCTCCACCCTGTTCAGCAGAAGCATCGAAAACTATCCTGTATACTGGCTCAGCGGCAATATGCTCTATGGCTTCCTCTTTTCCGGTTCTGACGGTATTATGAACTGTATTTCCGCCAATGCCTCGCTGGTAAAGAAAAAGAGGATTCCCAAATACATCTTCTGCATTGCCACCATAACGCAGCAAACCATTACTATGTTTTTCTCTACCATCACCTTTATTGTCGTCTCACTGCTCACGGGTGTGCGCTTCGGCCCCTTTATCCTGCTCATTCCCCTGCCCATCATTATGACTTATGTCTTTACGCTTGGTCTGGGTATGTTCCTGTGCGCCTATGGTACCTTCTTCAAGGATCTGCATTATCTCTATTCCGTCATCCGCAGACTGTTTATGTACCTCACCCCCATCATGTACCCCATCACCATCATCCCGGAAAACTACCGTTTCCTCTGGGAGCTGAATCCCCTTTGCGTTTATATCACCATCTTCCGTGACCTGTCGCTCTACAATACCCTTCCCTCTGAAAAAATGCTGATCGTCGGAACCATTTACTCCCTGCTCATGCTCGGACTGGGTATTGTCACCTTCAAGGAAAAAGAAGACCGCTTCTTCCTGTATATTTAAGCGAGGTGTGATTATGGCAAGAACGATAATAACCCGTCAAAAAAACGACATCTGTGTGGAACTCAAGGACGTTTCCATTATGTTTAACCTCAGCAAAAATAAAGAGGACAGCCTCCGTGACTATTTTATCAATCTGGCCAAGGGCAAGCTCCATTACAGCGAATTCTGGGCCCTGCGCAATATCAGCTTTCAGGTGAAACGCGGAGACTCCCTCGCTCTGATCGGCAGAAACGGCTCCGGCAAATCTACCCTGCTCAAGACGATCGCCGGCGTCATCCCTCCCACCAGAGGTACGGTGAAGGTCAACGGCTCTCTCGCCCCCCTCATTGAGATCAACGGCGGTTTTGACCGTTCCCTCTCCGCCCGTGACAACATCTTCCTTGCAGGCGCTATGCACGGTCATACCCGTAAATATATGGAAAGACACTTCGACGAGATTGTGGAGTTCGCCGAGGTCGGGAAGTTCATTGACTTCCCGTTGAAGAAATTCTCCTCCGGTATGGCATCCCGACTGGGCTTTGCCGTAGCCACCTGTGTGAGCCCCGATATCCTCATTGCCGATGAGGTTTTGTCCGTCGGCGATACCCGGTTCCGCGCCAAGTGTACCAAGCGCATCGAAGAAATGATCAGCAACGGTGCCGCCGTTCTCTTTGTGTCCCATAATGCCGCTCAGGTCAAAAAGATCTGTAAAACCGCTATCTGGCTCGAAAAGGGCAAGATCATCGAGGAAGGGCCTTCTGCGGAAGTCTGTGATCACTATGCCGAGTTTATGAAGTCTGCTCCTGTCAAAGTCGACCGGAAACCCGTGGTGGTTGACACCGACGACGAGGACGAGGAATGATCACCGTTCATCGGAGGTGATTGACATGAAGCGCTTGCTAATTTGTGCCTCCCGCATTTCTCATATTCTGAATTTTCATCTGCCCTATCTGGCTTATTTCAAGCAGCAGGGCTATATCATTGATGTGGCTGCCCAGGGAACTGTCGATCACGAGCTGATCGACCACTGCTATGACCTGCAGTTTGTCAAGAATCCCCTGTCACCCACTAACCTGAAAACCGTCTCTACCCTCCGCAGGCTCATGGAACAGAACCGGTACACATTGGTGTATTCCAACGCTACCCTGGCCGGTGCTTCCGCCAGATTGGCCGTGCGGAAGCTCCGGAAGAACCGCCCCTATTTCGTACATATCTCCCACGGGTATATGTTCTCCGAGCACGGCGGACTGAAATCACGCATCTACCGCTCCGTAGAAAAACTGACCGCACCGCAGTGTGATGCTCTCGTTGTGATGAACCAGGAGGACTTTTCATTGGCAGAAAGGTACCATCTTGGAAAAACCTTACATTATATATATGGTATGGGCTTGCGTACAGAACGATTTCCCGAAATATCCGATAAACAAAGGGCGGAAACAAGAAAACGCATAAGAGT
Organism: uncultured Eubacteriales bacterium; assembly: GCA_900316925.1. Classification (GTDB taxonomy): domain Bacteria; phylum Bacillota; class Clostridia; order Oscillospirales; family Acutalibacteraceae; genus UBA1213. The sequence goes on from ONEU01000136.1 coordinate 6,218, forward strand.
TGCAAAAAACGACATTCTCCTGCTCTGCGTGGGAGAATTTTCCGCCAGGAAAAATCAGACGCTCCTGCTCCATGCCTTTTCGACTGTCCACCGGCAGCACCCTCACACCGTTCTGGCCTTTGCCGGCAGCGGGAAAAACGAGCCGGAATGCCGCCTCCTCTGTGAAAAGCTGGAGCTGCAGAACGCTGTGCGTTTCCTGGGACAGGTCAGCGATATCAACACACTCTACCGCAGCAGCGATCTGCTGGTGGCCGCCTCAGTAATGGAGGGACTGCCCTTCAACGTCATGGAGGCACTCTACTGCGGATTGCCCGTGGCAGCCTCCCGCATTAAGGGACATACCGATCTGCTTGCAGAGAAAAGCTGCGGCATCCTGTTTGAACCCACCGCCGCTTCTGCCGCCGAAGCGCTCCACGCTGTCCTCAGTGATGAGAAGCGCTTTCAGACCATGAAAACATCTGCCTTTCTGGACGAAAGGTATCTGATAGAGCAGGTACAGCCCACCCTGCTCAGGATTCTCGACAAGGACTATCAAGAGGCTGTACCCCAAAAAGCCGAGGAAGGAGCTTATCCATGAAAAAAAGAATCGTCAGCGCTATTACTGTGATTTCCATTCTGCTCTGTGCTTTCACCATACAGGTATTTGCTGTGGGCGAAAAGCTCGCCTTTACCAGAGAAGGCCTCGATCTCTTCGTGGGACAGAGCTATCAGCTCCAACTCAAGGAAAGTACCGAGAATATCTCCTATATCACCTCTGACCCGAATATCGTCACGGTCAGCCCCACCGGTATGGTTACGGCTGTTTCTCTCGGCTCCTCCGTTATCACCGCTACCACCGGCAGCGGCGTGGAAACTCATTGCAGCGTTAATGTCATTGCCGGCGTTTCTCCGGAGGCCGTCACGCTTAATTCTCAGAGTGTTTCACTTACCGAGGGTGAATCCTTCTCCCTCAAGGCTACCGTTCTTCCTGACGATACTCCCGACCCCAGGGTGACATATTTCAGCTCCGATGATACCGTCGCCAGAGTGGATGAAAACGGCTATATCAAAACACTCAAGCCCGGTGTGGCTGTCATTACCGCTGAATCTGTCAGTGCGGCCGTTTCCGGGAAATGTATCGTCAAGGTCGCTTCCAAATCCGGCAAAACGAATTTCACCGTTTCGATCTCCGGCGTCCTCTATTCCATTGCCGGTGAAAAAAAGGTCAATATGCTCGTGGAACTCAGCAATAAAAAGGAGGCCTTTGAAGCCACTACCGACAGCGACGGCCGTTTCTACTTCGATGACATCGCTCAGGGTAATTATTCCCTCACCGTCTTTAACAATAACAACACCAAAACTCCTGCCGCTACCAGTCAACTCACCGTCGGCTCCTACAATATGACCCTTACCGCGATCCTGAACGGTAAGGATCTGGTGCTGCTCTATCAGGATCAGAATTCTTCCTCCGAAAAGGCGCGGGACGTCAGCCTGGAAAAGCCGACCCTCAACCTGGAAACCGGCAGCGCTTATGATATGAGCTTCCGTGTGTCTCCCTCCGGAGCTGCCCTGCCTGTGATGACAGGTACCTCTTCGGATGAGAATGTCGCTACGGTTGACGTTGACGGCAGAATCACCGCTGTCAGCGAGGGAAATGCCAAAATCACCTTTACCTCCGCAGACGGCAAGATCTCCAAAACCTGTCAGGTTACCGTGGTCAAAGCCGCCAGCAATACTTACAGCTGGATCATCATTCTGTTGGAGAGCGTCATTCTGTTTGTCATCGTACTGATGTTCACCATCTCCTACAAAAGATTCACCCGGCGCAAGGAACGTGCCGAGGGACTGTATGACGACAAATAAGGAGGATCACTATGGTTCTTGCAGGCATCGTCGCCGGCGGCACCGGCACACGCATGGGCGGTGATCTGCCCAAACAGTTCTATGAGCTGGACGGGAAGCCCGTGCTCCTCTATACGGCAGAACGATTTCTGAAGCATCCGGACATTGACGCTGTGATCATCGGTATCCATCCAGACTGGTACCAGGAAACGCAGTCCCTGATTCAGCGACATCTTCCCGGCTGTCGGAACATCTTCCTCACCTGCGGCGGCTCAGATCGGAACGAAACCGTGAGCCGTATCATCTCTCTGGCAAAAAGTGAGCTTTCCTGTACCGACAGCGATATTATCCTGACTCACGATGCCGTTCGTCCCTTTGTCAGCCAGCGGCTTATCACAGACAGCATCAGCGCTATGTCCCGCTTTGCAATCTGTACCGCTGTCATTCCGGAAACCGACACCGTGGTTGTCTCGCAGGACGGCAGTACCGCTGCGGATTTTCCTGACAGAAGTACCCTGTATCGTGTCCAGACACCCCAGACCTTCCGTCTCGGCGGTTTTCATCAGATATACGAATCGTTGTCCGACAGCGAAAAACGTCTCGCTACGGACGTTTGCAGGCTCTACCAGCGCAATGGCGATGAAGTAGGCCTCATTGAAGGGGACATTACCAACATCAAGCTCACCTATCCCCTGGACTATCAGATTGCCCGGTGGCAAGCTGCCACTCGCGTGTTACCAACGACTGACTGACAAGCAGTATTCCAATTATTATTCTCGTCTGTGAATGTAATAAAACTGGCACGGCTACTCACGATAGAGTAACCGTGCCATTCGTTTTCTTAAAGATAGCCACAAAGCAGGCAGTTAGGCCTGTGTTGACATCAGTAATAAAACAGGCACGGCTACTCTCGATTGAGTGACCGTGCCAATAGTTTTTTAAAGATAGCCGCAAAGCAGACCGTATGGCCTGTGTCGGCGGACGTAGACCATTGCAGCCCCGCTGCACCGTGCCGGATGTAAGCGACACTGCACCGCATAAAGCATACAGAGTAAGCACAGCGAACGGCAGCGTGACTACACAGCGGCGGGGCGCCGCTTAGACGCCGATGGAGGAGACGGGTTTGTCTTCGTAGATGCTCTTGATGGCTTCCGCAAAAACAGGAGCAACAGGAAGAATAGTGAATTTGTCAAGATATTTGTCCTGGGGAATGCTGATGGTATCGAGCAGGATCACTTCCTTAATGACACTGTTCTTGATTCTCTCAATAGCAGGACCGGAAAGAACCGCATGGGTGGCACCGGCATAAACCTCGGTAGCTCCGCCTCTCTCGACAACTGCCTGTGCAGCATTGCAGAGAGTACCGGCTGTATCAATCATGTCGTCTACCAGGATGACTTTCTTGCCCTTGACCTCGCCGATGATGTTCATCACTTCGGAAACATTGGCTCTCTGACGGCGCTTGTCAATGATGGCTATGGAACAGCCCAGTCTGGTGGCAAAGTTTCTTGCTCTTGTTACGGAACCCAGATCTGGTGATACCACTACATAATCATCGGGATTGTCACCGATTTTCTTTCTGAAATGGGTGGCAAGAATCGTCGCACCTACCAGGTGATCTACAGGGATGTTGAAGAAGCCCTGGATCTGTGCTGCATGAAGATCCATGGTCAGTACACGGTCAGCTCCGGCTGTGGTAATCAGATCGGCAACGAGCTTTGCTGAGATCGGGTCTCTGGCCTTTGCCTTTCTGTCCTGACGCGCATAACCCAGATAGGGAATAACGGCTGTGATGCTGGCGGCAGATGCTCTCTTCATGGCATCAATCATGATGAGCAGCTCCATCAGGTTGTCGTTTACAGGAGCACAGGTTGACTGTACAATAAAGCACTCGGAACCTCTGACAGACTCGTGCAGTGATACGGCGATCTCTCCGTCACTGAAGCATGACACCTCTGACTTGCCTACCGGAATGCCCAGACAGGCTGCAATCTGCTGTGCTACTGCTCTGTTGGAATTGCAGGTAAAGATTTTGATGTCCTTGCCGTGAAAATTCATTTGACTCGTCCCCCAATTATGAATTACGCCGAAATCGGCTTGGTTTGGCTTCCACCGGGCGTGATGATTCGCACCTCAGTAAAGCAGACTTTACATTTATTTTATTTTAATACGGATTTGTCGAAAAATCAAGGTTTTCGGCGTCAAACGTCAGCCAAAATAAAAGAATTGTCTCTTTTGCGTAAAAAACAAACAAATGCGGTAAATTATAATCTATTATGCACAACCTGATATTCCGGCAGATTTCCTGTGCGGGCAGAATTCATTTCAATTTTTCGGCAGAAAAGTCTCACCACAGTAAGACCCGCCCGAAACTCTCGTTCCGTCATTCAATGTGCAGTTCTCTAACAGAACTCCTGGGCCAACCTCACAGTATGAGCCGATGACGGTGTTGCCGCGGATGACGGATGCGGGCAGAATTACGGCATTTGCGCCAATGGTGACATCCGTGCCGATAATCACGCCGTCGGCGCAGGGAATGTTCACGCCGTTTTTCATGTGGCGCTCCAATACACGCTGCCGTGCGATCTCATTGAGCTGCGAAAGCTGCACGCAGTCGTTGGCACCCAATACGGAATCGGCATTGTCGGCCTGGAACGCCAGGACACTCCTGCCGCTGTTCTTGATGATCTCTACGGTGTCGGTCAGATAATACTCGCCGGTTTTTTCACTCTTCGTCACCTTGCTGAGCGCTTCCAGCAGCACGTCCGTTTCAAAGCGGTATGCACCGGAGTTGATCTCCCTGATCCTGCGGATCTCCTCCGTGGCTTCTTTTTCCTCTACAATGGCTTCCACGGAACAGCCGTCTGCCTGCCTGACGATCCGGCCGTATCCGGTGGGATTCTCCAATGCCGCAGAGATGATCGTACAGGCACTGTTTTTCCCTGCTTCAAGAGCTGCCGTAATCGTATCGGCTGAGATGAACGGGGCGTCTCCGTTCAGAATCACCACACTCTGACCGGAATGACGTTTCAGGAAGTCCTCCGCCATCATCACAGCGTGTCCTGTGCCCAGGCGCTGTGATTGATAGACGGTCTCCACCGGGAAGTCAAGGGTTTTCAGATAGTCCTCCACATACTCCCGCTTGCTCCCTGTCACCACACAGATATCCTCAATTCCTGCCTGTTTCACAGCGTCCAGCACCCATCGGATCAGGGGCTTGAACAGCACCTCTGCCAATACCTTCGGACGGTTCGACTTCATTCTCGTGCCCTCGCCGCCTGCTAAGATCAGCGCACAAGTATCAGAAAGCATATTGTTTTCCCCCCTGCCTGGCTGTCATCAGCCAATGCTTTTAATCGGTCTGTCAGCGTCTGTGTCGGCATCGTAGTCAACGCCCTCGATACCAAAGCCAAACAGCTTATAAAAATCCTGATCGTAGCCGTTCAGATCGGCATGGGTATCCAGGTTCTCGGTGGCAATCTCCTCCCAGAGCTGCTTCACCTCTGCCTGAATCTCCTCCTGCATCTCCAGGTCGTCCAGACGGATACGGCTGCTGCCGTCCACCTGTGCTTCACCGGCGTAGAGCTTCTGGTTGAGCAGGCGATACATCTGCTCAATGCAGCCCTCATGTACGCCATGAGCCTTCATCACTTTGTAAAGTATCGAAATATACAGCGGCACGATGGGAATCGCAGCGCTTGACTGTGTTACCAGTGCCTTATTGACGGAAATATAAGCCTTGACATCTCCCTGTGCACTCATCTTCTGGGCGGCAGCAAACAGATCATCCTTTGCCTTGCCAATGGAACCGTCCGCATACATGGGATGGGTGATATCCGGACCGATATAGGAATAGGCAACGGTAACTGCGCCCTCTTCAATGGCGTCGGCTGCCTTGAGTGCGCTGATCCATGCCTGCCAGTCCTCTCCGCCCATGACCTTGACGGTAGCCTGAATCTCCTCTTCTGTGGCAGGCTCAACGGTAATGTCGCTGACCACACGGTTCTTGAGGTCGATCGTCTTATTGGTATAGGGCTCGTCAACCGTTTTCAGGACGGAAGAATAGGTGGTGCCGTCAGCCATCGTGCGGCGGGGCGCAGCCAGGCTGTAGATCACCAGATCCACCTTGCCCAGATCCTGCTTGATGAGCGAAATGGTCTGCTGCTTGATCTCATCGGAGTACGCATCACCGTTAATGGTCTTTGCATACAGGCCGTCAGCCTCGGCGTATTCCTCAAAGGCGGCTGTATTGTACCAGCCGGAGGTGGCGGTTCTTGCGCCGGCAGCAGGTCTGTCAAAAATGACACCCACCGTTGCGGCACCGAAGGAATAGGCGGCTGTAATGCGGGAAGCCAGTCCGTATCCCATGGAAGCACCGATCACCAGTACCTTCTTCGGACCGTCCGCATGGGGCTGTGATTTCACATAGTCGATCTGCTCCTTCACGGCAGCCTTACAGCCGTCGGGATGGGAGGTTGTACAGATAAAGCCTCTGACCTTTGGTTTGATAATCATAATCATTCTCCTTTTTATGTCTGTGATGAACCGTGCGTCACTCCTGCACTAACTGCGAAAACTCCGCAGCGCTGCTGGAGGTTGCCCGATAGATACCCTTGGAACCGTCTGCTGCCACATACAATCCCTGCAGCAGATCAATGCGGTCGTAGTATTCCAGCTTTGGCGTAATCTTGTAACAGGGTACGCCGTTGACTACCCGCATTTCGTGGCTCACTTCAAACAGATAGTCCGAAATATTCCTGTCCAGACCGAGGGACTTCTCGTTCTCGGCCATCATAATGAGCGCCTCATTCGGTGTGATTTTCGCGTCAGGATACATCTCCTTCACGCTCTTGTCGTTGGCACAGCTGGTGTTCACGACAGAATACTCGCCGAACCAATGCTTGTTCAGCACGAACTCGCCGTCACACGCTACCAGATAGTTGGAGCCGACAAAAATCTTCTTACTGCCGACCGTCAGATAGGGATAGACAGAATAGTACATCTCGCCGTCATATTCCACCGTACCGAAGTACAGCTTCTGATATTCCAGGGCACTCATGGGCAGATACAGCTCTTCCATGCCGCACTCGTTGATCATCTGACAGGCCTTTTCATAGCTGATGCTCTCATCCGGTGCAGAAGGATCTCCTGCGGACTTCTTTTCAATGACAGGCTCCTGCTCCTTCTGGCTTTCCGACTTACTGGCCGGCGTTTCCGGTGCCGAAGAGGTCTGCGTATTTCCGGCACAGCCTCCCGATACCAGAACTGTCAGCAGCACCGCTGCCAGCAGGAGTACAGAAGTTCTTCTCTTTTTCATGGTATAACTCCCTTCGTTGCGATATGCTATCGTTTCAGATCTTTTGCAGGACACGCACCCAATAATGGACGGTCACCGTCAAAGATCCGGTTGCTTCCAATGCTTCACGGCGTTCCTGATGGATCCGCCAGAAATGCGGCGTCATGCACAGCAGGTCACGCAGCGGTTCATTGGACAGGCTGAGGGTAAACCGGTGCTCTTCACACAGCGGTTCACGAAAGCCCTCCGGACACGCCGCAGGATGCTTATGCTGTTCAAACACCTCGTCGTAGATGATCTCCTTCAGTTCCCGGAGATGATCGCTGCCCACCGTGACCTCGATCACACAGCCTCCCGGCTTGAGGATCCTGCGGTATTCCTCCGCCAGCAGCAATGAAAACATGGCCGTCACGGCATCAGCCTGTCCGTCCGGCAGCGGCAGCGAAGAGGCTGTCGCCACCAGCCAGCAGATCTCTTTATCGGCTGAGCAGGCCATTTTCACGCCGTCCTTTGAAATGTCTACGCCGATGTAACGTCCGGCACAGCGTTGTTTCATCAGCGCCGTATAATAGCCCTCTCCGCAGCCGACGTCCACCACCAGCGGTGACCCATCGGTATAGGTCTGCAGGACTACCGAAACACTCTCGGCAATCGGCAGGTAATATCCTGCCTGTAAAAAACGTCTTCTTGCTGACAGCATCTCCTTCGTATCGCCGGGATTCAATGAATGCTTCTGCTGCACGGGCAGCAGGTTGATATATCCCTGACGTGCGATATCAAAGCTATGGTTCTTGCCGCAGCACAGGCTTTTTTCCCCACGCTGCAGGACTCCCCGACAGATCGGGCACAGCAGCGGTATCGGTTCTCCCATATTTTTCTCTCCCTCGTTATCTGATCCGTCTGAGCCTGCCGCCGCACACACAGCGGTAGCGTGACGGGTGAGCCACCACGCTGCTGTAACGGCTGCGCTTGATCTGCGCCTGGCAGCTCTCACATTGCAGAATGTAATGAACCGTCTTTTCTGTCCCGGCCTTCTCCACGCCCATCTCCTCTGCCGTATTCGTGCGGCGGATAGCATAGCCGTAAGCCTTGTTCATCCTGTCGGCATAGGCGCGGAACAGCGGTCCGTGGTTATTACAGCCCTCACAGGTATGTATCAGCTCGTGGGCCAAGGTCTGACGGCAGGAATGCTCCGGCGCCGTCAGCAGCATGGCGGACAGTTCTATCGTATACACCCCGTTTTCACGGATACACATCCCGAAACGGCTCTTCGCCCGGGTGTTGATCTTCACCTTTTTCCTGATCCTGTCAGAAATCGGTACACCTGCCCGCAGCGCCTCGGCCGCTACCTCCAGCAAAAGCCTGTCGAAGTCATTCTGCTGTCCCTGTTTTCCGTTTGTCGCTTCCATATCCTGCCCCTTTCCGCCTGATTTTTCTCATCTTCCCTCATAAAGCATACACTAAAACGAGCCTGTGTATTTTCTGTAAAAGAATTATAATAAAATGAAAAACAGACCGGGCGTGTTTCACCCGATCCGTCCTTGCGGTACCGCAGGCTCCGTCTCCTGTGAAGAGAGCCTGCTGAGAAGATAGGCAATGCCATCGTCATCATTCGATTTTGTCACATAGTCCGCCGCATTTTTCACAGACTCGGCTGCGTTTGACATGGCAACACCCAGTCCGGCATAGCGGATCATCGAAATATCGTTAAACCCGTCGCCGCAGGCAATGCACTCATCCCTGCTGATTCCGAGCCTCCGCAGCAGTCTGTCAATGGACTTCGCTTTGTCCACCCCAAGCGGCACGATCTCCAGAAAGAAGGGCTCCGATTTAAAGATATTCAAGTGTCCTGCGTATTTCTCCGACAGTATTTTTTCAAGCTGTAATATCACATGGGGTTCACCGTGCAGCAGACACTTGTTCACATCAAAATTCACATACCCCGCGAAATCCTCCACGAAATGAATCGGCATCCCGTTGATGCGGCTCGTGATCCGTGTATAGCGATTGATCTGCTGTCCCACCACAAGACTGTCGCCCTCGTAGGTATTGATGCCCACCGGATAGCCCCGGATGATCCCGCAGATTTCCGGCACATATTCTGCCGGCAGACGATCCCGGAAGACCACCTCACCGCTCCGGCAGTCAACGACACAGCCGCCGTTATATGCAAGAATATAGCCGCCGTACTTTTTCAGCTCCAATGCCTCCGCATACGGACGGATCCCCTGAACAGGACGTCCCGAAGCAAGTATTACCGTTCCGCCCTCCTGCTGAAAGCGGAGCAGATGCTCCTTTGTCGCCGCAGAAATCCGTTTCAGGGAGTCGGTCAATGTTCCGTCAATATCCAACGCAATGACTTTAAAAAACATATCAGATCGTGCTCCCTCTTCCGTCCGATTTATCTCTATTGTATAAAATGCGCAAATGCCCGTCAATGGTATTATTTGTGAAGATTCTGCTGTTGAATAAAGATTTTTTTGTTCTAATCATAAAAACAAAACAATGTTTACCGTCAAAATAAACAATTTTTAAAAATATTCGAAAAAATATATTGAAAAATACTGCGGAAAGTGTATAATTATATATATAGTCTATGAGGGCAATAAGGCTCATCAGATAACGGAGGTAATGAAATGAAACGTAGACAGCTTCTCGCAATTTTTACGGCACTGGCCGTTTCTCTTTGCTCGGCGACTCTTTTGGTTGGTTGCGCAGGCAAGACAGTTTATTATACAGATGTCGCTTACGATGCCAACGGTAAGCCCATTCCTGCCGGCACACAGGTAAGCCTTGTGTCCACCAATGAGGATGGTGAGCTTGAAAGCACCGCCGGCGAATCCAGTACAGCGTCCACTGCTGAATCTTCCGAAGCACCCGCTGAATCGTCCGAAGCTCCTGCCGAATCCTCTGAAGCTCCGGCTGAATCCTCTGCGGAACCTGCTGAATCTTCCGAGGCACCTGCTGAATCCTCCGAAGCTCCGGCTGAATCCTCTGCAGAAGCATCCTCTGAAGCTCCGGCTGCCGGTATTGTTATTTCTTTCCAGAAGCCGACAGACGGTAAGTGGGCAGATAATAATGATGTCTGTGCTTATGTTTACAATGATAACAATGTCAAGAATGCTGATTGGCCCGGCGAAGCTATGACCGACAACGGCGACGGTACTTTCTCCTATACCGTTCCGGAGGGCATTGAAAACGCCAAGGTTATCTTCAACTGCAGGGAAGGCAAGACCCAGTATCCGAGAAGTGCCGGTCTGGATGTTGAAAGCGGCAAGACTTATGTCGTTGAGTAATTCCTGCCATATCCTTTCTCTTGCGTCCTGAACGATATTTTATCGTTCCTCTACATTGCGTTTTTTGATTTTTGACTTATAAATTAGCACGGTAAGCTCCCTGCTCACCGTGCTTTTTTCTGCGTTTCTTTCAAAATAACGGCACGGTCACTCTGTCGGGAGTAACCGTGCCTGTTTTGATTGGCACTATTGACTTGCATCATCAATACTTAGTGGTATAGACGAGGGCAGTTCCGTGGTGGACAATCACGGTAGCTGTATCGGATATAATGCAGTTGCTCACGCCCAGCGGAAAGTCCGCATGGAGAATCCCCGACTGCAGGTCATACTCAAATCCACGCAGCGTCACCATACATTCACTGCATCCAAACGGGAAGATCGACAGTCCGCTGCCCCGTTCATGTGTGATCTCCAATGTTCCGTTCTTCATCACAAAGCAGCGGTACAGCTTGTCCTCGATGGTCGCCAGACAACCGTTCTCCGCCAGATAGTAAAGGGTGGTCAGGCTCGCAAAGGTATGGTCGGGTCTGCCGCCGGTCACGCCGTACAGCGCAAACCTCCTGAATCCCCTGCGGATACATTCCTTCACGGCATACATGATGTCCGTGTCATCCTTGCGCACGGGAAGGCGGATGACCTCGCAGCCGGGATCCGACGGAAGCTCAGAGGAATCGAAATCTCCCACGATCAGATTGGGTCTGAAACCCGCCTGCCGGGCAAAAATCATCCCGCCGTCCGCACATACGATGAAGTCATCCTGCTGCAGCTCCTGTTTCAGCAAAGCAGCATCCGTGTCGGGGGAAGCGCCGATCAGCACACATCTTCTGTTATTCATACCATCACCTCATCCTTTTTGCTGCCAGTCCGCCAGGTTCTTCACCTCATTGTACATTGCCACATAACTTGCATGACGGGAGGGCGAAATACGCCCGTTTTTCAGTGCCTCCAGAACGGCACAGCCCTTTTCACAGGTGTGGGAACAACCGGTAAACCGGCAGTCTGTCAGATAGTCTTCAAACTCCGGAAAGCAATAGGGCAGATCATCCTTCTTCACAACCTCATAGCGCTCAATATCCACCGTACCAAAACCGGGGGTATCCGCTACATAACCGCCGCCCACCTTATACAGCTCACTGTGGCGGGTAGTATGACGGCCCCTGCCCAGCTTTTTACTGATTTCTCCGGTCGCAATCTCCAGCCCCGGGAAGAGCGAATTGAGCAGGGAGGATTTCCCCACACCGGTATTACCGGTAAAGGCGGATATCTTTCCCTCCAGCAGCGAGATCAGCTCCTCTGCCCCCTGCTGCTCTTTGATGCTGTAAGAAAGCGCACGGATACCGGCTGACTGATAAATCCGGATCAGCTCCCGGCAATCTGCCAGATCGGTCTTGGTAAAGACCACCACCGGCTCAATGCCCTTGTGGATAGCAACGGCCGTAATCTTATCCAGCAGGAGGGTATTGGGGGACGGTTCGGATACCGATGCCACGATAAAAAGCCTGTCAAGATTTGCCAGGGGCGGGCGGATAATATAATTCCTCCTTGGAAGAATGTTTTCCAGTGCCACCGTCTGATCGTCAAACACCGTGATCTCAGCCTGATCTCCCACGGCAGGACTCACGCCGCGTTTGCGGAAAGCCCCCCGTGCTTTACATTCATATATGGTATCAGCGGCTTCAATATAATAGAAGCCGCTGATTGCTTTAATAATAAGACCTGTTAGTTTTTCCATAATACACCGGATTAGTCTGTCTCGGAGGAAGCGTCGAGAGTGGGCACGCTACGGATATAAGACTGTGCTTCCAGGTCGAGAGACATTACGTCTGCCTCTGTAGCAGCGTTATTGATTTTGGTGGTATATCTATCGAGAATTTCCTCGATCTTCGCCCAGTTTTCATCAGTATAGAAATGAAGTCTGGCGTAGTTGTTGATCTCTTCGATGGCTGCCTGCTTCGCACTCTCCAGCTCATCTACCGGCTCGGAAGAGGGATCCACGGAAGGTTCAGGCTCCGGCTCGGAGGATGTGGCAGGAGAAGGCTCAGACGGCGTAGAGGATTCCGTGGGATCTGCCAGCTTGGGAACCACGTCAATTGCTGCCTTTGCCTCATCAAGCAGTACCTTGAGTTCGTCAATTGATTCAGCCTCATAAACAGCGCCGGTTTTGACTTCCGTACCATCGGCAGCCTTTTCGACCTTCACATAGGATTCCACAATTGCCTTCACACGCTTTTCATTCATCTCAGAGTAGTCGCTGTAATCGGGATAGTTCTGAATCTCCGCAGCCACTTCATCTCTCTTCTCCAGCAGCGGGTCGCGCTGTGCCTGCTTGACCTTATACTTGGAATTGATATAGGTCACCGCAACGGTCTGGAGCTTGAAGTCAAAGGTCAGGGATTCGTACTTGTTATTGTCAATCGTCACGGTCACATACTTCTTGTTATCCACAGCGCCCTTGGGATCAAGTTCTATGGTGAGCTTCACGCCCTCACCCGGGATACAATTGACTTCACGGAGCGTCGTATTCTTACCGTTGGTCTCGTTCAGGATGACCTTCACGGCGATTTCTGCATATTCATTCTGCGGCAGGTCTTTCTCGAGATCATACTTCAGGGATCTCATAATCTTGCTGCCGTCGCTCACCTGAATGGTGATGAGAGAGCCCTTCTGGAGCTTATTGCCGCCCAGCGGGTCAGTTGCCACGACCTGTCCGGCTTCCTTGGCACTTGCCACATTAGCCTTCTTGGTGGTAAAGCCGAGTGCTTCAAGATTTGCCTTGGCCTTGTCGTAGGAAGAGCCTATCACATTGGGAACGTCGATCATTTCAGGTGCGGGACCCTCGCTGACAATCAGGGTGATGGGTGTTCCGATCTCCTGCTCCGTACCCTCCTGGGGAGAACAGGTGATCACAAAGCCTTTGGCGACTTCGGAGCTGTATACTCTCTGGAT
>ONEU01000140.1 GCA_900316925.1 uncultured Eubacteriales bacterium
CGGATGATTCAGGCTTGGATGCCACGGATGATTCGGGAACCGGGGGTTCGGATACCGGCTCTGTGGATGACGCGGCTGGTGGTACAGAAGTAACCGGTGAAGAGGCTGACGGGGATTGCTGGGGGACAGAGGTATCTTCCGGGGGCAGGAGCTGTCCGGTGCTGACAGCGGGACGGATGCGCCAGCCTGTTGCTGCCGCAATGATGATGATAACCAGCAGGGCAAGATCTGCCGCTCCCAGAATACAGGCAATCACTTTTCTGACCATGGTGCTCCACTCCTTTTTGTTGAATAACTGACACAAAAGTGTCTTCTTGTGAGGGTATTATTGGTAATTATAGCATATACCGTCTGTGGTGTAAAGCAGAAAAAATGAAATCCTCACAGAAATGTACGGCAGCCGTTCCGGTGACCGCAACCCGCTGCACAGGGCGGATGAGCATAAAAAATCCCGCGGTTCACCGTTCGGATGAACCGCGGGAGACGGGAATGCCCGGACAGGGTCAGTTGTCATAGGTCTCGATAAACTGTTTCCATTGTGAGCGCTCGTCCTCGTTCAAAATAAAAAGATACGGATAGATCCTGCGCAGAAGCTCGCCGGAGATGACCGCCTTTGCCGTTTCCTCGTCATCAAACACATAGCGGAAGCGTCCGAAGGAATTGACGATATCCGGGTCAAATTCGGTTTCAGGGTCATATTCAAACCGATCGTTATCGGCAGGCGCAGGAATGGTAAGGGGCTTGTCCTGCGTGGATTCATATTCATGCAGGACGTAATATTTCACGCCTTCTTCCGGGTGCATGAAGCCCTCGGCGTCCACACGGCTCATGTACTCGATGGTGTATTTCAGAAACATCCATTTGTCCTCGTCTCTGAACCAGAAAACCGTATAGATGCCGGACTTTTCGTTGTTCAGCATATTGTTGGGATAGTAGTCGTACCAGATGTGTTCGCATTTTTTGGCGGCGAAATAATAGGATTTCAGTCTTTCGATCAATTCACTCATCGTTGTTCTCCTTTCCGTACCGGCAGCGTGACCGGCTTTTTCCGCGGCTGCTGTGGGAATCATGCTCTTCTGACGATCTGTTCTGATGGTAGCATGGCATACGATCAAAGTCAAGCAGGAACGGTCCTCAAAAACGGACATATCCTGCCGGCGCCTTTACGGAGAAAAGGGGGACCCGTGACCCGAAAAAGCTCCCACGCCGCCGGGCGTACCGTGCAAGAAGCAGCCCGGCGTTTTTGTGCAAAAAAGAGAAAGAAGACAAAAAAATAAGCGATCCTTCAAAAATCGCTTGACAAAAAACGGCTGTTGTAGTATTATTGTATAATGTACCATAGTAGAGGAGTAGGCTCTTTTTGACTGTTCCGGTTGTGATGCTTCAACAATAATAACATACTTCCGGAAAAAAATCAAGTGATTTTTTAAAAAACACAATGCCTGCTGTTTTGTGCCGGCCGTCAGGGCCGGAGGGTATGGCAGGAGGGTCGGACTGACGGCCTTCCGTGAGCCGCAGGGGTCAGACCCGGTGCGGCGGCAGTGCAGCCTGCTTTCGGGAACCGATGCCGGAGGGGGCCGGCCGGAGCTGGAAAGTACTGCCTGTATTCAGTATGCAACATAATGAATGGAGTGATCGTATGGTAAATGCCAAACCTGTGCGCCTGGGTAAAACCGAGCGAATGAGCTTCTCTCAGACCAACGAGATCATTGAGATGCCGAATCTCATCGAGATCCAGAAGGACTCCTACAAGTGGTTCCTGGAAAAGGGACTCCAGGAGGTCTTTGAGGACGTTTCCGGAATCACCGACTTTTCGGGAAATCTGGTATTAAGCTTTGTGGACTATACGCTTGAAACCGACAATCCTAACTATACCATTGCGGAGTGTAAGGAAAGAGACGTGACCTATGCCGCACCGCTGAAGGTGAAGGCAAGACTGTATAACAGAGAGACTTCCGAGATCAAGGACTCTGTGGTGTTCATGGGCGACTTCCCTCTGATGACACCCAGCGGTACATTCGTCATCAACGGTGCAGAGCGTGTTATCGTCTCCCAGCTGGTACGATCACCGGGCGTTTATTATAAAATGGACTACGACAAGACCGGCAAGCAGCTGTTCAGCTCTACCGTGATCCCGAACAGAGGCGCCTGGCTGGAATATGAAAACGACGTTAACGACGTATTCTATGTCCGTATCGACAAGAACCGCAAGCTGCCGGTGACGGTGTTTATCCGCGCCCTGGGACTGGGAACCGACCAGCAGATCATCGACTTCTTCGGCCCGGACGACAGGATCCTCGCAACTATTGAGAAGGATTCCACCGACAACCAGGACGATGCACTCAAGGAAGTATACAGAAAGCTCCGCCCCAGTGAGCCGCCCACCGTGGAAAGCGCACAGGCACACCTGGATAACCTTTTCTTTGACGCAAGACGGTATGATATGTCAAGAGTGGGCCGGTACAAATATAACAAGAAGCTGGGCATTTCCAACCGACTGGCAGGCCATGTGCTGGCAGAACCCCTGGCAGATCCTGAAACAGGTGAGATCGTGGCAGAGGAAGGCGAGCTCATCAGCAAGGAGAGAGCCATGGAGCTGGAGGATATGGGTATTACCGTAGCCTATGTGCTCAACCAGAACGGCACTCCCGTGAAGATCATTTCCAACGGCATGGTCAATATTTCCCGCTATGTGGATTTTGACGCCAAAGCAGAATGCGGCATCAACGAGAAGGTGCGTTACAGCGTTATCAAGGAGATCGTGGATACCATCACCGATCCCGACGAGCTGAAAAAGGAGATCAGGCGCCGTAAGGACGAGCTGATTCCCAAGCATATTATCATTGACGATATTTTCTCCACCATCAACTATATGAACTCCCTGGCCTGCGGCGTGGGTACCACGGATGATATTGACCATCTGGGCAACAGACGTATCCGTTCCGTCGGCGAACTGCTGCAGAACCAGTTCCGAATCGGCTTTGCCCGTCTGGAGAGGGTGATCCGCGAGAGAATGACCCTCCAGGCACAGGACCTGAACCACCTGTCCCCCAATGCCCTCATCAACATCCGTCCCGTGACGGCCGCCATCAAGGAATTTTTCGGTTCCTCACCGCTGTCACAGTTCATGGATCAGAATAACCCTCTGGCAGAGCTGACACATAAAAGACGTCTGTCCGCACTGGGCCCCGGCGGTCTTTCCAGAGACCGTGCCGGATTTGAGGTGCGTGACGTTCATTATACACACTATGGCCGTATGTGTCCTATCGAGACGCCTGAAGGTCCGAACATCGGTCTGATCTCCTATCTGGCAACCTTCGCAAAGATCAATGAGTATGGTCTCATTGAGGCACCGTTCCGCAAGGTGGATAAGGAGACAGGTATTGTCACCGACCAGGTGGAATACATGACCGCAGATGTGGAGGATAACTTCATTGTCGCACAGGCCAATGAGCCGCTGGATGAGGAAGGCCACTTCATCAATAAGAAAATCGTCGGCCGTTACAAGGACGAGTTCGTGGAAGTAGAGCGCTCCAAGGCAGACTATATGGACGTTTCTCCGAAGATGGTCGTATCCGTTGCAACCGCCATGATCCCCTTCCTCGAGAACGACGACGCCAACCGTGCCCTCATGGGCTCCAACATGCAGCGTCAGGCTGTGCCGCTGCTGGTAACGGAGTCTCCCATCGTGGGTACCGGTATGGAATATAAAGCAGGCGTAGACTCCGGCGTATGTATCCTCTCCGAGGAAGCCGGCGTGGTGAAATACGTCAGCGCCGACCTGATCAAGGTGCAGTATGATTCCGGCAGGCTCCAGACCTTCAAGGTCACCAAGTTTGTCCGCTCCAACCAGGGTACCTGTATCAACCAGGTGCCGATCGTGAGCGTCGGACAGCGTGTGGAGAAGGATGAGGTGCTGGCGGACGGTCCTGCCACCTGCAACGGTGAGATCAGCCTGGGCAAGAACGCCCTGATCGGCTTTATGACATGGGAAGGCTATAACTACGAGGACGCCGTACTCATTAACGAGAAGATCGTGCGTGACGACGTATATACCTCTATCCATATTGAAGAATACGAAACCGAGGCCAGAGACACCAAGCTCGGCCCGGAGGAGATTACCAGAGATATCCCGAATATCGGCGACGACCAGCTCCGTGACCTGGACGAGAACGGTATTATCCATATCGGTGCAGAGGTACACGCCGGCGATATCCTTGTAGGTAAGGTGACGCCGAAGGGCGAGACCGAGCTGACCGCAGAGGAAAGACTGCTCAGAGCCATCTTCGGTGAGAAGTCAAGAGAAGTGCGTGACACCTCCCTGAGAGTGCCCCACGGTGAATACGGTATCATTGTAGACGTGAAGGTCTTCACCAAGGAGAACAGCAGTGATGAACTGGCTCCCGGCGTGAACAAGGTCGTGCGCTGCTACATCGCCCAGAAGCGTAAGATTCAGGTAGGCGATAAGATGGCAGGACGTCACGGCAACAAGGGTGTCGTTTCCAGGATCCTCCCGGAGGAGGATATGCCCTTCCTGCCCGACGGCAGACCGCTGGATATCGTGCTGAATCCTCTGGGCGTGCCGTCCCGAATGAATATCGGACAGGTACTGGAGGTGCACCTGGGCTATGCCGCCAAGGCGCTTGGCTGGAAGATTATGACCCCCGTATTCGACGGTGCCCATGAGCAGGATATTTTCCAGTGCTTCCGTGACGCCGGCATCAGCGAGGACGGTAAGATCTGGCTGAAGGACGGCCGTACCGGCGAATATTTCGACAACCCCGTTACCGTGGGTTATATGTATTATCTGAAGCTGCATCACCTGGTTGATGATAAGATTCATGCCCGTTCCACCGGCCCGTACTCTCTGGTAACACAGCAGCCTCTGGGCGGTAAGGCACAGTTCGGCGGACAGCGCTTCGGTGAGATGGAGGTCTGGGCACTGGAGGCTTACGGCGCAGCTTATACCCTCCAGGAGATCCTTACCGTGAAGTCTGACGACGTGGTGGGCAGAGTCAAGGCCTTTGAGTCGATCGTGAAGGGGCAGAGCATTCCCAAGCCGGGCATCCCAGAATCCTTCAAGGTGCTTATCAAGGAGCTGCAGTCCCTGGCACTGGATATCAAGGTACTGGATAAGGATCAGAATGAGATCAACCTCCAGCAGGATCTGGATGACGACGTTATCCCTGTCAACACCGAGTTTGACGAGAAGAACATCCTTGAAGACGACGATCCCGACGGATATTCCATTACCGATGAAAACGGTGAGGATATCTATGATGAGGACGAAGAGGATGATAAGTTCGATGACTTCTTCGGACAAGACGACGACAACTTCGGACTGGATGATTGAGAGGAGGATAATTGAATGGAATTTAATGAGTTTGAATCAATCAAAATTGGTCTGGCTTCCCCCGATCTGATCAGACAGTGGTCTTACGGCGAGGTTAAAAAGCCGGAAACCATCAACTACCGTACCTTGAAGCCCGAAAAGGAAGGTCTGTTCTGTGAGGCCATCTTCGGTCCGCAGAAGGACTGGGAGTGTCATTGCGGCAAATATAAGAAGATTCATTTCAAGGGCAGGGTGTGTGAGCGCTGCGGCGTTGAGATCACTCGCTCAAAGGTGCGCCGTGAGCGTATGGGCCACATTGAACTGGCCGCTCCGGTGTCACATATCTGGTATTTCAAGGGGATCCCCTCCCGGATGGGACTGATCCTCGATATCTCTCCCCGTACCCTGGAAAAGGTCCTGTATTTTGCCATGTACATCGTGACCTATGTGGATCCCGACAGTGAGGCTGCCCGTGAGCTTTCCAAGCAGCAGTGCCTCTCCGAGAAGGATTACAGGGACATGAAGGAAAAATATGAGGATGACTTTGAAGCACTCATGGGTGCGGAGGCCATCCAGAAGCTGCTCAAGGAGATCGACCTTGAAAAGCTCTCCGAGGAACTGAAGGAGGAGCTGGAAAACTCCTCCGGTCAGAAGCGTGTGCGTATTCTCAAGCGTCTGGAAGTCGTGGAATCCTTCCGTCTGTCCGGCAACCGTCCTGAGTGGATGGTGCTCGACGTGATCCCGGTGATCCCGCCGGATATCCGTCCCATGGTACAGCTCGACGGCGGCCGTTTCGCTACCTCTGACCTCAACGACCTCTATCGTCGTGTAATCAATCGTAATAACCGTCTGAACAGACTGCTGGAGCTCAATGCTCCCGATATCATCATCCGCAACGAGAAGCGTATGCTGCAGGAAGCCGTGGATGCCCTGATCGACAACGGCCGTCGCGGCAGACCGGTGACCGGTCCGAATAACCGTGCATTGAAATCCCTGTCGGATATGCTGAAAGGTAAGCAGGGACGTTTCCGTCAGAACCTCTTGGGTAAGCGCGTTGACTACTCCGGCCGTTCCGTTATCGTCGTAGGCCCGGAACTGAAACTCCATCAGTGCGGCCTGCCGAAGGAAATGGC
>ONEU01000141.1 GCA_900316925.1 uncultured Eubacteriales bacterium
ATTCAGAAAGGAAAAAAGCATGAAGAAATTCACAAAACTTCTTGGCATCGTGCTCATTATGGCTCTGGTAATGAGCATGGGAATCACAGCGGCATTTGCTGCGGCAACGGCAGATTCTGGTAAGGGTGGTAGCGCCAGCATCACCATTACCCTGCCGACAGATAATGCTGGAACAGACGAAGAAATCACATACACGGTATACAAGGTATTTGATGCGACCAACAATGGCACTTCATCTGCGATCTCCTATAAGATCAACGCCACAAACGGCGCTCTCTCAGATGCGATGAAGACCGCAGGCTTCCTGGTTGACGATGGCGGAAACGTTCACTACGGTACTTTTACCGCTGATCCAGATCCACTTCCTGAAGGCCAGACTGCAGGAACCGATTTCGTCGGTGGTGTACGCGGAACTATCACTGCAAAAGCAGATCTGACTGAAGCCGCCCTTACTGCAATTGCTGCTTATGCGACAGACAGCATTGGCACATTCAAAGCAAAACCGTCTGATGGTACTCTCCAGATTACAGGTCTTGAGTATGGCTATTATTACATCAGCACCACAACTGGTACGGTCGTAACCGTAGACAGCACCAATCCGAATGCCTCTGTTGAAGATAAGAACAGCATTCCTGGTCCCCCTGATAAGAGCATCACCGGTGTTGGCGATGGCAGCCTGGATGCAGCAGGTGAAAACGCACTCGCTCAGGTCGGCACGACCGTAAACTTCTCTGTTGATATCGTCAAGGTCAAGGGTGCAACCAACTACGTGTTCCACGACGTTATGGACTCTGGCCTCAGCTATAAGAATGATGTGGCTGTTTCCGTTGGTGGAAGCGCCGTTACTGCAAGCAGCAGCATCAACACTGAGGCTGAAAACGAGACCTTTATTACCACTACAGCTACGGGTGACACGATTACAGTTTCCTTCGATAATGACTGGCTGGCAGCTCTTGCAGACAGCGCCACCATCACGATCACGTACTCCGCGACGGTTACTTCTGACGCTTTGACTGTCAATGTAGCAGAAAATACTGCTACACTTGATTACGGCGATGGTCACACCACCGAGGGCGATACAGTTAAGGTCTATAACGCTAAATTCACGGTGACCAAGCAGGATGGCGAAGGAAAAGCCCTTGCAGGCGCTGGATTCGTAATCAAAAACAGTGCTGGTAAGTATTACAAGTATAATGCAGCAGCTGTTCCTGCCACGGAAGCTCAGGGAACAGAGGGTGAAGAAGGCTACGTTCCTGCGAAAGATGCTGAACCCGCAGGTGTGATCTGGGTTGACAGCATTGATGATGCTACCGAGTACAAATCTGATGCACAGGGCACTGTCCCGGCATTCAAAGGCCTCGCTGATGGTACCTACACGCTTGTTGAAAAGACTGTTCCTTCCGGTTACAACAAGGCTGCAGACTCCACCTTCACGATTGCGGCCGGTGACTACACCGCTACAAACCTCGAGCAGACATCTACTGTCGTCAATAACTCCGGCACTGAGCTTCCCAGCACCGGTGGTATCGGTACCACGATCTTCTACGTCGTCGGCTCCGTTCTGGTCATCGCCGCAGGCATCCTGCTCATCACCAAGAAGCGCATGGGCCGCGAGTGATATCCTCTACAATCACATAAGCAAGAAAGCAGGTCCGAAAGGACCTGCTTTTTATATACCCGTATACCCGCCGTCATCCATCACAGCGGCCTTGATGAAGATGCCCGTTATCTGCCGTGTTCAGCTGATATCCTCTTCGGTGATCGCCTTTGCGTTTCCTTCCTTTTCCTTCAGATGGTACAAGCATACCACAGATATGACGAAGGGACAACAAATTGCAGCCGGGTGAGAAAGGCATGGACGGCTGAGCCGGAGGGTGCTATACTTTGCGGGGGAGAACGGCGAATACTGCAAGGCCGGCTTCCCGGAATATTATGTTTGGACGTGAGAAAATGACGATTTCAGAAATCATGGAAAAGATGATCCGCTTCAGTGACGGAAGCCTGCACGACATCAGTCACCTGATCGCCGTGTGGACCTATGCCAAGACAATCGGCGAACTGGAGCATCTGGAACCCGAAACCCAGTTCCTCCTGGTTGTTGCCGCGATCACGCATGACATTGCCTGCCCGGCGATCCGGGATGAATCCGGCCGCACCGATCACAAGCTGCAGGAAACAATGGGCGCGCCGATGGCCCGGGAGTTCCTGGCGGATACCGGACTGACGGCGGAGCAAATCGAGCGGGTTGCCTGGCTTGTCGGGCATCACCATACGCTCAATGCGATTGACGGGCCGGATTATCAGATCCTGATTGAGGCCGACCTCATCGTGAACGCCTGTGAAAAAGGCTGGGGCGGCGAGAAAATGAAACACCTTCAGAATACCGTGATGAAAACCGCGGCAGGGAAAAGAATCGCGGGCGCGGTATTCGGCATATAAGAAGTTTCCCGGAATCCCTGCCGTGCTGCTGCAGTCATCCACGGCACGCCTGAAGGAGGGCAGGACAGACATCACCATGAGTTGACTTTTGTTCCGCAGTCCTCTATACTCATTGACAGAAAGAGGCTGAAAGAATTAGAAGGAAGAAAGGAGCTCATTATGGGACTGTTTGACAAAAAAACGTGTGATTTCTGCGGCGCCAAGATCGGTCTGCTGGGAAACAAAAAGCTGGAAGACGGCAACATGTGCAAGGACTGTGCCGCGAAGCTCTCTCCCTGGTTCAGGGAGAGAAGGCAGAGCACCAAACAGGAAATTGCGGAACAGCTGGCATATCGGGAGGAGAACAGAAACGCGGTCGCGGCCTTCCATCAGACACGCAGCATCGGGAAATATACCCGACTGCTGATCGATGAGGATGCGAAAAAGTTCATGGTGACTTCCTCTTCGAAGCTTTCCGAGGCCAACCCGGACGTCCTGGATTTCAGTCAGGTAACCGGCTGCAATCTGGAAATTGACGAGGACCGCCGTGAACTGATGACAAAGGACCAGGAAGGCAGGTCGGTCAGCTATGATCCGCCGCGCTATGAATATTCCTACGC
>ONEU01000142.1 GCA_900316925.1 uncultured Eubacteriales bacterium
CTGCTCTGCTGGGACTGACTGCTTTGCTGTGATTTACTGCTCTGCTGTGTACCGCTGCTTTGCGGCTGACCGGAGGATTCCGGCGACTGCTGACTGACAGATGCAGCGGCGGAACTTTCTTCCCCGGAGCTCTCCGGCGCACCGGTCTGTCCGGAGGATTCCTCCGTGGTTTCAGATAAACTGCTCTGCACGGTGCTCTGTCCGGATTCCTGCGCCGGAGCCGTATTGCACCCGGGCACGGCACAGAGCGCCAGTACCATTGCCAGTACGATAGCTGAGACTTTTTTCATCACACGACCGCCCTTTCATACGTTATTTCTTACCCATCATTATATAGGATAGGAAGCGGCGGTGTCAAATCCTGGCGAAAGTTTTTTCCCTGTGTCGTCAACGGGCGGATCCTGCGCCACGCCAAGATAATCTGTCATTTTTTACAAAAACCCTGAAAAAGTTCTTGCGTTTTATGTTATTATGTGCTATAATAATCGAGTCGTTTGTGACGACAATATCAATCCCGCATCGAAAGGAACGTCAACATCATGTATTGGGTCAACGAATCTATTTTTTATCACATCTATCCGCTGGGCTTTTGCGGCGCACCGAGGATCAATGACGGTCAGCTTGAGTACCGTCTCGATAAGGTCATCGACTTTATCCCGCATCTGAAAGAAATGCACGTGAATGCCGTCTATTTCGGTCCTGTTTTCATGTCTACTACCCACGGGTATGATACGAATGATTATTATCATATTGACAACCGTCTCGGAGACAACGAAAGCTTTGCCAGAATCTGCCGTGCCCTGCACGACAACGGCATCCGTGTGGTCCTTGACGGCGTATTTAACCATGTCGGCAGAGGCTTCTGGGCTTTCAATGATGTCCGTGAAAAGAAACAGGGCTCTCCCTATTGCTCCTGGTTCCAGAATCTTAACTTCGGCGGCAACAGCCCCTGGGGTGATCCCTTCTGGTACGAGGGCTGGGAAGGCAACTACGACCTCGTAAAGCTCAACCTGCGCCATCCGGATGTCAAAAAGCACATCTTTGATGCTGTGGCTATGTGGATGGAGAAATTCCAGATCGACGGCCTGCGTCTTGACGTTGCTTATTGTATGGATCAGGATTTCCTCCGTGAACTGAAATACTTCTGCAAGAGCAAGGATCCACAGTTCTGGCTCATGGGCGAGATCATCCACGGTGATTACGCTCGTCTGGCCAATCCCGATCTGCTGGATTCCTGCACCAACTACGAGTGCTACAAGGGTATTTACTCCTCCCACAATGACCATAACTATTTCGAGATCGCACATTCCCTGAACCGTCAGTTCGCTAACGGCGGTATCTATCACAACATCTACACCTACAACTTTGTGGATAACCACGATGTTAACCGTATTGCCAGCACGGTCAGGGAAGCTGAGAATATCAAGAACTGCTATACCGTGGAATACTTCATGCCCGGTGTCCCGGCTGTCTACTACGGCAGTGAATGGGGAATCCAGGGCAAAAAGAGTAATACCGAGTATGACTATCCCCTGCGTCCCTGCGTAAACGTCAGCGATATCCAGGACAACAATCTCTTCCGCCATGTGTGCCGTCTGGGCGCTGTCCGCAGAAAGTATAAGGCTTTGCAGTATGGCAGCTTTGAAAACACGGTCATTCGCAATGAACAGCTCGTGTTCAAGCGCAAGTTTGAGGGCGAAACGGTCTATGTTGCCGTGAACCTCTCCGACAGCGACTTCAGCCTCGGCTTCCGTACTGACGGCGGCTGTAAGCTGTTTGATGTATTTGACGGCAAGACGGTTTATGAGTTCAATGACAGCTATGCGAATATTGACATTCCCGCTCACGGCACAAGAGTTCTGGTACTCACCAACGGCGATGCACCGGAGTATCCCGATGCTGCGGAGCAGGTTGTCGCTGTCACCCCCGATGCCGCTCCTGCAGATCATGCACCGGAAGCTGCTATCGAAACCTTCGAGGAAAAGCCGGAGCCCCTGCCTGAGGTTGGCGCACCGGGTAAATACCGTCATTTCAAGGGCGGTGAGTATGAGCTCATCTGCCTGGCAAAGGACAGCGAGACCTCCGAAGAACTGGTCATCTATCGTGAAGTCGGCGGTGAGGGAAAAATCTGGGCACGTCCCTCCGCCATCTTCTATCAGTATGTCGATCAGGACGGCAAGCTCATCCCCCGCTTTAAGAAAATCTGATAACACAACAGCACGGCTTCTCCTCTTCGGAGCGACCGTGCTGTTTTTTGTTTCATTTATTGAGCGCAAGGGTATCCGGATCAATCAGCTCTCCGTCATGCCGGACTTCAATGTGGATATGGCTGTCATCCAACAGTTCTCCGGGGACAAGACCGACATACCCGATGGTATCCCCCGCCTGGACATGATTCCCCTCACTTACAATCGGCTTCTCACTCATTCCGCAGTAGCGGATCTCATAGCTGTCGCTCTGGATGCAGATCATATTGCCCAGCATCTCATTCTTACTCACCGACTTCACTACTCCGTCTGTCATGGAGCGGACCGCACATCCCTCTTCGGCACTGATATCCATTCCCGGATGAGTGCGCCAGTCGGAGGTCGTTCTGGAAAACAGCGGGTCCTGGGGACTGTAGGGCTTGATCGTCTTTCCCTCCTCTACCGGCGGACAATACGTCGGCTCTTCCGGCTCGGTATTGGCTTCATCAGCACTTCCCTCGCTTTCCACGCCGCTGCTCTCTTCCTCACTACTCTCTGTGCTGCTCTCTGTGCTGTTCTCCTCCGGCTCACCGGAATGATATTTCTCTCCGCTCACATCATTCCCCGCCGGCAGTTCCTCTTGCTGACTGCTTTCTGTCTCACCGTGATATTCCATTACGCTCCCGTAAGTAGTCCAGGCCGCTCCGGCTACTGTCACCACACAGATGGCAAGCGCAATATAAAAACCGATATTCTTCTTGCTCTTCTTCGTTCGATAACTGCTGTTTCTCTTTTCGTGGATCATTTTCTGCACCTCCGTCATTATTATGACCCTATTAAAAGTGCATTATACGCTGATTCACGTTTTAGAAAAAATTTTGCTGTCATATCGGAATTTTATTCAAAAAGCCTTGACAAACATACAAAGATATGGTATCATAGTTTACGTTGTCAAAGGGGTATAGCTCAGTTGGTAGAGCAGCGGTCTCCAAAACCGCGTGCCGAGGGTTCAAGTCCTTCTGCCCCTGCCAGTCAGTTTAGGCTTCGGAAAGCGATTTCCGGAGCCTTTTCTCTTTTATTGTCAGAAAAAATTCAACCAAAACATCTACAAATAATCTGCCATCGTTATGCAATGTTCAAATCCACATCTAACATACACCTAAAAAATGATAAAACAAGCAGGGATTCTGTTTTCTCTCGTGGGTCGATGAGTGTTGTCGGTTTTTTCTCTCCCCTCTTCCCCGGCTGTCACAGTCTCAAAGCGGAGAGAATCCTCATACTGCGGGATAAAAATATGCCGTGCAAAATAACTTCACGATTCTTGGGCATAAAAAAAGAGGATGGAGACGAGCTCCATCCTCCGATGTGTTTATGCGTTGTCTTAAGCCTTATTCAGCGATCAGACGTACTCGCCGATCGGGTAGAGCACCGGGATCTCAGCGACGTAGCGCTGGATCAGGGTCGCGTCGAGGACGGTGATCTCACCGTCGCCGTCGACGTCGGCAGCCTTCTCGTTGATCTCGATACCGAGCTCCATGTCAGCGTTCAGGCGCTGGATCCATGTCGCATCAAGAGCGGTCACTTCACCGTCGTTGTCAACATCGCCAAGGAGGAAGAGGCTATTCAATGCTTCTTCAGCGTCGGTGAGCTTCTTGTAGGTATCTTCATCGATCTTCGCCTTCTGGGCGTCGGTCAGGTTGTCGTAGGCGGCTCTTGCGGCCTCGATAGCGGGCTTGTCGTTCATGGTCACGTCGTCAGCGTCAGGCAGACTATTGATCATCGCCTTGACGATCTCAGCGGCGGCGTTGTCGAGGAGCGCGTCCTCAGCGTCAGTCAGCTTCTTGAGGGTATCCTCGTCGATCAGAGCCTTCTGGTCGTCGGTCAGCGCCTCATAAGCGGCGCGAGCGGCGAGAATGTCTCTCGCGTCGTCAAGGGTAACGTCCTCAGCTTCGGGCAGATCTTCGATCATAGCCGCAACGGTCTCGGCGGCGTTGACGTCTTTCTCGAGCTTCTGGATAGCGGCTTCTGCTCTTACGAGGTCGATTCTGTCGGTCAGGTTGACCAGCAGCTTCTGGTCGTGAGTCAGCGCGTCGTAAGCGGCTCTCGCCTCTTCGACAGCTTCCTTGTCGTCAAGGGTGATATCCTCGGCGGCAGGCAGATTTCTGATGATGTCCTCTACTGCATCTGCGGCGGCTTCATCCTCTGCGAACTTC
>ONEU01000122.1 GCA_900316925.1 uncultured Eubacteriales bacterium
AGAGTATAGTGCGTTCATATGGTATTGATGTTTGTTACGATGACGGATGTATCGCTGTCAATCAACATGGTATGACAAAGTATATTACAGTTTATCCTGCCATGAAAATTGAGCCTGTGGAAAATGATTCCGTCTTCATTAGTGACCAACAGATAAAATACGCAAAGCCGTTTGCTGTTAAAAAGATCTTAGATGTGTTTGGAAATTGACGTCTCTATGACAATTATGGTTACTGTTTGATTTCCGTGTTTCAGGCATGTGACGGTTGACAAAGCCGGATTTGTATGGTATGATAATAGAGCCGCATGCTGCGGGCTTTTCAAGCGAGCCTTGCTCCGCCCCCGGCAGCGAGTTTATAACAGGTAGGTGCCAATATGTACGCAGTAATCGAAACAGGCGGTAAGCAGTACAAGGTTGCTAACGGTGACATTGTATTCGTGGAAAAGCTTGATGCCGAAAATGATGCAACTGTTGACTTCAAGGTTGTTGCAGTCAGCACTGACGACGGCTTCAAGGTAGGTTCTCCCTATGTGGAGGGCGCTAAGGTAACAGGTAAGGTGCTCAAGACCGGTAAGGGTAAGAAGATCACCGTGTTCACCTATAAGCCCAAAAAAGGCGAGAAACGTAAGATGGGACACAGACAGTTCTACACAAAGGTCCAGATCGAAGCAATCGAAGCATAATGATCCGCGCAGAATTTCTGACAGCACCGGACGGTAAGCTCCTGGGCTTCCATATCCACGGACATTCCGGGATGGCAGAGGCCGGAAGTGATATCCTGTGCGCATTTGTTTCCTCGGCAGCCTATATGGCCGCCAATACCATCACCGAGATCATCGGGGTGGATGCACAGGCAGCAGACGGCGACGGTGATATGCTGGTGCGTGTGAACGAAAATGATGCCGGCTCTTGCAGAGTGGTTCTCGAAGGACTCAGGCTCCATCTTATGAATACGGAGGAGCAGTACCCGAATTATTTAAAGGTAACACATACGGAGGTGTAATGTAATGCTTAGAATCAATGTTCAGTTGTTCGCTCATAAAAAGGGCGGCGGTTCCACAAAGAACGGCCGTGATTCCGAAGCCAAGCGTCTTGGTACAAAGCGTGCCGACGGCCAGTTTGTAAAGGCAGGTAATATCCTGGTCAAGCAGCGCGGCACTCACATCCATCCCGGCAACAATGTTGGCCGTGGCTCTGATGATTCCCTCTTCGCTAAGATTGACGGCAACGTAAAGTTTGAGCGTGTGGGTCGTGACCGCAAGCAGGTTTCTGTTTACGCTGTTGAGCAGTAATAACCACAACACAAGCAGAGCTTCGGCAGTAGTCGGAGCTCTTTTTTGTTAGAGAAATCCTGCCCCTGCCGCTTCACCCGGCTGCGGCAGGAGGGTTCTTTCATAAATCCATTTGGGATGCGGACTTCCATCTGCTCATCTGCATCCCGTAACGATACCTATCTTCTGACAAGGAGGCTGCACGGAATGTTTGTTGATATTGCAAAAATCTTCATCAAGGCAGGAGACGGCGGCGACGGCGCTGTTGCTTTCCACCGGGAAAAATATGTGGCATCAGGCGGTCCTGACGGCGGTGACGGCGGCAGGGGCGGTAACATCGTATTTGTCGCCGACAGTAACCTGTCCACCCTGGCCGACTTCCGTTACAAACGCAAATATACCGCTCAAAAGGGCGAAAACGGCAGAGGCGGCCGCTGCAACGGTAAAAAGGCAGAGGATCTGATCATCCGTGTTCCCAAGGGTACCGTGATCCGTGAAGCCGAGAGCGGCAGGATCCTCGCCGATATCTCCGACGACGAGCCTGTCATTGTAGCAAAGGGCGGCAAGGGCGGCTGGGGCAATATCCATTTTGCTACCCCCACCCGTCAGACACCCCGCTTCGCCAAGCCCGGACTGCCCGGAGAATCCTACGAGGTTCAGCTCGAGCTCAAGCTGTTGGCGGATGTTGGTATTGTGGGATTCCCGAATGTGGGAAAATCCACCTTCATCTCGGTGGTCAGCGAGGCAAAGCCTATTATTGCCAACTATCACTTTACCACCATCACCCCCGTTTTAGGCGTAGTGAGAATGGACGAGGGCTCTTCCTTCGTCATGGCCGATATCCCCGGACTGATCGAAGGCGCTCACGACGGCACGGGATTGGGACACCAGTTCCTGCGTCATGTGGAACGCTGCCGCCTGCTGGTGCACATTGTAGATGTATCCGGCAGCGAGGGACGTGACCCGAAAAAGGATTTCGAGACCATCAACGATGAGCTGCGGAAGTTCAATCCCGAACTGGCAGAACGCCCGATGATCGTTGCCGGCAATAAATGCGATCTCACCGATGACGAAACGGTGGAGGATTTCAAACGCTACGTCGAAGAACGCGGCTACCGCTTCTTCCCCATCATGGCGGCCATTGCCTATCAGGTGGAGCCGCTGCTGAAAGCCATTCAGGAACAGCTTTCCAAGCTCCCGCCGATCACCCGCTATGAAGCCGAGCCTGCGCCGGTTATTCCGGAGGAGGAGCTGGGCAGACAGAAGGTCACCGTGACGAAGCACGACGAGGTTTACTTTGTTGAGGGCGAGTGGCTGCTGCGGCTGCTCCGTACCATCAATTTTGATGATTCCGAGTCGCTGCAATACTTCCAGAGAGTGCTCATCAGCTCCGGCGTGATCGACGCCCTGAAGGAAGCCGGTATCCGCGAGGGCGATACCGTGAGTATGTATGATGTGGAATTTGATTTTGTAGAATAATACAACCGATAGGAGGAAGCATCTTGGGACGATTAACGGAATATGACTGTGACCCGAAGCAGCTCAGTCCGCTGACACTGGCTTTTGTCGGTGACGGCGTATTTGACCTGTTTGTGCGTGAGGAGATTGTCTGCGCCGCCAACAGACCCGTCAAGGAATTGAATAAACTCAAGGTGGAACGGGTGCGGTGTGAAGCACAGGCGGCACTGTATGAAAAAATCGAGCCGCTGCTCACCGAAGAGGAAGCGGATATT
The DNA here is from genome assembly GCA_900316925.1 of uncultured Eubacteriales bacterium. Lineage (GTDB taxonomy): Bacteria > Bacillota > Clostridia > Oscillospirales > Acutalibacteraceae > UBA1213. The sequence continues at coordinate 3,005 of ONEU01000122.1, forward strand.
TTCCGGCGGGGACGCAATGCCCATACCTCCCATACCCCCAAAAACGCCTCTTCCTCCGACTACCATACTGCCACCGGCATGGAAGCCCTGTTCGGCTATCTGTACCTTGCCGGCAGGTTTGACCGTATCCGAACATTCCTGGGAAAATCGGAAGCTCCCGCTCCCTGAAACGGTTCCCGCGGCAGGTAATGATCGCTCATCCACCAATTGACCCCCGAAAGTCAGACGAACGCTGATTTTCGGGGGTCATTTCTTTTCTGTATTCTGATGTTCTGCCGGTCATCGTTCCTCGGTGAAGATACCGGTCAGGCGCGGCACCCGGAACCGGTCGGTAAACAGCTCACACTTGCACAAAAATGAGTAAAAGATGTGCCGCCCCTGTCCGGTAAGGGACTCGTAATTTCCCTGTCCCTTGGACAGGATGACA
>ONEU01000145.1 GCA_900316925.1 uncultured Eubacteriales bacterium
GGGGCGCCGCAGCTGTACATGTGTTCCAGGACAAGACGTCTGGTGGTTTCTTCGCCAAATGATTTGCGCACGGCGTCAACGGCAGGACCGCCATGCTCCAGAAGTCCTTCGGCAAATTCACGGATTTTTTCGGCTTTTGCTTCGGCGTCACACGCCGGTGCACGGTCCAGCTCTTCCGAATAGACCTGCATGATCTTCAGACACGACTGATCCGTGCGGGTACTGGCAGCCTTGTCCTTCTTGGCATAGCTGCAGGGGTACCGCAGGGAATCTGACCATTGCTTCTCGTCCGGTTCGTAGTTCTCTAAGTCGCTGTCCTGCCGCTTGATGCCGTCACAGCGCCGCTCGAGAGTCCCGTCCGAGGGGACAAGCAGGGTGTCATATAATTCGACAAGTCTTGTCTTCTTTCCGAATACCTGAATGCTGTCGATGTTCAGCAGCGGGACATCTTTGCAGCAGGGAGCAAGCACGACGGTCTCCATTTTGGCAATACCGCCGAGAAACTTCATGGAAAGCAGACACAAATGTCCCATGCCCTCCGCTTCAAAGCTCCTGACAGACATTTTTATGCCCTTGGCACGCAGCCGGCTGTCCTCACCGATATCCAATTCCTTCACGGGGTACTTCTTTTTCAGTTCCTTGATTACAAAATCGCCGAGCGCTAACAGTTTCATTGTTGCAAATCCTCCTGTTTGAACATAATGCGGCTCTGCTCAGCTAAAGAAGAAAAGCATTGCCATCCAGGGAAACGGGATATTGCCTTGGGGAGAAGCGGACGGCTTATAGGTGCCGAAGAACACCGGCTTGAAGGGCACCATCCCCTGTCGGACACCCGGCAGGAAGCCCTCCTGGATACGCTGACCGCATTCGGTACAGTATTTATCGGTTTTCAGAACGGGTTTACCGCAGTTGGTACAAAAATTAGCCATACAGACCCCTCCTTCATGGTACGTTTCTACAGATATTATACAATATTCCGTCGGGATTGTAAACGGCGAGTTGACAAAATTGAGATGAATTTTCTTCACAAAGGGTGCTTTCCCGGATGCGCGGCAATCTTCACGGGCTCCTCAAAAACTGAACCGCACGCAAAAAACGGGCAGGAGAGTGAACTCCTGCCCGGAAAGGGATCGGTACAGACATCAGCGGCAGATAGCCGTATTGAGTTCCTTATTGAGGAGCTCGCGGAGCCGTGAAAGACTTCTGAGGTGCTGATATTTATCGTCGTTGACCTCCAGCTTATAGGCCACATAATCCATGTAGTCCATTTCCTTGGAGTCATGGTTCTCGTCGGAGCCCAGCAGCGTGAACAGCTCAAATACGATGATGTTCCTTTCCTGGACGGTAGCCATCTCATTGATCTCCTCCAGGATGACATCCAGAGGCTTGTTGGTATCCGGCAGATGGTTCGGCATCATCATCTCATAGCAGAGCTTAGCCACGGTTTCCATCTCGTCCTGGTCAAATTCGCCGTTTGCCATCACGGCGTTGGCACTCAGCTCCAGGAATAATTCTTTCTCCTCCGGCTTTAACTGATTCAGAAACATATTACTCTCCTCCACATTCTCATATTATCGTGAATGGTTTTTCCTTTTGGTCCATTATAACCGCTTTACCTTCACTCGTCAAGCATTAACTGCTTCTTTTTGCAGAGAAATGACCATATTGCTTGTGTTGAGTGCCGGGCAGAGCTATGAGGGAGGTGGAGACTGGTTGTTTTTGGCTTGTTTCAGTCTTTCAATCTCTTCACGGAGCTTATCTATATCCTGGTTCTTGCGCTTTTTTGAACGGCTGTAGGAAAGCTCCATCAATATTAGTGTTGTGACCAGAATGATGGCCACACAGAAAGGATTCTGCAGAAAAGCAATGACTGCTCCTGCTTTGGGAATGATGTGGATGACCTTTCCTTTGATTCTCTCTGTCTGCATTTCAGGGTCCTGGATGTTATTGGCATCACCCTTAGAGATAAATGTGACGTTTTCCTCGTCGATCCGGATCAGCCGGTGGGTGACCAGAACGTTGCTTTTGTCCACAAAGGTAATGATATCGCCGGGTTCATAGCTGTCGCAGTGCTGGACAATCAGCAGATCGTTGACGTCAAAGGCGGGCTGCATACTTCCCGACAGGACGATGACGTGTCCGCAGCCGTTGATCATCGGAAGCTGTTCGTGCAGGACGAACTTCGCATTCAGAAGAACGACGTTGTAGCCGATCAGAATGGAGAGGAGGAGAAAACAGACGATCCTTGCGATGATTTTAAGCACCTTTTTCATAGACGATGA
>ONEU01000147.1 GCA_900316925.1 uncultured Eubacteriales bacterium
CCGCAAATTCTCTTCAAAACATCCCCTTCATAAGAATGATGGAATGGTAGTCACCCAGCCAATGCCCCTGGAGCAGCTGTTCGGCCGATTCGATCATTAACAAATCGTCAGCACGGTATCTTACCTCCAGAGGAAGCGAAACAACAAGGCTGTGCTTGATGAGGCAAAGCGAAACGGACAGCAACAGCAGTAATATGGTGCAGCTTTACGACTATTCTTTTCCAGAACCGGCATCAGCGTTTCCTCACAATTCTTCTGTGCCCGATTTTTACAAATAAATTGCATAGGTAGACGTTGGGTCCGAGTGTGGCCAGCTGCTGAGGCTGAATCCCGTGCTGCCACAGGGTTTCGATCAGAGAAATCTGATCACGGCGTGAGCCGGACAGAAAATTGTCCCACCAGGTATTCATCAGCATTTTACATCGTTCATCATGATGGCAGCGTGCAATCACCGGGGCTTCCAGTAACCCCCAGTTCTCCGGAATACCCTGATCACGTATCCGCTTTTCATGTTGCTGTAAATTCTCTTTCGTGTCCAGCCCGCGTTCTATACAGGTCTGCAATTCTTGGTATACACAGCTTCTTCCTCTGTGGCGGAACATGGAGACAGGAAAGTTATCCATAAAGGTAACCAGAGGAGTCAGATCAGAGACCACCATGATATTGCTGTCCAGATAAATGGAAGTATCATAGTCCGGGAACAGAATATGAGGGTGCATTTTACACCATCGGTTACACAGTATGGGGTCTTCCGTATAGGCTGAAGGAATATAGCGTCTATAATCAATGGTTTTCCACTTGCTGCTGGAAGAGACAGGCTTGTCCGAAAGAATGAAGTAATCGACATTGTCCGGATGTATAATGGGCTCCATGATCTGATCATATCCACCAAACATGGCGATATAAACAGCTATTTTTCCATTACGGAAATACCGTTCGGGCTCATAGGATAGGCGGACTCGTGGTTGATAAACACCTCTTGACTTTATCCGCTTCTCTTCTCTTCTCTTTTTCAAAAGACTGCGAATCGTCTTTAGGCTGCGGCAATCGATTTTCGGTAGCTTTCTATAAAATGCCAGTTCCTTACCTATGCCGTTTGAGAACTTTACGAGCTGCTCATGAAACCATACAAAACCGAGCCGCAGACCATAATCCGCATACAGACGGTTGAGCCGTACCCAGCCTGTTTCCTTCCAAGCATGCTTATAATGATCCGCCATCAACTCCAACCCCTGCACCATCATCAGGTAACTCTCACGATTAAAAGTGCTGTTCGCTGTCATTTCCTGCTCTCCTCTATTTGAAATCGTTTGAGCCAGTTTGAGAAAAGGTACTTATTTCGAATCTCCGGATTTGGCGCGGCAATGGGCTCGGCTAAAAACGTCTGTAGCGTACGGTCATCCTCTCCTAGAATATATATGTTCCTCCGGTCGTAAAAATCCTCATCACGCATCAATGATCGATTGGTGATGAGCTTCCGGCAAAAAAACAGAGCTTCCAGAGCACGAAGGGACAGTCCACCCGTTGGGTCAGCATATAAATCGATAATAATACTGGATTGTTCCACCGCATCGATGACCTCGCGATATGGAATCAGTTTTTCCCGAAGAGAGGCTAGATAGTTTATCTTTGGTGGCGGGATAATGCGAAAATCACATATGGCCCCAGCGCTCTCCAGTTTTGTCTTCAACTCCTCCAACTGCTTGGCTCGTCCCTTGTTACGTCCAATGAAGAGAGCCCTGGGAGGATGAGCCGGTGGCATGGCTGCATATTCAGCTGCCTCGTGCGCAAAACAGTCAAAGAAAAATTGCGTGTTAAGACGCATGCCCCATTTTTCCGCATCTTTTCTGGAATAAGTCCATTTTTCGACACGGTCGGTTGTCTTGGTGATCAAGCCGGGAACCATTACAGGATTCCAATGCCAAAGTATGATGCGCTTTTCCGGGAAAGCGGCTTCCAACCAGTGTAGATAATGGAGACCGGTGTGCGTGTCAAAAACAATGAGTGTGTTGTCATCCGGAGAAAAATCCGGCCATTCGAACAGATCATTTACGGAGAACCATCTGCGCAAACGAGAACGAAAGATTAGTAAAGCCAGCACATTTCGAAAATGATTTGCGTGATGTTCCCCGCATGCTTCAAAATATGGTTTAAAAAGGGGTACCGGTCGTAAATCGTCATAAACTATCATTGTTTTTCTTCCCATGTATGAGACAGTATTCTACGAGAATGACTTTTGCGATCATTGTATCAGATATAATGAATAAACGCAATGATGATGTGTTCCGATGGCAGTACAGCAAGCAGCTTCTTACCCTTATGATGCGTTTGTAAATGGCCTCTCTTTCATTCTGAGCGCTTGTCTGCAGAAGGCCTGCATGGAGAAGCAACGGATCTCCCGGCGGGAATATCTGTGGATTATGATTCTCACGGTTCTTCTTGCACCAGTGAAGAACGCTTATTTGTTCCTGCTGTTGCTGTTTTTGGCTATCCCAACCGCGCGGTATATAAGTAAGCATGAAAAATATGGACTCTTTCTTTTGCTTGGGATTTGTGCTGCAGCGTTTATCCTTCTTGTTCAATAGCCAGTGATTGTACGAATTATGGAGAATTCTGTTAGCAAACGATCACCTCTTTCACAGGAAGAGGTGATCAAACGCCCATTTCACACTTTCGCGTTACTACGCAATACAATAGACAGGGAATTATGCATGTGGCTGCGCTGCGCAGTAGGCTACCTCATGAGCGCGCTTACTATGAAACTGCCGGAATGGTGTGCGGAAGCATTCTATGTCCTGCTGGTACTTTCTGTTATTCGAATTCAAGTGGAGGACAGTCGGGGGCTGTCAAAGGTGGCTCTACCTTTGTTCGGGAGCTGCGGTTAGAGGGGTGTTTCTATTTATCCTTTGCCATGATGCTGACCTGGTCCAACCACGAGGTGTCGTATATTACAGGGGTGCAGAGCAGATATTTGCTGCCGATCCGGCCGTTAATGCTTCTTTTTTGAACAACCGATTTCTGTCATTAAGCAGGAGTTTTGAAAGAGCCATTGTGCTGCTTTTCACCGTCCTGTCGTCCCGGGTACTAATCTATATCTTCGATTTCACGCTCTTGTCTTGAAAACGAAAATGGAGGCCAATAAGCAAGTTCCCACTCGCAGTTGCTTTTTAATGGGGAACTTGCTTATTAGGCCTATTTTGATGGCAAAATGCCGTCTCCGCAAAGCGATACGGATTTCTGATGATCTCCTATATTGTGTCAATGAAACTTCTCTCTACTCGGTTACAGCACACCATTCCTCCCAGCAGAACAATGATCGCAGTTCATCCTCATATCCTGTCACCTTTCCTCCAGCAAACTGATCCATTGCTGACATACTGCTTCCATATTCAACTGTTCCGCTCTCTCGAGAGAAGCCTGTCTGTAGCGCTCAGCCAGTTTAGTGTCTGTAAGAATCATCCTAAGCGCATCTGCCAGTAAATCTTCTTCCTTTGAAAACAAATCAAAAGTGAGTTTAAGATCTCCATTGCATACCGGTACCAAAATGCCATACTCGCACAGATCAATTCTGTCCGTTATTTTCTGTCTGTAATCGCTATCCGGCGCCAGAATTTCCCTTGCGCCTGTTTTATGATCCGTTGAAATAACAGGGACACCGCAAGCCAGCGCTTCCAGTATGGCGTTGCTGAATCCTTCATAAAGCGATGGCATTACAAACACATCTGCAAGTGCCATATTCTGATACGGGTTCTCCATGAAACCGGGCATATTGACATAATCAGATATTCCAAGTTTTCTGGCCCGCTCCTCAAGAATCGGCCTCAGTTTACCATCTCCCAGAATGATCAATTGGGCAGGAATTCCCTTGTCATGCAGAATTTTAACCGCATTCAGCAGGTGCCACTGGCCTTTTTGGAGTGTCATTCTTCCAACCGTTATAATTGTCTTTCTTTCGGGAAAAGCTGATTCTCCTGCCGGCGGGAGACTCTTGTTTGCTTTTTCTCTGATCGTTGACAATTCCAATCCATTATAGATTACTCTGCTCTTCCTGGATGGAAGTCCATAGTGTTCCACGAGATCATCCGCAATCTCCTTTGAGCAGCTTACCGTAAGGTCCGCATTTCGGCACAGGAAAAGCATGGCCACCGGCAAGATCAGTTTTTGCTTCTGACCGCTTTTCTTTTGCATATCGATGGCATTACGCACAGAGACGATTGTTTTTACATCTCTGTTTCCGCTCAGCACATTCGCAATGCTTGTCATCTCCGAAAAAGAAACAACTGCGGAATATTTCTTATGCCTCTTCAGCCGCCGCAATATATATGTTCTTTTTATAAGCGCCAATACCTGATAGATCATCCCCATACGTTCCAGTTTATGAGGCAGCTCAAGTGAGATGATCCTGCCTTTAAATGGATAATCTATGTGGTAATCGTCATTCAAAACAATATCAATATCATATTTTTCTGATAAACCTCTGCTGAGATTGGAAATCATCCTTTCAGTTCCACCGTCTGAAAGGGTATTCATAACTAACGCAATTCTCTTTTTCATATGTCCGTCTGTTTATGGTTTTTTAGTTTTCAATGATCTGCGTGCATAGCCCGGCAATTGCACTCATTTTCAGCTGTTCTGTACGTATTATTTCCTTTTTCCCGGTAGCATTCCGCCAGCTCCGGGTTATCCATTCACCTTCGAATTGCCTCTGCCAGAAGCAGTTCTTCCGTGGTGAGCAGTTCATCTGCATGCCTGTATTTTCCGTCACCTTGACCTTCTCCATTACCAGTCTCAATTTCTCCGGTACCTGGCTCAGAAAACCGTCTCTTGTGCTTATGCTTATGGAAAATATTCCTTGACATTTTCACCCGGATGAAGGATACTAATACATTATTAATGCATGTTCATTCACGTACGTCAGAGATTCTTCCCGGTAGTCTTGAAGAGAGCAGAAGATACCACGTCTTCCGGTCTCCGTGTTGTCACCCCCGACACGGATCACGGCGGCGCCCCCGCCCGCAGACATTTCTTCAGATCCTCTTCGCTGTTGGTAGTAGAGAATTTCAGACCGAATTTCTCTGCTTATTCTATTATTTACAAGCCTGTGTCACCAAGGCAGTATAGCACACCGATATGGCAGATTGCTATCATTTTTTACGTAAGCGTATCGAATTTAACAGATTTGTGTGAAACGCGGCATGCTTTCATTATGGTCCCGTACGGAATCTGTGTCTCCGGTTCCGCCTACAACATTGTGCCAGGAGACGCCGTTATGCAGGGAACCTGCCGCACCTTTTCCCGCAATCTCGGCGCCCGGGTGGCAGATGACAGCAGAGTCTGTTCTCTGCACTCGGACCGTGTCCTCTTTGACGAGAACTGTATCGAAATCGGCGCCGCCGTACTGGCTTAGACCGCCGTCGATCTGCTTGACGCGCCCACAGCGCAGCAGCGGTTCAGTGAACCGGTAATCAGCCCCTGTCCACGTAGACAGGCAAAATAAATTAAAGAGATGCACGGCACTGCGATCATCCCCGCCCTGCCGAAGGACAAAGCTTATCGGAAGAGAAGCCGGGAAGCGATGGACCTGAAGGCAGTATTTGAAATATTCAAAGGAAAGGAGCCTTATTCCGTTGGATTCATCCGGACGGTCATGAAATGTATGTGCGCTTCGGCGGTACCGTGACGGCCGATGAAAACGGGAAACAGCTTCTGCGGGGATATTACAGTGACGTAACCAAGACGGTCCGTGAGGACCGCACACAGAGAGGCGCGCTGGCAGATGCGCTGGTCGCTGCGGAACACGCCAACCGGGCAAAGGCCACCTTCCTGAACAACATATCCCATGATATCCGCACGCCGATGAACGCGATCGTCCGTTTTACTGCGCTGGCGACGTCCCATATTGATCACAAGGAGCTTGTGCTGGACTATCTGCGCAAGATTGAGGTCTCTTTTAATGTCCCCTATGCTCGTTTAGCCGGTACAGCTTGAAAGAATAAAAGGAGAAAAGAGGCTCATCATGGGACTGTTTGACAAAAAAACATGTGATTTCTGCGGTGCAAAGATCGGTCTGCTCGGGAACAAAAAGCTGGAAGACGGGAACATGTGCAAGGACTGTGCCGCAAAGCTCTCTCCCTGGTTCAGTGAGAGACGGCAGAGTACCAAAGAGGAAATTGCGGAGCAGCTGGCGTATCGGGAGGAGAACCGAAAAGCGGTTGCGGCCTTCCATCAGACACGCTGCATCGGGAAACATACCCGTCTGCTGATCGATGAGGATACGAAAAAGTTCATGGTGACTTCCTCCTCGAAGCTTTCCGAGGCCAACCTGGATGTCCTGGAATTCAGCCAGGTAACCGGCTGCGACCTGGAAATTGACGAGAACCGCCGTGAACTGATGACAAAGGACCAGGAAGGCAGGTCTGTCAGCTATGATCCGCCGCGCTATGAATATTCCTATGCGTTCAGCATCGAGGCCTTTGTCAATCATCCATACTTTGACCGGATGCGCTGGCCCATCTCCAACGGCCATGTGAAGACGGGAGAGATTCCGGTGGCGGGAGACCTTGGGCTGCAGGCCGGGGCTTTGATGTCTTCCGGCCTGAACGAGTATATCAGATGCCTCCAGCTCGGCAACGAGATCA
>ONEU01000006.1 GCA_900316925.1 uncultured Eubacteriales bacterium
AAATAAACCCGGAAATACCACGGAGATTGTTTATGCCGGGCAGTTTTCTGGGGGATAACCCTTTTCCGGCGGAAAAAGGGTTGTCCCCCGGCCCCCCTTCCTAAAACCGCCGAATTGTTAATCGGGTGAGTTTGCGGCAACGGCGGTGCAACTTTCGGGTGTGTTGGGGTTTGTTGTTACCATCCCGGAATATAGAATCTCCCACACCGCCGCTTTCGGGGGAGTCGGGGGGACTTTCTCGTGAAAGTCCCCCCGACTCGCTCTCCGCAGAGAGCGAAACTCCTTTAAACTTCTTTATTTTGATTTTGGTACTGTCAATCTCCTTGAAAAAAGGAAGAGAATATGGTAGAATAAACAGTAAGCTTGTGTTCTGAGGAACATGGAAAAACAAATGCGAAGAGATAGGTGGAGTTTATGGCTGCAGTAAGAAGAATATTTGTAGAAAAAAGAGAAGGCTTCGATGTAGAAGCTGCCAACCTGATGGCTGATCTGAGGAATAACCTGGGACTGACAGCAATTGAGCAGGTGAGGATCATCAACCGCTATGATATCAGCGGATTGGAGGGCGCCAGCTTTGAGGGTGCCAAGAATACGATCCTGAGTGAAACAAACGCCGATAAGGTGTATGAGGAGACTCTGCCGGAGGATAAGGACTTCCGCATGTTTGCAATGGAATACCTGCCCGGACAGTATGACCAGCGTGCGGATTCGGCTGCCCAGTGCGTACAGCTTCTCACCCAGGGCGAAAGACCCCAGGTGGTCAGTGCCAAGCTGATCGCTGTCAAGGGAGATATCAGCGACGCTGATTTTGCAAAGATCCAGCATTATCTGATTAACCCCGTGGAATCCCGCCTGGCATCCCTCGAAAAGCCGGAATCTCTGGATATGAGAGCCGACGTGCCGGCAGATGTCGCCGTGGTGGAGGGCTTTATCGGCTGGAATGACGAAGAGATGCAGAAGTATTACGGATCCATGGGCTTTGCAATGACCCTGGCAGACCTGAAATTCTGCCGTGACTATTTCCGTGACGAGGAACACAGAGATCCTACCGTCACCGAGCTGCGGGTGATCGACACTTATTGGTCGGATCACTGCCGCCATACGACCTTCCTGACAAGACTGGAAAAGATTGAGATTGAGAAGGGTGCGCTCACCAAGACGATTGAGGACGCCCTTACCTTATATTATGCAAGCCGTGACGAGCTTTACGGCAAGAATACCAAAAGAGACGTCTCCCTCATGGATATGGCGCTCACCGGTATGAAGCTGCTGAAAAAGAGAGGCATGATTCCTGATCTCGACCTGAGCGACGAGATCAATGCCTGCTCCATTGAAGTGCCGGTGACCATTGACGGCAAGACCGAACAGTGGCTGGTGCAGTTTAAGAACGAGACACATAACCATCCCACCGAGATCGAACCGTTCGGCGGTGCAGCCACCTGCCTGGGCGGAGCCATCCGTGACCCGCTGTCCGGCCGTGCGTATGTGTACCAGGCCATGCGTGTGACCGGTTCAGGCGACCCGACCATCCCCTTTGAACAGACGATGCCCGGCAAGCTGCCCTCCCGGAAAATCACCACGGGAGCGGCTGCTGGCTACAGCTCCTACGGCAACCAGATCGGTCTGGCTACCGGTCAGGTGACAGAGCTGTACGATCAGGGTTATGTGGCAAAGCGCCTGGAGATCGGTGCCGTGATCGGTGCATCACCGAAAGCCAATGTGGTGCGTGAGGTGCCGGCTCCGGATGATATCATCGTACTGTTGGGCGGCAGAACCGGACGTGACGGCTGCGGCGGAGCTACCGGCTCTTCCAAGGCACATACCACCGATTCGATCGAGACCTGCGGCGCCGAGGTGCAGAAGGGTAATCCTCCCACCGAGAGAAAAATACAGAGACTGTTCCGGAACGACAAGGTATCCACCCTTATCAAGCGCTGTAACGATTTCGGCGCCGGCGGTGTGTGCGTGGCCATCGGCGAGCTGGCAGACGGTCTGACTGTCGATCTGGATAAAGTTACCAAGAAATACGAAGGCCTTGACGGCACCGAGCTGGCCATCTCCGAATCCCAGGAGAGAATGGCAGTAGTGCTGGATCCCAAGGATGTTGAAACCTTTATTGCCGAGGCAGATAAAGAAAACCTGGAAGCAACCGCTGTGGCAGTGGTGACCGAATCACCCAGACTCACCATGCAGTGGAGAGGCAAGGTCATTGTTGACCTGAGCAGGAGCTTCCTGAACACGAACGGCGTCACCCAGACTGCCGAGGCGTATATCACCGCTCCCGATGCAGATAACTGCTACCGCCGCAAGGCACCGACGGCTCTGGATGGCATGGATGCCGCAGCCGCCTTCAAAGCGAACCTTTCAAGACTGGAGGTTTGCTCTCAGAAGGGACTTTGCGAGCGGTTCGACTCCAGCATCGGAGCAGCAACCGTGCTCATGCCCTTTGGCGGCGTGACACAGCTCACTCCCCAGGAGGCAATGGCTGCCAAGCTGCCCCTGCTGGAGGGTGAGACCGATGATGCAACGGCAATGGCTTATGGCTATATTCCGGGTATTTCACGCTGGAGCCCCTTCCACGGTGCGGCTTATGCCGTGGTGGAGTCCCTTTCCAAGCTGCTGGCAATCGGTGCTGATCCCATGACAGCAAGACTGACCTTCCAGGAATATTTCGAGCGTCTGCATGATGTACCGTCCCGCTGGGGCAAGCCTGCCGCTGCCCTGCTGGGCTCTCTGGCTGCTCAGATCCACCTGGGTCTGCCGTCCATCGGCGGTAAGGACAGTATGTCCGGTTCCTTTGAGGACCTGGATGTACCGCCAACCCTTGTGAGCTTTGCTGTTGCCATGACCAAGGCTTCCAAAACCGTGTCGGCTGAGTTCAAGAAGAGCGGCTCAAAAGTCATTTATGTTCCGGTGCCGGAGGACAAGCAGTCCCTGATGCCGGATTGGGATAAACTGAAAGCAATGTACAAGGCTGTCTTTGCGCTGATGAACAGCGGCAAGGTACTGGCCGCTTCCACCGTGCATGAGGGCGGTGCCGCTGCTGCCGTTGCTAAAATGAGCTTCGGTAACGAGATCGGCTTCACCTTTGCAAAAGAACTGACCAACGATGAGCTGTTTGCTCCGCTCAATGGTTCCTTGATTCTGGAGCTGGCTGACGGTGCAGCGCTTGATGGCAGCGTGGTTTCCTATGAACTGGGCACGACTGTCGATAACGGTCAGATTACCGTGAACGGAACCGCACTTCCCATTCGTGAACTGATCGAAAGCTGGACAGGCAAGTTAGAGGGTGTATTCCCGGTGAAGGCTGCCTGCCCGAAGAACCGGTTCGATATCCCGCTCTATACGGAGCGCAATACCGCATCTCCTGCCATCCGTACCGCCAAGCCGAAGGTATTCATCCCGGTATTCCCGGGTACGAACTGCGAAGTGGATACGGCAAGAGCCTTTGCCAAGGCCGGTGCAGACCCGCAGCTTCTGATCGTGAGGAACCTGACGCCTGCCGCCATTGAAGAGACAATTGATGAGATGGTGCGTCTGATCGGAGAGTCACAGATGATCATGCTGCCCGGCGGATTTTCCGGCGGTGACGAGCCGGACGGCTCCGGCAAGTTCATTGCCACCACCTTCCGTAACCCCCGTGTGTCGGAGGCTGTCAACAAGCTGCTCAAACAGCGTGACGGTCTGATGCTCGGTATCTGCAACGGCTTCCAGGCACTCATCAAACTGGGACTGGTGCCTTACGGCGAGATTACCGAACTGAAGGAGACAGACCCGACCCTTACCTTCAATACCGTCGGCAGACATATTTCCTGCATGGCCTATACAAGAGTGACCTCTGTGAAATCTCCCTGGTTCTCGAAGGTCAATGCCGGTGATATCTTTGCCGTGCCGATCTCACACGGCGAGGGCAGATTTGTCGCCAATGACGATATGCTCAGAACCCTCATTGCCAACGGACAGGTCGCTACACAGTATGTTGCCCCCGACGGCAGTGTGGCTGACAATATTACCTACAATCCCAACGGATCCGTCTGTGCTATCGAGGGTATTACCAGTCCCGACGGCCGTGTACTGGGCAAGATGGGCCATTCCGAAAGAAAGGGCGACAACCTTTATTTCAATGTACCTTTTGAGAAGGATCAGCAGATCTTTGAAAGCGGCGTCGCTTATTTCAAATAATCAATATCGCAACGAAAAAGAAAAAAAGGAGATAATCAGATGAAGAACTACAACATCACCTTGCTGAAAGGCGACGGTATCGGACCGGAGATCGTAAACGAGGCCGTGAAGGTACTGGACAAGACTGCGGCAAAATTTGGCTTTCAGATCACCTATACGGAAGCGCTGCTGGGAGGCTGTGCCATTGACGCTACCGGCGTGCCGCTCCCCCAGGAAACCATTGATAAATGTCTGGCTTCCGACTCCGTTCTGCTGGGTGCGGTGGGCGGCCCCAAGTGGGATACCCAGCCCGGCAATAACCGTCCCGAAGCAGGTTTGCTCGGCATCAGAGGAGCGCTCGGCCTGTTTGCCAACCTTCGTCCGGCAGTGATCTTTGAGCCGCTGAAAAATGCGTCTCCGCTCAAGAGCGAGATCATCGGTGAGGCCATGGATATTATGATCGTCAGAGAGCTGACCGGCGGCATTTACTTCGGCAAGAGAGGAAAGTTCGAGGAGGACGGCGTACCTGCTGCTTACGACACCGAAAAATATAACGTCAATGAGATTGAGCGCATCGGCAGAGTGGCTTTCGATATGGCCATGAAGCGCAACAAGAAGCTGACCAGTGTGGACAAGGCAAACGTACTGGATTCCTCCCGTCTGTGGAGAGAGACCATGATCCGTCTTTCTAAGGAATATCCCGAGGTGGAGCTGAACCACCTGTATGTGGATAACTGTGCCATGCAGCTGGTCCGCAACCCGAAGCAGTTCGACGTGATTGTGACCTCCAATATCTTCGGCGATATTCTTTCCGACGAAGCCTCCATGATCAGCGGTTCCATCGGTATGCTGGCATCCGCAAGTCTCAACAGCACCAAGCTGGGAATGTACGAGCCGATCCACGGTTCCGCTCCGGATATTGCGGGTCAGGGCATTGCCAATCCTCTGGCAACCATCCTGTCCGTAGCCATGATGCTCCGCTACTCTCTGGACGAGCCGGCAGCAGCCGACGCCATTGAAGCAGCCGTAGCAGAGGTGCTGAAAACTACCAGGACCCCCGATATCTACACCGAGGGAACGAAGAAGGTATCGACCACCGAGATGGGCGACGCCGTCTGTGCCCTGATCTGAGCCTGTGATTCAGATACGAAACGGAAAACTCTGATAAAGGTGGGAATGATATGAATGTTGATTCAGATAGACTGATATTGGCGCTGACGCTGTTGTTGGCCGGCTTTATCATCGTGTTTGTGGTGCTGATCCTGCTGATTGCGATCATCACCATCTATGGCAAGCTCATTCAGGCGGCGCAGGGTGCGTCTGAGAAGCATAAACAGAAAAAGAAGAAGGTCGTGGTGGATGCCGTGGAGCCTCCGCCGGCTGCCGCTCCGGTGGTATTCGGAGATGCGGCAGAGGACGGCGAGATTCCCGGAGAGATCATCGCGGTGATTGCAGCGGCTGTTGACGCAGTATACGGCAGCAGCGCTCACGGCCGGATCCGATCTGTGAAGCGTTCCCGGCCTGCACGCTCCGCATGGGGCAGAGCAGGTGTGGTGGATAATACCAGACCCTTCTGACATGAAGAAACCTAACAGAAAGGAAGACAATTGATGGATATTTTCTCTCAACTCGGTGAGATCATCAAAGAGCTGTTTTATTCTTCGGGACTTGCCACGCTTCAATGGGAAAACTATGTGATGATAGCCATTTCTTTTGTGCTGATGTTCCTGGCCATCAAGAAACAGTACGAACCGCTGCTGCTGCTGCCCATCGCCTTTGGTATGATGCTGGTGAATATTTTCCCGTCGATCATGGGGAACCCTGTTACCCAGTTTATGACCGAAGAACAGTTGTTAGCGGCGAACCTCGATCCGAATGCATATATCAAAACAACAATGGCAGACGGTTCTGTTGTCTATAACGTGACACAGAACGGCGGTTTGTTCTATTATCTGTATCAGGGCGTACACCTGGGAATCTTCCCGCCCCTGATTTTCCTCGGCATCGGCGCCATGACCGACTTCGGTCCGTTGATTGCCAATCCCAAGAGCTTTATTCTCGGCGCTGCTGCCCAGATCGGTATCTTTATCACGTTCATCGGCGCTATCCTGCTGGGCTTCCAGACCAATGAAGCCGGTTCTATCGCAATCATCGGCGGTGCAGACGGTCCGACGGCTATTTTCGTTACCTCAAAGCTCTCACCGGAGCTCTTAGGCCCCATTGCCGTGGCGGCTTATTCCTATATGGCGCTGGTGCCCATTATCCAGCCGCCGATCATGCGTCTGCTCACCACCAAGAAGGAGCGCTCCATTGTGATGGGACAGCTCCGTCCGGTTTCCAAGCTGGAGAAGATCATCTTCCCCATCGTGGTTGTGGTACTGGTGGCCATCCTCCTGCCGGATGCGGCACCCCTTGTGGGAATGCTGATGCTCGGCAACCTCTTTAAGGAGAGCGGCGTGGTGGACAGAATTGCCAAGACCGCTCAGAACGAGCTGATGAACATTGTTACGATCTTCCTGGGGGTGACAGTCGGTGCGACTGCCAGCGGCACGCTCTTCCTCACTCCCAAGACCCTCGGTATCATTGCCCTCGGTCTGATCGCATTCTGCCTGGGTACTGCCTGCGGCGTGCTCTTCGGCAAGATCATGTGCTGGGCTACCAAGGGTAAGGTCAATCCGCTCATTGGTTCGGCCGGTGTATCCGCCGTACCGATGGCAGCCCGTATCTCACAGAAGGTCGGTCAGGAGGAAAATCCTGCCAACTTCCTGCTCATGCACGCAATGGGTCCCAATGTGGCAGGCGTGATCGGTTCCGCTGTTGCAGCCGGCGTGCTCATCAGCGTTCTGAAATGATAACGGGGAACAGGAGAGGCTGTCAGCTTCCTTGAATCGGTCAGACTGCCGACGGGGAGGCTGTCCGTACATCCGGACAATCAGTTAACAGGACTATCGCATAGACTTGCGGCAGTCCTGTTTTTTTGCCTAAAATTTGCTATCTATGATTGATTTTTCCGTACATTTCTGTTATAATATAGTAACCGTAAATGGTATTGCTTTGCTTTTTGGCAGGTGATTTCCCTGGTTAGCGTACCGTAGTGACAAGGATTGACTTGATGCGGATCAATCACCTCAGAAAGAAAACAGGAATAAAAGGAGGTTTTCAGACATGAAGAAAAGAATGCTGAAACGAGCATTTGCATCCGCAATGGCGGCACTCATGGTTTCCGGAACAGCGGCAGCCCTTCCGGTAACATTGACACCGGTGGTTCATGCGGCAATAGCGGTTGTGGATGAAAATGTGCTGACAAATACCTCTGCCCTGAGTGCAGAAACAATTGTCAAAGGACAGAGTGTGAAGGTAAGATGTGCTGCCAGCGGCGGCGCAGGAGATTACCAGTATGCGGTGTACTTCCGCCATGGTCAGGAGAGCAACTGGATCATCGCACAGAAATACAGCACCAATGCTGTTGTGACGATCAGACCCCAGTATGCGGCAGAATATGAGATCTGTGTGCGAGCAAAGGATGCTGCCGGAAAGATCGAGAAGAAGTATCTGAATCTGCAGGTGAATAAAACGCTTCAGAATACCTCAACGATGAGCACCACCGAAGCGCTGAAGGGTCAGCCTGTTACGGTGAACTGCTCTGCGGAGGACGGCACCGGCAGCTATCAGTATGCGGTTTATTACAAGCAGGCATCGAAAAACAGCTGGACGCTGGCACAGAAATTCAGTACCAACGATCAGGTGAATATCACACCGAAGGCAGCCGTGGACTATCAGATTTGTGTCCATGCGAAGGACGGCACCGGCAAGGTTTCAAAGAAGTACCTCCAGATCAGCGTCAAAGCTCCTCTGGTGAATTCCTCCAGGATGTCCAAGAGCACCATCCTCAAGGGTGACAGCGTGACGCTGAAGGGTGCAGCTAAGGGCGGAGCCGGCGGCTATACATACGCTTTCTACTATAAGCGTTCCAGCAATACCGGCTATAGCTGTGCGCAGGCATTTAGTGAAGCCACTACCGTTGCGATCACACCGACTGCGGCAGTAGATTATGATGTGTGCATCAAGGTTAAGGACGCCGAAGGCAAGATCGAGAGCAAGTATCTTACCCTGCGCGTTCTGCCTGCTATCAAGAATACTTCCAGGATCTCCAAAGCATCCGTGACCAAGGGTGAGAGTGTAACGCTGACCGGTGCAGCAACCGGCGGCAGCGAAGGCTTCACCTATGCGTACTATTATAAGAGACGCACCCAGACCAAATGGACGCTGGGCAAGGCATACAGCGACAGCACCTCCATTGAGATCAAGCCGCTGGCAGCCGTTTCCTATGATGTGCGGATCAACGCGAAGGATTCCATGGGACACGTCGATAAAAAGGATTTTGTCCTCCAGGTATATCCGGCTCTGAAAAACAACTCCAGCATCTCCGCCGGGAACATCTTCAAGGGCGAGAGCGTGACGGTGAAGGGAGCCGCAAGCGGCGGTAACGGCATCTATCAGTATGCCTATTACTATAAGAGAGCCACAAATGAGAACTGGACACTTGCCAAGGCTTACAGCAGTGACACTTCTGTGGAGATCACTCCCACCGCAGCCGTGGATTATGATGTGAGGGTCCGGGTGAAGGACGGAGAAGGCAATGTGACCGAGAAGGATTTCACCCTGCAGGTTGTGCCGGTACTGGTGAATAATTCCTCCGTGAAGAAGACCACCATCCTCAAGGGACAGAGTGTCGCACTGGTGGGAGATGCCAAGGGCGGCAGCGGCGGCTACCAGTATGCCTATTACTATAAGAGAACCAGTCAGAAAACTTGGTCAACGGTTCAGAAATACAGTGAAGCCGCATCGGCAACCCTCGAGCCGATGGGGGCAACAGATTATGATATCATGATTCGTGTGAAGGACTCCATGGGTCATGTGAGCGAGAAGTTCTTCTCTCTGACGGTACTTCCGGCTCTGGAAAATCAGTGCGTACTTTCCAGCGAAACCATCGAAAAGGGACAGGCTGTGACGGTGACTTCCACCGGTAAGGGCGGCAGCGGCGATCTGCAGTATGCTTTCTATTATAAGAGAGCAGAGAATACCGGCTGGACCTGTGCACAGGAATACGGTACCAATAACAAGGCTGACATCACGCCGATGAGCAGCGGCAGTTATGATATCCGCGTGAAGGTCAAGGATTCCATGGGAAATGTGGCAGTCAGTGACATGAGCGTGAAGGTGGTAGCGGTACTGAAAAACACCTCCACGGTCGATAAGACATCCCTTACCGTCGGCGAGACGGTGACGCTCACCGGCGGGGCAACCGGCGGCAGCGAAGAGTATAAGTACGGTTATCTTTACAAGCGCACAGGCGATAAGTCCTGGTCGCTGCTCAAGGGCTACACTGTCAATAATACCTGGACCTTCACACCGACGGAGGCAGGTACTTATGAGCTGTCCGTAAAGGTCAAGGACAGTCTTGAAAATGTTGTGGAGAAGACCTTTGCCCTGAACGTGACAGAGGAGCTTGCAAATCTTTCGACGATTGATGCAACCGAGATCGTGAAGGGCGAGACCGTCACCCTCACCGGAGCGGCAACCGGCGGCAGCGAGGGTTATACCTACGCTTACTATTACAAGCAGAAGACACAGGAAACCTGGACCAATGCCAAGAGCTACAGCACTTCCACCACGGCGGTGATTACCCCCCGTGCGGTAGTTGCTTATGATGTCCGTGTGGATGTTAAGGATAAGAGCGGCAAGGTCGTATCCAAGTACTTTGAGGTAGAGGTACGCCAGCCCCTCCAGAATAACACACAGCTGAACAGCGGCCGTTTGGTTGCCGGTCAGACCCTGGTAATCTACGGACAGGCTGAAGGCGGCATCGGCGGCTACGAATTTGAGTATTCCTATGAGAAGGACGGCGAGTCCGAATCTCACATGATCAAGGAGTTCAGCAGCGACACCACCGCCGAACAGGTAATGACAGAGGTCGGTTCCTACAACATTCTGGTACGTCTCCGTGACAGCACCGGCCATACAGCAGATATGGGACTCGGCCTGCAGGTGACGGAGGGACTTTCCAATACGTCTTCGATCGACAAGACGATGGTGGCTCCCGGCCAGAGCGTGACCGTGACCGGTGCGGCAACCGGCGGCAGCCAGGACTATGAGTTTGCATTCTACTATAAGAAGGCTGATGAGAACGACTGGACCCTGGCACAGGATTACGGCGACCGTACAACGGCACAGCTTGCTTTTGACGAAGCCGGCAGCTATGATGTTCTGGTGAAAGCAAAGGACAGCCTGAACACCGTAGCAGAAGCAGCCTTTACCGTTCAGGTGACTGCTGCACCGGTGAATACCTCCACGCTGGACAAGACATCCATCGTCAAGGGTGACAGCGTGACCATCATGGGCTCTGCACAGGGCGGCAGCGGCGGATACACCTACGCTTATGCCTACAAGCAGACCCAGCAGGATAACTGGACGATCATCAAGAATTTCAGTACCGACACAACGGCCGTCATCAGACCCGCCAGGGATACCGAGTATGTCGTCCGTGTGACCGTGAGGGACAGCCTGGGCAGCGAAACGGAGAAGCTTCTGTATGTGACTGTCCTCTCCGCACTGACCAATGAATCTACCGTCAGCGCTTCCTCCATCCTCAAGGGTGAGACCGTCATCCTCAATGGTGCAGCAAACGGCGGTGCCGGTGAATATACCTACGGCTATTACTACCGTGAAGCTACCGTCAGCGACTGGATCCCGATTCCGGTTGTCCCGACTCCCGGCGTGCCCTTCACCCCCACATCCACCGGTTCGTATGAGCTGCGGATCGCTGTGACAGACGCTTCCGGTGAGACCGTGAACAAGGACTTCACCCTGACCGTGAACAATGCCTTCACGAATGAGTCTACCATCTCTGCTACCGAAGTTACCGTTGGACAGCGAGTCGTTATCACAGCCGCTGCCAGAGGTCAGTCCGCCTCCTATACCTATGCGTTCTACACAAGAGCTGCCGGCGACAATGAGTGGGTCACCTATCAGGATTTCGGCTCCAATTCTATGATTACCATTCCGTATTCATCTGTCGGAACCTATGAGTGGCTCGTCAGCATCAAGGATAACCTTGGTAATGTAGAATCAAAATCCTTCAGCGTCAACGTACTGGCTGCACTCAGCAACAGTTCCACCGTGAACAAGACCTCCTGCAAGCTGGGCGAAAGCATTGAACTGAAAGCATCCGCAAAGGGCGGCAGCGGCACATATACCTACGCTTACTTCTACAAGAAGGGCTCTGAAAATTACTGGTCAGTCCTGAAAAACAACAGTGACGATAAGAGCGCTGTCTTTACTCCGAACGAGACCGGTGAATTTGATCTCCGCGTGACGATCACCGATAGCATGGGCAATGTGAAGACCAAGGATTTCCGCGTTACGGTAAATGAGGGCTTCGTCAACACCTCCACGGTGAACAAGACATTTGCTGTGACGGGTGATACCGTCCTGCTGACCGCATCTGCAACAGGCGGTACCAAGCCCTATTCCTACGCTTTCCATTATAAGGGCGCTTCGCAGACCAACTGGACTACCCTCAAGGATTACAGCACCACCTCCTCTATGAAGATCACCCTCTCATCTCCCATGGACTTCAATTTCCGTATCCTGGTCAAGGATGCATCAGGGGATGTTGTGGAGAAAACCATGAACGTCATCGTCAGAGATCAACAGATCGTCAACACCTCCTATCTGGAGTCAGAGACCGTCAAGCTCGGTACGGATGCTGTGCTCGTGAATACCTATGAGGGCGGCATTGGTACGGTGAAGTTTGCAGGCTATTACCGGCTTGCAGGCAACTCCGGCTGGACGACCATCAGCTCCGGCAGCACCGCTTCTACCCTCTCCTTCAGGCCCAACGCCGCCGGTACTTATGAGGTGCGCTCTGTAGTGACCGATGCACAGGGCAACTCTGCGGAAACGTTTATTTCGCTGAACATCGTGGAGGCACTTTTCGAGGAGAAGCTTGACAGTATCCTGAATTCGATTCTCACGCCGAACATGGATGACTTTGAAAAGCTCAAGGCGATCCATGACTGGATGGTTAATTATGCCGAGTATGACAGCGAGGGCTACAGCACCGGTAATATTCCCGAGACCTCCTATTCTGCCGAAGGATTTATCGACACCCGCAAGGCCGTTTGTGACGGCTATGCCAAGGTGTTTGCAGCCCTGGCAGAGAGAGTCGGCTTTGAAGTGATCCGAGTGACGGGCGTCGGCTTCAACGGCACCGGCACGGAATCCCACGCCTGGAACCAGGTGAAGCTCAACGGCAACTGGTACAACGTGGATGTCACCTGGGATGATCCGGTGGTGATCGGAACATCTTCCGGCAATAACATCTCCTACAAGTACTTCCTGGTTCCCGACAACGGCTTCATTGATAACCATTATGCCGAGAGCTTTGCAAATACCTGTACGACCGCACAGCCTGTTGAGAGACTGGTGACAATCGAGAAGGAGAAGGATCTGGCCGAGCATCCTGACTATGCATTCTGTACCTCAGAGTCAGAGATGAAGAGTGCGATGGCAAACTTCTATGAAAATGGCACCATGACCTTCACGCTGATCTATCAGACAAGCGATACCAATAAGAGCAATATTATGAACACAGTAGCAGCGCAGCGTCCGGATGGAACCGGTATGAGCATTTCCATCGTTGAGTGGAAGTTCAGCGGTTACTACAAAATTGGTGTGACGCTCACCTGATACACATGATTTTCAAAACACGCAGATACGGCTTTCGTGTCTGCGTTTTTTTTTTCAGGGAAGAGGCATTATTGGTGCACGGAAATCGATTTTTAAGATTCCTTGCCTGAATGTCCCTGCAAATCGTTGGTCAACAACGATGAAAAGATAGTGTTTATCAATTGCTGCAGGGTTTCTCCCTCAGCGAATTTTGGAAAGGTTTTCCCCGGGAAGTGGCAGGTCAGAATTGATTCCGTGTTATTTGTGTCTGTACTCTTGACAAAACAGGGAAGGGAGGATATAATAACAATAGTTACATAACAAATGTTATCAAAAAAGAGCAGTCTTCGTGGAATGATGACGGCTGTGCCGGAAAAGAGGGGAATTACCATGAAATACCATGATAGTATCACACTAAAGGACGGCAGAACCTGTGTTCTGCGCAACGCAGTCCTTGAGGATGGTCAGACAGCGTTGGAAAACTTTATTCTGACCCATGAGGAGACCGATTATCTGCTCAGCTATCCGGACGAGATCACCTTTACTGCCGAAGAGGAGGGGAAGTATCTGCAGGAGAAGACAGACAGCAGCAACCAGATCGAGATCCTTGCCGAGGTGGACGGAAAAACGGTGGGGCTGGCAGGTATTGAGGTAGTCGGAAAGCATGAGAAGCTGCGGCACCGGTGTGATTTCGGTGTTAGTGTAGCGCAGGAGTTCTGGGGACTGGGCATCGGAAAAGCATTGATGGATGCTTGCATCAGATGTGCAAAGGAAGCCGGCTTCCGACAGATGGAGCTGGAGGTTGTAGCGGAAAACGAAAGGGCATTGGCAATGTACCGCCACGCTGGCTTTGTGGAATACGGCAGGAATCCGCGGGATTTTCTTTCCCGCTATTCCGGTTACCAGGAGGTAGTGTATATGCGCCTGGAGCTTGACGATGCGTTCTGATCGTGGACGACCATACAGGAGGGATGAGCATGAACATACTGGTATCAGGTCTTCTGAATGTAGAGACAACTGTTTCTGTCAGGGGATTTCCTATCAACTATTATCCGATCGACTATCCGTTTTTCGGAATCAGCTCCCATGTTTCGGGAGTGGGGTTCAATATTGCCAAAGCGCTCACCGCATTAGGGGATGAAGTCACGTTGGTGTCCTGTCTGGGAAGGGATGAAGAAGCCGGAAGGATTCTCAGACAGCTGGAACAGGAGCGGATCGGGAGCGGAAAGATCCGTCAGTGTCTGGAAAGCACTCCGGTATCGGCAGTATTGTATGACCCGCAGGGCAAGCGGCAAATCTATTGTGATCTCAAGGACATCCAGGAGCAGCTTGTTGACCCTACAGACCTGGAGCAGGAACTGAAAAGCTGTGAGATTGCCGTTCTGTGCAACATCAATTTCAACCGCAGGCTGATACAGTCAGCCAGGGAGCAGGGTGTTCTGACGGCAACGGATGTTCATGTGTTGAGTGATATTGAGGACGAGTACAATCGTGACTTCATGGAGAATGCCGATATCTTATTCCTGAGTGATGAGAAGCTGCCGTGTGCAGCGGAGGATTTTGTCAGACAGTTGTATGTCCGTTATCATCCGCAGATCATTGCCGTGGGAATGGGTGAGAAGGGT